>JBGTGC010000093.1:0-9380 GCA_041746935.1 Dermatophilaceae bacterium
CGCACCGAATCCGGCCATCACGCCACAGCCGAGCAGGCCGGCCGCCACCGCCGAAGCCTCACGGTCCACGATCGTGCACTGACCGGAGTGAACCAGAGTCTTCTCGATGAAGGCACCGATCCCCAATGCCGGCGAGAGCACAGTGCCGTCGGTCAGCGTCATGGACTGCGCGGCGTTGTGGGTGTCGAAGCAGTACCACGGCTCACCACGACTGCAGGCGCGACACTGGCCGCACACTGCTCGCCAGTTGAGGATGACGAAATCGCCGACCTTGACGTTGGTGACTCCCTCACCGATCGTCTCGACCGTGCCGGCAGCCTCGTGGCCCAACAAGAACGGAAACTCATCGTTGATGCCACCCTCGCGATAATGCACGTCGGTGTGGCACACCCCGCAGGCCTCAATCGTGACCACGACCTCACCGGGGCCGGGATCCGGCACCACCACATCGACCACTTCGACGGGGGCATTCTTGCTGCGGGCGATGACGCCCTTGACGGTGCTGGGCATGCGTGGTCCTCCTTGGAAGCGGTGATGACCGGTTCAGTATGCCGGTCGCAGCGGGTGTGTGAACATCACCACATGGCAGATCGCCGACACCGAGTTTTTGCAACGACCAGGCGGCTTCGCATGACGAGGGCCCGACCACGGTTTGCGCGACCCTGAGGTGCGGGCAGCGTGGCGGTCGTTGCTGCTTGGCCATCTGCCTCATGCACCAGCCGATGTCGTGATTGACGCAAGACATGATCGAGGGCACCTGGCACACCGGAGGCGGATTGGCAGCCGTTGAGGTCGAGCGGCTGGTGGGCGCTTGTGCGCCCTCTTGACTGACGGGCGCTACCTCGTCGTCGGAACGCTCTGAGGCACAAAGAGGCTTAGCCTGTGCTGTTGTGTCGCTATAGCGACAGAGACTGCACAGGCTAATCCGAGATGGTGACCAGAGCGATGGCGATGGCGGCGATGCCCTCACCTCGACCGGTCAGCCCGAGGCCATCGGTCGTCGTGGCGCTGACCGAGACCGGAGCTCCGCCGAGGGCAGCCGACATGGCCGACTTGGCTTCGGCGCGCCGGGGTCCAATCTTTGGTGTGTTGCCGATGATCTGAACGGAGACGTTGCCGACGCTGTAGCCAGCCGCGCCAAGCAGGTCACGCACGTGCGCCAGCATCTGTGCTCCCCCCGCCCCGGCCATCTCCGGTCGGCCGGTCCCGAAGACGCTGCCGAGGTCGCCCAGCCCCCCAGCGGCCAAGAGCGCGTCACATGTCGCGTGGGCGACAACGTCACCGTCGGAGTGTCCCTCGATGCCCTGCTGGTCGGGCCAGAGAAGGCAGCCGAGCCACAGTTCGCGGGGACTGTCGGCATACCGATGAACGTCTGTGCCGATGCCGACTCTGGGCAGCGCGGTCACGGCGCCCCGGCCAGCAACATTTCGGCCACTGCCAGGTCGTGCGGCGTGGTGATTTTCATTGCTCGGTGATCGCCGGCCACGGCGCACACGGTGCCACCCAGAGCTTCGATCATGCCCGCATCATCGGTCGTGCCCCCAGCCCCGCGCGGAAACGCACTCGACCCAGCGTGGGAGTGCGCGTGCACGAGCGTCTCGCGCAGAAAGCCCTGGGGGGTTTGGACCGCCCGGAGGTTGGTGCGTTCGATCGTGCGCACGACCACGTCAGGGAGTCCCGACCTGGGGTACGAGGCCACTTCCTTGATGGTGTCAGTCACCGGAACCACGGGGACCACCGCCGAGTGGCCGGAGCGCACGGCTTTGACGACTTCGTCAAACACCTCGACGGGCGTCAGCGCCCGCGCCGCGTCGTGGACCAGCACGATCCCGACGTCGGCCGACAAGGCGGCAACACCCGCCGCCACTGAATCCGCTCGCTGCGCACCACCGTCAACCACGCGCACGCTGACGGTATCCGGAGGGTTGACGTCTGCGAGCGCTTCGCGGATCTCGCTGCGATGCCCAACCGGGGCGACCACGACGACTTCGCTGACACCTTGGCATACAGCAGCGGTGCTGGTCGCACGGACAACGAGGGACTGGCCGTTCAACAGCACGAGTGCCTTTGGACGACCAGCCCCAAGCCGGGAGCCCTGGCCAGCGGCGACCAGGATGACCCCTACGTTCAGGAGGCGAGGACCTCGTCGAGCGTGGCCTCAGCCTTGTCTTCGTTGGTCTTCTCAGCGAGCGCCAACTCAGAGACCAGGATCTGGCGGGCCTTGTTGAGCAGACGCTTCTCACCGGTGGACAATCCGCGGTCGCGATCACGTCGCCACAGGTCGCGGACGACCTCGGCAACCTTGACGACATCGCCAGAGGCCAACTTTTCGAGGTTGGCCTTGTAGCGGCGGGACCAGTTCGTGGGCTCTTCGGTGTGATCGGCGCGAAGCACCTTGAACACCTTGTCGAGCCCCTCCTTACCGACGACATCGCGAACTCCGACGAGATCGCAGTTGTCGGCGGGGACCTCAATGGTGAGGTCGCCTTGAGCGACCTTCAGTTTGAGGTAGATCTTCTCCTCACCCTTGATGGTGCGTTTGTTCATTTCCTGGATGAGTGCGGCACCGTGATGTGGATACACCACGGTCTCGCCGACCTTAAATGTCATCTTCAGTTAGCCCCTTTCGCGGAGCCTCAGAATATCACGAGTGGTGTAGATCACTAAATAACAGACTTGGCATTTGCGCTGGTCAGGGACCCGTGCAGGTGAGGGGAGCACCCGGTAGGCTACGGCCTGTGCCCAGCAAGAGGAGAGAGACCCCGCCCACCCGACACTTCGCCATGGCCGTCGCGACCCTGGCTGCCACCTTCGGCGTCGGTGCCTGCCAGGTCGCATCTCCGATCACGACGGACCTGCCCTACGACCCTGCCGACGGTGTCAGCGTCGAGACCGATGACATGGAGGTGCTCGACATGGTCGTGATCAGCGAGGGCAACGGTGCACCCGGTGTGATCAGCGGTTATGTGGTGAACACCTCAAGCGAACCGGTCACCGTGAGCGTGGCCCTCGAAGCCGAAGGCGACCGCACGCAACTGAGTCCGGACATCGAGGTTTCGCCGTCGCGCGGCATGCGGATGGACGGCAAAACCGATGATGGCGACTTCGTTGATCCGCTCATGGCGCAGGCCGTGCCCGGCGTGACGGGCGGGATGGTCACTCTCCGGCTCTCCACAACGCAATCTGCCGTCTCCACGCTGGTTCCGGTGTTTCCCCCGGACGGCATTTATGAGCCATACGCGGACGTTCTCGGGGCCGGCGAGTAGGTACTCCAGGTTTCCGGGGCTACCGCACGGGGGCGGTGTACCGAGCACTTTCCGCAGTCCGGCTCTCCAGGGCGTCGTCCATGTTGACCTCGTCGTGCCATTCGCCGGTCACGAGGTACACCACTCGGTGGGCCACCGAGACTGCGTGGTCCCCGAAGCGCTCGTAGTAGCGACTCAACAGCGTCGCGTCGACCGCGGCCTCGGTCGCCCCGTCCCACCTGTCGGACAGCAAGACCCTGAACACCTCACGGTGCAGCTCATCCATCCGGTCGTCGTCGTCCTTGAGCCGGGTGGCACTTTCGAGGTCGTTGTTGTGAATGATCGACCCCGTCTTCATCACCATTCGCTCGGCCAGCTGGGCCATCTCGGCAAACGTCGCGCGCAGCGAGGCGGGGATAGCCGACTCGGGGTAGCGCAGCCGGGCGACCTTGGCCACGTGGCGCGCCAAATCCCCCATGCGCTCCAGGTCCGAACTCATCCGCATAGAGGTGACCAGGACGCGCAGGTCGGTGGCGACGGGCTGCTGGCGAGCAAGAGTGTCCACCGCCCGGTTGTCCAGGTCGCGCCGCACGGCGTCGATATGCTCATCGGCGGTGATGACGCTCTCGGCGAGCTCCAGATCCGCATCCATCAGGGCCTGGGTGGCCCGGTTCAAGGCGGAAGCGGTCAGTCGAGTCATCTCGACCAACTGGTCTGAGATGAAGACCAATTCCTCGTGGTATGCCGTGCGCATGGTGCTCCTCTTCGCTAGGTTCGCGAGCACGCTGTCATTGTTGAATGAACGAAGCGCCGACTGAAAGTGAACAGTGCGCTACTGCGGGACGCCCTTTGAGTTTACGGTGCCGAGCGCTCTGATCGGCGATCTAGGCTGGGCGGCATGTTGACGGTTTCCACGACCACTGGTGTCGTGATGGTGGCTGTCGTCGTGGTCCTACTCCTCGTCGTCGCCGTCTTGGTGCTGCGTGTTCGGCAACTCCGCGACGGGCGCGCCGACGCCAACTCCCCGGGGTCGGACCCCCAGGGGCTCACCGGTGTCGTCGAGCATGCCCACGGCGCGCTAGCGATCGGCGTTGCCGAATTGTTGGCTGCAACCCGATCAGGGGGCATCCTCGCGGCTCGCGACGGCCGGGTCCTGCGGGCGACATCTTCGGCCCTGACCTTCGGGCTGATTCGCGGCAATGAACTGACGCATCCGGACTTGAGGCGTGTCTTCGACCTCGTGCTCACCGAAGGGCGCACCCGAGAGGTCGAGTTCGAGTCCGCTCGCGGCCCCGTGGGTGCTGGTCGTCTCGTCATCGGTGCACGGGTGGCCATGATCGCGGACGATCTCATCTTGATGCTGATCGAGGACCGCACCCAGGCCCGGCGCGTGGAAGAGGTCCGCCGAGACTTCGTGGTCAACGTGAGCCACGAGCTCAAGACCCCTGTGGGGGGCCTGTCCCTGTTGGCTGAGGCCGTCGAAGGCGCTGCAGACGACCCGGCGGCAGTCAAGCGTTTTTCCCGCCGGATGAAGGTCGAGGCCGAGCGGCTTACCAAACTCGTGAGCGAGATCGTTGACCTCTCTCGCTTGCAAACCGTGGACCTCATGACTGAACTGAGCGTGGTCGACGTGGCCAGTTGCGCCGCCGACTCGGTCGAGCAAACACGGCTGATCGCCGGGGATCGCATGCTCACCTCACGGGTGGCCACGGCTCGGGCCGGCCTGCGCGTCTACGGCGATCCTGAGTTGATCACTACCGCGATCCGCAACCTGATCACCAACGCCATCGCCTACTCCGAGGACGGCACCCGAGTGTCCGTGACCACCCGTCGGGTCGACGACATCGTTGAGATCAAGGTGTCGGACCAGGGCCGGGGCATCTCGGCCAGTGATCAGGAGCGCATCTTCGAACGGTTCTATAGAGTCGACACAGCCCGCTCACGGATGACGGGCGGGACCGGACTCGGCTTGTCGATCGTGAAGCACATCTGTGCGAATCTCGGCGGCGAAGTGACCTTATGGAGCCAAGAGGGGCAGGGCTCGACGTTCACCATCCGGCTTCCGGGCATCGTCAACGACACCCGGCCTATTGGCTCCGCAGCCCCGGATGACCCCCGACCGCACCAACGAAAGGTATCCCTGTGACCCGCATCCTGGTGGTCGAGGACGAGGAGTCCTTCTCCGACCCGCTGTCCTATCTTCTCGGCAAGGAGGGCTACGACGTCGCGGTCGCGGCGACGGGCCCGGCGGGGATCGCCGAATTCGACCGCAATGGTGCCGATCTCGTTCTGCTCGACCTCATGCTGCCCGGTCTGAGCGGAGTGGATGTATGCCGAGCGCTACGTACGCGCTCAGCGGTGCCGGTCATCATGTTGACCGCCAAGGACAGCGAGGTCGACAAAGTGGTCGGGCTGGAGATCGGTGCCGACGACTACGTCACCAAGCCCTACTCAGCGCGCGAGCTGCTGGCCCGCATCAAGGCTGTGCTGCGCCGCCACGCCGAACCCGAAGAGCTCGTGCCGACGAGCATCTCCGGCGGGCCGGTGCGGATGGACGTCGAGCGCCATCAGGTCACCGTCTCCGGCGAAAAGATCACCCTGCCGCTGAAGGAGTTCGAGCTGCTGGAGATGCTGCTGCGCAACGCCGGTCGGGTGATGACCCGAGGCCAGCTGATCGACCGTGTGTGGGGCAGCGACTACGTCGGCGACACCAAGACCCTCGACGTGCACGTCAAGCGTTTGCGCGCCAAAGTCGAGCCGGATCCGGCTAGCCCGAAGCACATCCTGACGGTGCGCGGATTGGGCTACAAGTTCGAGGAGAACTAACGCCCTAGCGCCCGCATACCAGAGCCAGGCCCTACTTGCCCTGGTTGGCTACGGCCGTGATCGCCTCGGCCGCGGCATCCGCGTCGAGGTAGCGACCTCCGCGCTGCACAGGTGCGAAGTCGGCGTCGAGCTCATACACCAGCGGGATACCGGTCGGAATATTGAGCCCGGCGATGTCCTCATCGCTGATGCCGTCGAGGTGCTTCACCAGGGCGCGCAGGCTGTTGCCGTGGGCGGCGACCATCACGACGTGGCCTGCCTCGAGGTCGGGCACGATCGAGGATTCCCAATACGGGAGCATCCGAGCGATGACGTCCTTGAGACATTCGGTTGACGGCACGTCCTCGCCCAGATCGGCATACCTCGGGTCACCAGCCTGGGAGTACTCCGCGTCGGACTCGATCGGTGGGGGCGGGGTGTCGAACGAACGGCGCCACAGCATGAATTGCTCTTCGCCATACTTGTCTCGCGTGGCAGCCTTGTCCAGGCCCTGCAAGGCACCGTAGTGGCGTTCGTTGAGCCGCCAGGAGCGTCGCACCGGGATCCAGTGGCGTCCGGCCACGTCTAGCGTCGCGTTTGCCGTGCTGATCGCCCGACGCAGCAGCGAGGTGTGCAGCACATCCGGCAAGAGACCTTCATCCAGGAGTAGTTGCCCCCCGCGTAGCGCTTCCTCACGCCCTTTATCGGACAGGTCGACGTCGACCCACCCGGTGAACAGGTTCTTGGCGTTCCACTGGCTTTCGCCGTGGCGCAGCAAGATCAGCGTGTGGTGCCCTCGGCCCGAATCGGTGCTCATGGCGGATCAGTCTAGTAAGAACGGGATCAACGGCGCAGTTCGACGCTTACAGGAGCCCAGAAAAGTGTTGAGTCCTCAACTACTCGATGACTTTGCGACAGAATGCCATTCACTTCTTGACTAATAGTGTGACTTGGGCCACATTCAGATCCTGTTGGTAAGCCAGGACCGCCCGGTGGGGGTGGGCCACCTAGCAGGTCTTCGAGAGGGTACTGATGCTTCGCTCTAGACTCACACGCCCCATAGTGGGCTCATTTATTGCATTGAGTCTGGTGGCGGCCCCAGCCGCCGTCCAGGCCTCAGCAACCACGACTACCGGCTCCTTCAGCAAGGCCGCGGCATCGCTGGCCATCTCCGATGTCACCAGCGACAAAGAGGCAAAACGGGTCGATCAGTTCCCGACGCCAACGCCGGACACTTTTGACTGCACAGCAATTTTTGGGGTCCCGAGTGAGTGCGGCACTGTTCAGTTGCCCTTGGACTATGACAAGCCCACAGGGACGAAGACCGAGGTTGCCTACCTCAAGCTTAGCACTGCAGATCCGGACAAGAAGATCGGCTCGCTGTTCCTCAACCCAGGTGGTCCAGGAGGCTCCGCAATTGACTTCGCATCATTTGCCCCGTACTTCCTGTCTCCAGAGGTCTTGGACAGCTTTGACATTGTCGGAGTAGATCCGCGTGGCACGAACTTCAGCGACAACGTTCAGTGCTTCAAGAATTTCGGTGAACAGATCGCTGCCAGCGAAGGGCTATACGTCGCCTTCCCCTTTACTAAGCGTGAGGAACGCGCCTACAAGGACTCGTCCAAGGCCGTGGCTCGCGGGTGTTCCACGACCGGCAAACCACTGAGTCGCAAAATGTCGACAGCGAACGTTGCTCGTGACATGGACGTGATGCGCCGGGTCGTCGGTGACGAGCAGCTCAATTTCCTCGGCTTCTCCTATGGTTCATACCTCGGCAACGTGTACGCCAATCTTTACCCGGACCGAGTGCGCGCTGTCGCGATCGACGGCGTGCTCGACCCGCTCGGCTGGGCAGGCACCCCGGCGACCAAGCGCATCCCGATAGACCCCCGGCTTGGCACGGGTGAAGCGGACCAGCGGGCCTTGGACGAGATCCTTCGTCAGTGCAAGAAGGCTGGGCCGGAGAAGTGCTTCTTCGCCAGCAAGGGTGACCCGGAGGCCAACTACGACAAGATCGTGGCCGAGCTCAAGGAGAACCCACTCGTCTTCGAGGACCCAGACACCGGCGAGGTGTACTTCACGCTGGACTACCCCACGGTGATTTTGTTCCTCTTGGGAGACCTCTATGCGCCGTTTGCCCCCGAGATCGTCGACTTCGACTTGGCCTTCATCTATGAGGACTTGTTCGAGAACTTCGAGGAGGGAACCGACGAAGCCGAACTCCACGAGGAGAAAGCGGCCGCCTTCTTTGAGGAATACAAGAGCAGGCAGGCTGACGTCGAGGCGGCGGCCAACCGCAAGGCAAAGATAGCCAAGGATCTCGGACGCGGATTTCCGTACTTCAACGATCTCGACGCCTTCTACAGCGTGATGTGCACCGACTCACTCGACCCGTTCTACCTTGGCAACTGGCCGACCTACGCCGCTCGAGCCGACAGCACAGCCCCCGGCTTCGGACCGCTGTGGACGTGGCAAAGCGCCCCATGCGCCGAGAAGTTCTGGACCGCTCGGGCCTCGGACTCCTTCCGCGGACCGTTCACCGCCAACACCGTCAACCCCGTGCTCGTGGTGGGCAACTACTGGGATCCCGCCACCAGTTACGAGGGCGCGGTGGTGGCTTCCGCGCTGCTGCCCAACTCTCGCCTGCTGTCCAGCGATAACTTCGGGCACACGGCATACGGCACCTCGCGGTGTGTGACGAACGCGATGGACCGCTATCTGCTGACGATCAAGCTGCCGAGGGAAGGCAAGCTGTGCAAGAGCGAGTTCCCGGTCTTTGACGAGCCGTTGTTCGAGGAGTTCGGTCAGGACCTGAAGGCCTTGGAGCCTGATGAGTTCCGCGCCGACGCCGAGGCGCAGGAAGAGCAGCTCATCCCCAACCAGGCGCTGCCACCGGTTGTGCCACCGATTCCGGGCGCCATCCCCCGCAGGTGAACTGACCGCGCCAGGGCCGTCCAGACGATCAGAGGGGCTGATCGGCTGGACGGCCCTGCGTTAGCCTCCGTCGTTTGTGTCGTTCGTGTCTCGCTGTTCACCCTGCAGCAGATGCCGGAAGGCCTCAAGGTTGGCGGTGGATTCACCTCGTTCGACGCGCCACGCCCACTCGGTGCGCATCGCGCTGAGGAATCCGAGGGCGAGCAATTCGTTGAACGGCTCGTCGCAGGCGCTCAGGACCGCGCCCGCGAGGTCGTCGAGAAACTCCACCCCGATGAGCTCGACGGGGAACTGCCCCACGAGGAAGACGTCACCGCTGCCGTCGATGGCGTAACTGATGCCCGGCAGCCGCAGATTGCGCCGCAGCAGGAAGCCGTAGACCCCTTGGTGGTTCTC
>JBGTGC010000094.1:0-4509 GCA_041746935.1 Dermatophilaceae bacterium
TATTCGCCGTCCTGGCTGGCCTTTCGATTGCGTTGACCACGCGGACTCGTCCCTCATCCGCCGTCACGCTGCGCCCAGGCACTCGGGTGTCCCTGGTGGCACGGGCCGGCTCAATCGCGTTCATCGGGCTGGTCTTGGGCATGGTGGATGCCGGGGTCGCCGTGATCTTGACGTACTACGGCGTGTTGTTCCTCTCCGCGCTGCCGGTGTTGCGATGGCGAGCAAGGTCGCTGGCCCTTCTCGCCCTGGGCTGGGGGGTGGCCTCTCCCGTTCTGAGCATGACGTTGCGCCCGGTGCTGCCGGCACCGACATACGACATGCCCTCACCATCGTTCTTGCTCGAGCCGGCCAAGCTGCTGAGCGAGATCGTCGTGACCGGCTACTACCCGGTACTTACCTGGGCGACCTACCTTTTCGCGGGTATGGCAATCGGGCGGCTGGACCTGCGAGCCCCCCGGACGGCTGCGCGGCTGCTGATGTCGGGGCTGTGGCTGGCCGTAGTGGCGGTGTCGATCTCCGCGCTGTTGACCCGTTTCGACGGTGCGCGACGTGCCTTGATCGACACCTACGACGTACTCGGAGGGACGACCACCGCAACTGAACTGGCCACCGAACTCCAACTCGGCTTCTTTGGCACCACGCCGCTCGGTTCGTGGTGGTGGCTCGGAGTCTGGTCGCCGCACAGCGGCAGCATCGTTGACCTGATGCATACCTCCGGCAGCGCGATGGCCATCTTGGGTGCCTGCCTGCTCGTCACCTCGCGCCTCGGCACCCGAGCGCGCCGAGCGCGCCGAGCGCGCCGAGCGGTGAGCATCGCCTTCGGCGCAGGCACGATGACCCTGACGCTGTATGCCTTGCACGTCCTTCTCCTCGCCGCCCCCGCATCGCTCGGCTGGACCATGCGGATCAGCGTGCACGTGCTGCTCCTCGCGACCGTCGGGGCCATCTTCGTGGCGGCGAGGACTCGAGGGCCGCTGGAGTTGCTGGTCAGCGCGATCTCCACCGCGGCATCGCGCGCGGGCACAGACACGACCTGACACCCGCGGACCGATTAAAGCCGAGGCCACGCCCGGCCTGCCTCATCGCTTGGGGACGGGGCGAAAGGTCCGCCACATGCAGGCGTCGAGGCGACTCGGCAGGAGGCAGACCCGTTCGCTCAGCCAACATCTTCACACCCAGACTCATCCACTTACGCTGTATCTGAACTCATGGTGTATCTTAGATGAACACGAGGTTAACGAAAGGTGGACACCATGGATCGCGTACGAGTAAGGCCGCAATCAAAGCGCCCCGCCGTCATGTCGTGGGTCCCAGTGCTGGATAGCCACGGCCGCGTCCGCATGGAGATGCGCTGGCACGTCGGCGAAGTCCCGGCAAAGCGGGTTCCCGCGATGGCTGGCCGCACGGCTGCATAGTCAGGGGCACACAACCAAGAGTGAGGGCGGGTCCGGATATCGGACCCGCCCTCACTACGTTTCACGGTGCTAGTCGGTCGTATGCCGACCGGCTGAATCAGCCGTTGTCGTCACCCTGGCCGGCGTCAGCCGAGCCGCCAGCGTTGCCGCGGTTGCGGCCACCACGACGCCGACGGTTGCGACGGGGGCGATCGGAACCGCCCTCGCCATCGCTGCTGTCACTGCCGTCGCTGTCACTGCTTTCGGAGTCGCTGCCATCGGTGGCATTGCTGTCACTGTCATCAGCTGAATCCGCGTCGTCACTCGACGGTGCGGCCACAGCGTCCGGGACCACGTCAACCTGGGCCGACGTGGTCGTCGTCTGCGGTGCCTCCTGCGCCACCGGGGCGGCAGCAGGAGCTTGCGCGGGCGAGCCCTCGTCAGCAACGACAGCGCCCAGGGACAACTTGCCGCGCGGGTCGATCTCCTTGAGCTCGACCTGCACCTTCTGCCCCACGCTCATGACGTCTTCGACGGCGTCGATGCGCTTGCCTCCGACGAGCTTGCGGATCTCGGAGATGTGCAGCAGCCCATCCTTACCCGGGGTGAGCGAGATGAACGCACCGAACGTCGTGGTCTTGACCACGGTGCCCAGGAAACGCTCGCCGACCTCCGGCATGGTCGGGTTGGCGATCGCGTTGATCTGCGCCCGAGCCGCTTCGGCCGAGGGACCGTCGATGGCTCCGATGTAGACCGTGCCGTCGTCCTCGATGGCAATGTCTGCGCCGGTGTCTTCCTGGATCTGCTTGATCATCTTGCCCTTTGGCCCGATGACCTCGCCGATCTTGTCGACCGGGACCTTGACGCTGATGACGCGAGGAGCGTAAGGGCTCATCTCATCCGGTGCGTCGATGGCCTCGAGCATGACGTCCAGGATGTGCAGACGTGCGTCGCGGGCCTGGGTGAGCGCGCCACCGAGCACCGAGGCAGGGATGCCGTCGAGCTTGGTGTCGAGCTGGATGGCTGTGACGAACTCCTTGGTGCCGGCGACCTTGAAGTCCATGTCACCGAAGGCATCTTCGGCGCCCAGGATGTCGGTCAGCGCCGCATACTGCGTCTGACCGTCGACCTCTGCCGAGACCAGACCCATCGCGATTCCGGCGACCGGGGCGCGCAGTGGCACACCGGCGTTCCAGAGCGACATGGTCGAGGCGCAGACCGAGCCCATCGAGGTCGACCCGTTGGAGCTGAGCGCCTCGGAGACCTGGCGGATCGCATACGGGAACTCTTCGCGGGTCGGCAGGACCGGCATGAGCGCGCGCTCAGCGAGCGCTCCGTGACCGATCTCGCGACGCTTCGGTGAGCCCACACGACCGGTCTCGCCGGTGCTGTAGGGCGGGAAGTTGTAGTTGTGCATGTAGCGCTTGCGCGACACCGGGGACAATGTGTCCAACATCTGCTCCATACGCAGCATGTTCAGCGTGGTGACACCCATGATCTGGGTCTCGCCGCGCTCGAAGATCGCCGAGCCGTGAGCGCGCGGGATGACCTCGACCTCAGCGGACAGGGCGCGAATGTCGGCCAGACCTCGGCCATCGATGCGCACGCTCTCGCGCAGGATGCGCTGACGGATCAGCTTCTTCTGCGCCGAACGGTAGGCCGCGGACAGTTCCTTCTCGCGGCCCGCGAAGGCAGCGTCCTCGGAGCCGGACAGCGAGTCCATCATCGAGGACTTGATCTCATCGATCCTTTCCTCGCGCTCGGCCTTGCCGCCGATCTGCAGGGCAGAGGTGAGCGCGTCGCTGACCTCGGCTTCCACCGCGGCGAGGGCGTCGTCCTCGTAGTCCAGGAAGCGCGGGAAGTCGCGGGTTTCCTTGGCGGCCTTGCTGGCCAAATCGGCCTGAGCGGCGCACAACGAGGCGATGAACTTCTTGGACGCCTCCAGGCCCTGAGCGACGACTTCTTCGGTCGGTGCCTGCTGGCCCATCGTGTTGACGAGGTCCCAGGTGGCTTCGGTGGCTTCGGCCTCGACCATCATGATCGCGACGTCTGGAACCATGTTGCCGCTGCCGTCGTCCTCTTCTCCAACCACGCGGCCGGCAACGACCATGTCGAAGGTGGAGCGCGCGGCGTCACTGAAGTTCGGGAAAGCAACCCACTGGCCATCGATGAGCGACACGCGGGTGGCGCCAATCGGGCCGCTGAAGGGCAAGCCAGAGATCTGAGTCGACGCGGATGCGGCGTTGATGGCCACGACGTCGTACTGGTGGTCGGGGTCCAAGGACAGGACCGAGATGACGACCTGAACCTCGTTGCGCAGGCCGGATACAAAGCTCGGGCGCAGCGGGCGGTCGATCAACCGGCAGGTCAGGATGGCTTCGGTCGAGGGGCGACCCTCACGACGGAAGAAGCTGCCGGGGATCTTGCCCACGGCATACATGCGCTCTTCGACGTCGACGGTCAGTGGGAAGAAGTCGAAGTGATCTTTGGGGTGCTTGCCGGCCGTGGTGGTCGACAGCAGCATCGTGTCGTTGTCGAGGTATGCCGTGACGGAACCGGCAGCCTGAGCGGCCAACCGTCCGGTCTCGAAGCGAACGGTGCGGGTGCCGAAGGTGCCATTGTCGATGACGGCTTCGGCCGATGTGATTTCTGGACCCTCCATCGGGTCCTCCTATCTGTTGTGCTCAGCGCGGGGCATCGTCGTTGTGCCCGGCTGTTCTCACGTGTCGGCGCTCGCTGGGCGAGGAGCCGACATACGCGTAAGAGCGACCCCCGAGGTGTCGGGAGTCGCTCCTAGGCGAAATTCAGCGGCGTAGGCCGAGGCGCTTGATCAGCGACCGGTAACGCTCGATGTCGGTGTCTGCGAGGTAGCGCAGGAGGCGCTTTCGCTTGCCGACCAGCAGCAGCAGGCCACGACGACTGTGATGGTCGTGCTTGTGCTCACGGGAGTGCTCGGTGAGGTCACGGATGCGCTGGGTCAGCAGTGCAACCTGAACCTCGGGAGAGCCGGTGTCGCCCTCGCTCGTGCCGTATTCCTCCATGATGGTCTTCTTCACAGCAATATCTAGCGGCAATGCAGTCTCCTCGTGATCTCGTTGCGCGGCGCGCCTGGGCA
>JBGTGC010000095.1:0-5630 GCA_041746935.1 Dermatophilaceae bacterium
GCCGCCATCCGCTCCGCCGTCAGCGCCACCATCCGCGCCCCCGTCAGCGCCGCCACCCTCGGCTCCACCATCAGCCGGACCATGCTGCTCGTCGAATGCGCCCTTGACGTCTTCCGCTGTGTTCAGTGCCGAGTCTTCGAAATCGCTGGTGCTCATATTGTCCTCCGTTGGTGAAGTCAGAAGCCAACTCGGGCGAGCGGGCCGACTTCAATTTCTACACGGTCGGCGCTCGTTCGCAACAGCTGGGGGTCATCTGAACTGCGGAAACCAAATAGCGGTCTCACGCTGCGCCGACTCAGGTGAGTCCGAGCCGTGCACGATGTTTTGCTGCACCTTCAGACCCCAGTCACGCCCGAGGTCGCCGCGGATCGTTCCTGGAAGCGCCGCAGTTGGATCGGTGGCCCCGGCCAACGCGCGGAATCCGGCGATGCAGCCCTGGCCCTCGATCAACACGGCCGTCAACGGACCCGAACTCATGAAGTCCATCAAGGGCCCGTAGAACGGCTTGCCTTCGTGCTCGGCGTAGTGCTCGGCAAGTTGCTCGGTGCTCGCCTGCACCACGGACAAAGCCATCAGGGTGTATCCCTTGGCCTCGATCCGGGCCAGCACCTGCCCGCTCAGCCCGCGGCGAAAGCCATCCGGCTTCACCAATACCAGTGAGCGTTCGATGGTCTGAGTCTGTTCGGTCACTCGGTGAGCCTACCGAGGCTCGAGGACCCCGAAACCCAACAGAGCAAACAAGCCCACCGCAAGTCCAATGCGATAGATCACGAACGGCGTGAAGCTGTGGGTCGAGATGTAGTGCAAGAACCACGCAATGACCGCGAGCGCGACCGCGAAGGCGATCCCGGTGGCCACGAAGATCGGGCCGTAGGCAGGGGTAACTGGGTCATCGGAGATCTTGGCCAATTGATAGCCGCCCGAGCCGAGCACGGCCGGGATCGCCAGGAGGAAGGAGTAACGCGCCGCAGCCTCACGGGTGTAGCCCATGAACAGACCGGCCGCGATCGTTCCCCCGCTACGGGAGACGCCGGGCACGAGCGCGAGCGCCTGCGCGAAGCCGTAGTAGATGCCGTGCTTCCAACTGAGGTCCTTCAACTCCAGCTCCACGCGCCCGAGGCGATCGGCCGCATACAGCACCAGCGCGAACACCAACAACATCGTGGCGGTCAGCCACAAGTTGCGCAGATCGTTCTCGATGTAGTCCTGAAGCGTGTAGCCGAGGACCACGATCGGTATCGACCCGATGATCACCAGCCAGCCGATCCGCACGTCAGAGTCGTTTTGCGGGATCTTGCCGACCAGCGCCTGGCACCACCGGCCAATGATTCGGGTGATGTCGCGCCAGAAGAACACCAAGACGGCGGCCTCGGTGCCCAACTGGCTGATTGCCGTGAACGCCGCACCTGGGTCTTCACCCCCGGTGAGTTGGCCCACGATCGAGAGGTGCGCGCTGCTGGAGATCGGCAGGAACTCCGTGAGTCCTTGGACTAGCCCGAGGATGATCGCTTGTAGATAGTCCAACGCCTAGCTCTCCTGTGGTCCGCGTGAGCCCGGTGACTCGTCAGCGGCCCATTCTGCGCTCATGTCGTCCATTTTCTTGCCTTGGGACAAGCACATCCACCACAACCCGCCGAAGATGACCGCCACCGCGACCATGGCGGGCAAGATCAGGGCACTCAAGAGTGTTAGCACCTGGATCACCCAGCCCAGCAGCACGCCTCCCGGTCGGCGCAGCATGCCAGAGGCCAACACGCAGGCCAGTGCTAGGGCGCAACCCCCGATCAAATATGTCGTGGCGCGCCCGTCCGGATCCCCGTCAGCGACCGCGAACTGCCGGGCTACCAGGCCACCGAAAAACACGGTCATCGCTTGGCCCAACAACGCCACCGCAGCCAAGCGACGGGCAAACTTGCCAGGAACACCGAAGAACAAGGATCGAGACACGACCGTCATTCTCCCCGATCAGACCGCTGTGTGGCCCAGCAGCATCCGGACCTCGGCGGCGGTGACCACGGATCCGGTGGCCAGCACGGCCCCGGACATGCCGCCCTCGTCAGCCATCCCCGCGGCGACGTCGAGGGCGTCGGGAAGGTCTCCCACCACGGAGACCCGATCCGCACCGAAGTAGCCAGTCGCGATTTCGGCAAGCCGGTGTGGGCGGATGGCTCGCGGCGACGTCGTGCGGGTCACGACGAGGTGGTCCAAGATCGGCTCCAACAGGGCGACCATCGACTCGGCGTCCTTCTCCTCCAGGATTGCCAAAACGCCGATCAGACGGTGAACGGTGAACGAATCCTGCATCGCTTCGACCAGCGCCGCCATACCCGCCGGGTTGTGCGCTGCGTCGACAATGACGGTCGGGCTACGACGCACGATCTCCAACCGACCGGGCGAACTCATGTCGGCAAAGGCCCCGTGGATGACCTCATCGGTCAGCCGCTGCTCTCCACCGCCGACGAACGCTTCGACGGCCGCGACCGCCAGTGAGGCATTCTGCGCTTGGTATGCCCCGTGCAACGGCAGGTAGAGGTCGCGGTAGACCGAGGCCAGTCCCTGGATCGAGACCTGTTGTCCGCCAACCGCGACCTCACGCTCGGTCACCCCGAAGGCGATGCCTTGGGTCTGGATGCTCGCGTCGACCTCTTCGCAACGGTCGATCAGGATGGACATCACCTCTGGTTGCTGCTCACCGACGATGGCGATGGCCCCCGGCTTGATGATGCCGGCCTTTTCGGTCGCGATGGACTCCAGGGTGTCGCCGAGCAGGCGGGTGTGGTCGATAGCGATGGGCGTGATCACCGATACCTGCCCGTCGGCGACATTGGTGGCGTCCCAGACGCCCCCAAGACCGACCTCGATCACCGCCACGTCCACGGGCGCGTCGGCAAAGGCGGCATAAGCCACGGCTACGATGATCTCGAAGTACGTCATGATCGGGCCACCGGCCTCGACTGACTCCGCGTCCACCATGTGAACGAACGGCAACACGTCGTCGTAGGCATCGAGGAAACGCTGCTCGCTGATCGGCACTCCGGCGATAGCGATCCGCTCCCGCATGTCGTGCAGGTGCGGGCTGGTGAATCGGCCCGTGTTCAACCCCATCTCGCGCAGAAGCCGCTCGACCATCCGCGTGGTAGAGGTCTTGCCGTTGGTGCCGGTCAGATGCACGACCTTGAAGGAACGTTGCGGGCTGCCCATCAGGTCCATGACCTCGGCGACACGGTCGAGCGTCGGCTCGATCTCGTTTTCCGGGGCGCGTTGCATGATTCCTTCGGTCACCAGGGCCATCCGCAGGCGCAGATCTTCGGCCGCGGCAGCTTCCTCGGTTGTGATCATCGGCTCACCTTCGCAATCATCATGTGCACGGTTCGGTTGCCATCGAGAGTGGCGCTGCTGCGGTGGGCATCGGCACATGAGCCACCTTCAGGTAATGCCGTCCCAGCACCGGCCGCGCCGAACTGCGTGGTCAAGGTTTCGCTCATCACGAGGTTCTGATGCGCGGTCGCGGCCCGCCAGACCTCATCGTCGCCGACGACGGTCAGAGTGATCCGGTCGCTGACGTCCAGATCGGCCTCGCGGCGGGCCTGCTGCACCGCGCGCACCAGGTCGCGGGCCAGTCCTTCGCGCTCGAGGTCTTCGGTGACCTCGGTGTCGAGCACCACGAATCCTCCGCCGGGCAGAGTTGCGGTGGCAGATGTAGCCGCCGACGCATCACCACCACCGGAGACCACGGTCTCCAGGGAGTACTCGCCCTCCACCAGGCCCAAACCGCCCGCGGTCACCGTGCCGTCCTCCGCCAGCGCCCAGTCACCGTTCTTGGACCCCTTGATGGCGATCTGCACGTCGCGACCGAGCCGAGGCCCGGCGGCGCGCGCGTTGACGGTGAGTCGCTGCTCGACGCCGAACTCGTCAGCGGCAGGATCATCAAGGGACAGGACCCGCACCTCGCGGACGTTGACCTCGTCCCGTATGACGTCCACCAGGTCCGCCACCCCATCGGGAGCCGCCGTGACCACGGTCAGGCGAGACAGCGGCAGGCGCACCCGCAGGTTGTTGCTCTTGCGCAGGGCCGAGGCTGTCGAGCACACGTTGCGGGCCACATCCATCACCGCCACCAGATCAGGATCAGCGGGCAGGTCCTCAGCCGCCGGCCAATCGGTCAAGTGCACCGACTCGCCGCCGGTGAGCCCGCGCCATACCTGCTCGGTCAACAGCGGCAGGAGCGGTGCTGCCACCCGGCACGTCACCTCTAACGCGGTGAACAGGGTGTCGAACGCCGCCGCGGCATCTCCACCGTCGCCCGCCGCCCCGGCACCCCAGAAGCGCGGACGCGAGCGCCGGATATACCAATTCGTCAGCACATCGACGTAGGCCCGGACACTGACGCAGGCCCCAGCGATGTCGGAGGCATCCATGGCGCTCTCGACGTCAACGACAAGATCGCGGGTCTTGGCCAACAGATAGCGGTCCAGTCGGTGCGTCGAGGCGGTGGACCACTGCGCGTGGTATGCCGTGTCCTCAGCCCCGTCACCCGGTGCCGCAGCATTGGCGTAGAGCCCGAAGAAGTACCAGGCGTTCCACAACGGCAGCAGCACTTGGCGCACCTCGTCGCGGATGCCCTCCTCGGTGACCACCAGGTTGCCGCCGCGCAGGATGGGTGAGGACATCAGGAACCAGCGCATGGCGTCCGCACCGTCGCGGTCGAAGACCTCGCGCACGTCGGGATAGTTGCCCAGCGACTTGCTCATCTTCTGGCCGTCGCTGCCGAGCACGATGCCGTGGCTGATGCAGGTGGAGAAGGCCGGGCGATCAAAGAGCGCGGTCGCCAAGACGTGCAGGGTGTAGAACCAGCCGCGGGTCTGACCGATGTATTCGACGATGAAGTCCGCCGGGAAGTGGTGCTCGAACCAGTCGGTGTTCTCGAACGGATAGTGCACCTGGGCAAAACTCATCGACCCCGAGTCGAACCACACGTCGAGGACGTCCTCGACGCGTCGCATGGTGCTCTTCCCGGTGGGGTCATCGGGGTTGGGCCGGGTCAACTCATCGACGAACGGACGATGCAGGTCAGGGTTGCCGTCGGCGTCGCGCGGCAGGTCCCCGAAGTCAGCTTCCAGGTCGGCGAAGGAACCGTAGACGTCGAGTCGCGGATATTCCGGGTCGTCACTGCGCCAGACCGGGATGGGGCTTCCCCAGAAGCGGTTTCGTGAGATCGACCAGTCGCGAGCGTTGGACAGCCACTTGCCGAACTGGCCGTCCTTGATGTGCTCGGGCACCCAGGTGACCTCATCGTTCAACTCGACCATCCGGTCTTTGATCTGGGTGACCGCCACGAACCAACTCGACACGGCCTTGTAGATCAGCGGCTCCCGGCATCGCCAGCAGTGTGGGTAGGAGTGGTCATAGGTTTCGTGCCGTAGCAGCACGGTGCCCTCGTTCACCGAGTTCTGACCGCCCTCCCCCCGAGTCGCGGCCTTGAGGTCGGCGATGATCGGTGCATTGGCGTCGAAAACCAACATCCCGGCGTAATCGGTGACGGGCGCGGTGAAGGCACCGTCCGGCCCGACCGGCATGACTGGCTCGATGCCCTCGCGGTCGGTGACCTCCTTGTCCTCCTCACCGAACGC
>JBGTGC010000096.1:0-9448 GCA_041746935.1 Dermatophilaceae bacterium
CCTTTCGAGCAAAGCATTTTGAGTGCTCCGTGTCTGCCATTCCACCACCCCGGCCTAGGGCAGCAAGATCATACCCGCCCGTCAGAGTCCTTGCGTAAACGAGCGTAGGCGCTGGCCCTGCCGTAGACGGCGTCGCCCACCTTGTGAATTCGCAGTGCGTTGATCGAGCCCGGCACTCCGGGCGGAGAGCCTGCGACGATGACGATCAGGTCCCCCTCTGAGCAGCGCTTCTCGCGTAGCAGCGCCTCGTCAACCTGCATGACCATCTCGTCGGTGTGCTCCACGTATGGCGTCAAGAAGGTTTCGATCCCCCAGGTCAGCGCCAACTGCGAGCGCGTGGTGGGCTCGGGGGTGAAGGCCAACATCGGGATGGCCGAGCGCAGTCGCGACATGCGTCGGGCCGAGTCCCCAGTCTGGGTGAAGGTCACCATGAAGGAGACCTTCAGCAGGGTGCCGATGTCCGCCGCAGCGCGGGTGACCGCACCACTGGTGGTTTTGGGCTTGCTCCCTAGGGGCGTGATCCGGTCCAGTGCCTGCTCTTCGATGTTCTCGATGATCGTGGCCATTGTCTCGACGGACTTGATCGGCCAGTCACCCACGCTGGTCTCACCGGAGAGCATGATGGCGTCGGCACCGTCCAGCACAGCGTTGGCGCAGTCGCTGGCTTCTGCACGTGTGGGGCGGGCATTGGTCACCATGGACTCCAGCACCTGCGTGGCCACGATGACGGGCTTGGCGTTGCGCCGGGCCATCTCAACGGCCCGCTTTTGCACCAGCGGCACCTGCTCCAGCGGCAACTCGACACCGAGGTCACCCCGCGCGACCATGATCGCGTCGAAGGCCGACACGATCTCGCGAAGGTTCTCCACTGCTTGTGGCTTCTCGATCTTCGCGATCACCGGACGACGAATGCCGACCTCGTCCATGATCGCGTGGACGTCGTCGATGTCCGCTGCAGAGCGCACGAACGAGAGCGCGATGAGGTCGGCCCCGGCTCGCAGTGCCCAGCGCAGGTCATCGGCGTCCTTCTCGCTCAGGGCGGGGACGCTGACGGCTGCACCCGGCAGGTTGATGCCCTTGTTGTTGGACACCGGACCACC
The DNA here is from genome assembly GCA_041746935.1 of Dermatophilaceae bacterium. GTDB lineage: Bacteria > Actinomycetota > Actinomycetes > Actinomycetales > Dermatophilaceae > Ornithinicoccus. The sequence goes on from JBGTGC010000096.1 coordinate 1,101, forward strand.
GATGACGACCTCGGTGATGACGTCGGTATCGGTGACCTCCACAGCCCGCAACTGCACCTTGCCGTCGTCGATCAGCAGGTCATCCCCCGGCTCGACGTCATCGGCCAAACCGTGGTGTGTGGTGCCGACCTCGTGCACGTCGCCGGGGACATCGCGAGTAGTGATCACGAAACGATCGCCCTCAGACAGCGTGATCGGACCCGAAGCGAAGCGGGCTGTGCGGATCTTTGGCCCCTGCAAGTCCGCCAGCACAGCCACCGCGTGTCCGACCTCGTCGCCAGCGTGGCGGACGAGGTCGTATCGGCGTTGGTGGTCTTCGTGATCGCCGTGCGACATGTTCAGGCGGGCCACGTCCATACCGGCTTTCACCAGGGACGTCACCATCTCTTGGGTGTCGACGGCTGGACCTAGGGTGCAAACGATCTTGGCGCGACGCATGCGTACACCTTATGCCGGGCTCGCTCAGGTCGCGGACGTCTCCTGGGTGAGTTCATCTGTTGTTTCGGGATCGCCAAGGTGGGCCGATCCACGTGGGGGGTAGTCGGCGCGGGATCCGCGATAGACGTACAACACGAACCCAAGAAGGAAGATGGCCACAGACACCCAGACGTTGACGCGTTGCCCGAACACGATCTCCGCGGGGTCGGTCCGGATGAGCTCGATGAAGAACCTGCCCAGCGTGTAGCCCATCAGATACAGGGCGAAGACCTGGCCACGGGCGAAGCGGTGTCGTCGGTCCAGCACGATGATGACGACGGCGACGAGCAGCACCCACAGCGACTCGAAGAGGTACGTCGGCTGGAAGGTGCCCAGCACCACCGCGTTGCCCGCCTGATCGACAACGGCCCGACCAGCACCGGCATCCCATTGGTGAACCTCCAACGCCCACGGGGCCGTGGAGGGACCGCCGTACAGCTCGTTGTTGAAGTAGTTGCCCCAGCGACCAAGTGCCTGAGCCACCAGTAGCCCTGGGACGATGGCATCGGCGATGTCGGCGAAGGAGTGATCGTGGCGCCGGCAGCCGATGTATGCGCCGAGGGCACCCAGAGCTACCGCTCCCCAGATCCCCAAGCCGCCCTCCCACACCTTGACGGCGTCGATCGGATTGCCGTTCTCGCCGAAGTAGGGCCGCGGCGAGGAGATCACGTGATACAGCCGGCCCCCGACGATCCCGAACCCGATGGTCCAGCCGGCAATGTCATAGATCTCTTCCCCGGTGCCACCACGCGCCCGCATACGGTGAAACGTGATGGAAATCGCCGCGAGGATCCCGGCCAGGATGCACAGCGCGTAGGCCCGAATCGGAATCGGCCCGAGGTGCCACACGGCCTGCTCCGGACTGGGCAGGGCCATCGGTGCCGCCAGGGTCAGCGCCTCGATCATGAGCGCTCCGCAACGATGTCGTTGAACGACGTGGGATCTGACAGCAACCGCCCCAAATCATCTTGGCCAAGTGGTTCTCCGTCGATCATGACGACTGGGGAAGAGGTCACTTCGTCCTTGCTGGCTCGTTCCTGCATGTCCTGAACGTACTCCGCGTAGGTCTGGTCTTGGACGCAACCGGTGAAGGTGCCTAAGTCGGTGCCCTCGATACCTATGTCTTCCGCCACGTTGAGGAAAATCTCGTCTGTGTACCCATCGCCCTCATTCTCGGGCTGCTGCGCGAAGACGCCCTCCACAAACCCGCTGACCTGTCCCGCGTCCGCAGCACAGACCGCAGCGTTGGCGGCGCGGGAGGAAGAGTCGTTGCCCAAGCTTCCGTCGAGAAATGACATGAAGGTGTATGTGAGTTGGATCTCGCCGGCCGCTGCGGCCTCGGTGATCGCGGGTCCCGACGTCTGCTCCAACTGACCACAGAAGGGGCACTGGAAGTCTTCGTAGATGTGCACCTGAGGGGCTCCGGGGACCTCTGGGTTGACCGCGATGCCGCCCCCCTCAGGAAGACTCCCCGCACCGCCTTGAGCCGTCAGGCCATCGCCACGGACTGCGAGATAGACGACCACCGCGACGATGGCGATGAGCACGGCGCTGACACCGGCGATCAGTGCCATAGGTGGGCCGCTGGGTGGCTCGACCTTGGCTTTGGGCCTTGGCGTACCTGGCATCCCTCAGTCGTTCCTCTCCTGCGGCGCATCCGGCCCAGATGGCGCACCGCCAGTGAATGGTCTGTCTAAGGAGAAGGCGATATGCGGTTTCAGCACCAGCCAAAGTGCGGCCGCGGCAAGTGCGCGGTCGCGAATGGTCTCCTCGAGATAACGCGTGGCACTTGTGCTCACGTCTGCGGTGGCGGTCGCGCTGGTGGAAGCTTCGCTCACCTTCTCCGGACTCCTTCGGCCAGTTCTTGGGTCAGTGCCGTCAACGCACCACCCTGCGGATCCGTGCCCAATGCGGAGACGAGGGCCGAGCCGACGATGACGCCGTCGGCGAAGCCAGCCACTTCGGCGGCTTGATCGCCAGTGGAGACACCGAGGCCGACGCAGATTGGCAGATCGGTCACGGCACGGGTGCGGGTGACCAACGCTTCGGCCCCTCCACCAACAGCGGCGCGTGCCCCGGTGACGCCCATCGTTGAGGCGGCATACACGAAGCCGCGACATGCGGCCACGGTCATCGCGAGCCGCTCGTCGGTCGATGAAGGTGCCACCAAGAAGATGGGGGCCACGTCTTGCTCCGCGGCGGCGGCGGTCCAGAGGCCTGCCTCGTCGGGGATGAGGTCAGGAGTGATCAAACCCGCCCCGCCAGCCGAAGCCAGGTCGGCCGCAAACCGGGCCGGGCCGTAGCGCAACACCGGGTTCCAATAGCTCATCACAACGGGCACGGCACCGGCGGCCGCGACGGCCTCAACGCAGCGCAAAAGATGAGCGAACCTGAATCCAGCTGCCAACGCTCGCTCGGCGGCCTCCTGGATGACGGGGCCATCCATAAGCGGGTCGGTGTAGGGCACGCCCACTTCGACGATGTCGGCTCCGGCCATTGCTACATCGGCGCAGGCACGCTCAGAGGTTTCTTGGTCCGGGAAGCCCGCCGGCAGGTAGCCCACGAGGGCCGCTCGACCTTGCGCTCGGCAGGTAGAAAAGACCTCTGCCAATGCGCTGCTCACCAGCCGCTCCCCTCTGCTTCGGTGACCGGCTCGGCGGCCTTCATTTCTTCGGCGTGCACGAGATCTTCACCGTCCACGAGGCCAAACCACCGCGCCGCCGTGTCGACGTCTTTGTCCCCCCGGCCGGACAGGTTGACCAACACGATGCCGCCTTCGCCGAGTTCTTTGCCGATGGTGAGGGCACCGGCCAGTGCGTGCGCTGACTCGATCGCGGGGATGATGCCCTCGGTGCGACACAGCAGCGCGAAGGCGTCCATCGCCTCTGTGTCGGTCACCGGGTAGTACTCTGCCCGGCCCGACCTGAACAGGCTGGCGTGCTCGGGACCCACCGACGGGTAGTCCAACCCGGCTGAGACCGAATGCGAATCGATGGTCTGCCCATCGTCGTCCTGCAGCAGGTACGTCGCCGCCCCATGCAGCACGCCTGGAGATCCGGTCGAGAACCGCGCCGCGTGCCGCCCGGTCTCCACGCCGTCCCCACCGGCCTCCAACCCGACCAAGCGCACCGATGGTTCGTTGCGGAACCGGTGAAAGATACCGATCGCGTTGGACCCACCACCGACACACGCGCAGATCGCGTCGGGCAGACGACCGGTCAGGGCCAACAGTTGGTCGTGGGCTTCGTTGCCGATCACAGCGTGAAAGTCACGGACCATCGTCGGGAAGGGATGCGGACCGGTCACGGTGCCCAGCATGTAGTGGGTTTCATCGACGTTGGTGACCCAATCGCGCATCGCCTCGTTGATAGCGTCCTTGAGCGTGGCGCTGCCGTGGTCAACCGGGATGACTTCGGCACCCAGCAGCCGCATCCGCGCCACGTTGAGAGCCTGGCGCTCGGTGTCCTTTTTGCCCATATAGACCGTGCAGCTCAGACCCATCAGCGCGGCCGCTGTGGCCGCTGCCACTCCGTGCTGTCCGGCCCCGGTCTCTGCGATGACGCGCGACTTGCCCATCCGCACCGTCAACAATGCTTGTCCGAGCACGTTATTGATCTTGTGCGAACCCGTGTGATTGAGGTCCTCGCGCTTGAGGAAGACGCGGGCCCCTCCGGCGTGCTCGGCGAATCGGCGCGCCTCGGTGAGCGGATTGGGCCGTCCGGTGTAGCTGCGCTGCAACTCATCCAACTCGACGGCGAACGCCGGGTCGTTCATCGACGCGATACGAGCCGCATCCAACTCATCGAGGGCAGCGACCAGTGCTTCTGGCACGTAGCGCCCGCCGAAGTCGCCGAACCTACCCGGCAGGTCAACGGTCCGCGCCTCGGCTGTGTCCGGTGTGGTGGTGCTCATGGCTGTCCCATCTGCTGTAGTTCGGAGTTACTACGTCCAGCGGCGCTGCCCGCAGTGATCATGTCGGCGACGGCAGCGCACGGGTCCGCGCCGGTGACCAGCGCCTCACCCACCAAGACGACGTGAGCACCGCAGGCTGCGTACTCGGCCGCATCAGCGGGACCGCGCACGCCGGACTCCGCCACGAGGACCACCCCATCGGGTATGCCGGGGGCCAGCCGAGCAAAGGTGCTGCGGTCGACCTGCAAGGTCTTCAGATTGCGGGCATTGATCCCGATGATCTGAGCCCCGCACGCGACGGCCCTGGCCACCTCTGCCTCGTCATGCGCTTCGACGAGAGCCTGCATGCCGGCGGCGTGAGTCACGGCCAGCAAGGAACGCAACTCTGCGTCGTCCAGCGCGGCCACGATGAGCAGGACGAGGTCTGCCCCCCACGCTCGGGCCTCCCAGATCTGATACTCCTCGACGGTGAAGTCTTTGCGCAGGATCGGCACGGACACCGCGCCGCGCACCGCAGCGAGGTCAGCCAGGCTGCCACCGAAACGCCGCACTTCGGTCAGAACGCTGATGATGCTCGCGCCTCCCTGCGCATACTGCGCGGCCAGTGACGCCGGATCAGCGATCGGTGCCAGTGCGCCCTTGGACGGACTGGTGCGCTTGACCTCGGCAATCACGTGCAGCCCCCCGCGTGCGTGCAACACCGACAGGGCGTCCATGGCCGGCGCGGCGTCCGATGCTTGTTGCATGACTGAGCCCAGGGAGAGCGTCGCCTGTCGCTGCGCGAGGTCCTCCCGGACGCCCACGATGATGTCTTCCAGCACGGTCCGCATTCAACAAGCCTAACTGCGTTGACGGACCGCCAGGCCGCCTACCGGTCGGCGTTGTCGTGGGATGTGTGCAGGTCTTGACCGTAGCCAGCCTGGTTCAACGCAACCCAGGCTCCCAGACCCACCACCACAAGGACGATCCCGACCCAGTTCGCCCAGCCGATCCCGAAGAATATGCCGACGGAGATGAAGGTGCTAGCGAGGATCAGGACTCCCACCCCGGTCCACGCCGCCACGCTGTGACCGTGACCGAACTCGTCCTCCATGCCCATCTCCCTCGTCGTCGAATGTGCCAGACAGTTGCACCCGCAGATCAATTCTATGCGTTGTGCGCCGTCATACGTCGTTGGTGGGGTCATCTCCGCGACTGAGGTCGTTCCAGGCTGCGGTATTGGCTCGTCGTTGGACTTCGGTGCTGGGCAGTGGCGTCTCCTTGCCACGAACAGGTGTGGCCGCGCCGTGAGTTGAGGTGCCCCTGGCATCATGGGTCACCGCGGGGTCTGCCCCCTCAGGGGCGCGCGGCCTCGCTGCCCGAGACGCCAACCATGCGGCAGCCACCGCAACGAGGAGTGCCCCCACCGCAAAGACCCACACCCACGCGGTGCTTGAGGCCGCGGTGACGGTGACGGCGCCAGTCGTCGTGGACTGAAGGTCCTGGGACACTCCCCTGCCCACCGCTTCGGTTGGGGCACGCACCACCTGGGCGGCGATCCACGTGGCCCACAGGGCATCCACACTCAGCACGGCCAGCGCCACCGCACGCAAACGCCGACGGGTCAGGAGTCCCGTGAGCGCTGCGGCCAGCCCCAAGAGTGCTGCTGCGGAGAGAGCTGTGCTGGCCGCATACCCGCTGGTCGTGCGCAGACCCTCGCCGAGAACCGGATCCTGCACCGTGAATCGGACCCACGTCCGCCCGCCGCTGAGCGTGACCATGGCCACGCCGAGCACCAGCGCCCGACACATCCCGCGATTCACAGCGCTACTCCGCATCAATCGAGGTGGAGGTCTGCTGGGCGGCCCACGATGCGTGCATATCGGCATACACGCCCGGCTGGGTGATGAGGTCCTGGTGGTGACCCAGCTGCACTACGGCACCAGCGTCAACCACGATCACCATGTCTGCGGCCTCGGCGGTGGAAAGGCGGTGCGCGATCGCGACCGAGGTGCGCCCACGGGTTAGTCCCTCCAGGGCTCGTTGGATTCGCACCTCCGTCGACGGGTCGACGGCGCTGGTGGCTTCGTCGAGGACGAGCAGGTCGGGATCGGCGAGGTACGCCCGGGCGATCGCGACGAGTTGTCGCTCCCCGGCGGACAAAGACTCGCCGCGTTGGCCGACTTCGGTATGCAGGCCGTGCGGCAGCGTGCCGACCCACGCGTCCAAGCCCAACTCGGTCATGGCCAGTGCGACATCGTCATCACTGGCCTCGGGGCGGCCGAACCGCACGTTGTCCTGCAAATTCTCGTCGAAGAGGAACCCCTCCTGGGGGACCATCACCACCCGCCGGCGCAACGAGTCGAAGGCGATCTGTGTCAACGGATCACCGTCGATCGCGATGGTGCCGTGGCTGGGGTCCATCAACCTGGTAAGCAGTTTTGCCATCGTCGTCTTGCCGGATCCGGTCTGACCGACGATTGCCACTCGCGTCCTGGGTTCGATCCGCAGCGTGACGTCACGAAGCACGCTCTCGCCGCCGGGGTAGGCGTAGCCGACGTCGGCAAAATCGACAGTGATCGAGCCGCGCTGCTGGTGGATACCGTCGGTTCCCGGATCAGCGACATCGGCGGGCGTATCGATGATGCCGATGACCCGGCGCCACCCGGCCACGGCGTTCTGCAGTTCGTTGAGGATCTCGGTGGCCATCAACACGGGTTGGGTGAAGAGGTTGACCAAGAACAAGAAGGCCAAGAGCTCGCCCAGACTGATCGACCCACGCGCGGCCAGGACCGTGCCGACCACCAGGACCATAGCCAGGGTCAGGCCCCCGAAGGCCTGGCCGGACACGAAGGCCAGAACCGAGCGCGCTTGGGCAGCGACGGCCGAGCGTCGATGGGTCTCGATCGCTTCGTCGATGCGGGCCTCGGTGCGATCTTCGACGCCGTAGGCACGAATGGCGGTTGCGCCAACGACGGACTCCGAGATGGCACCGAGCATGGCACCGACGTTGGCCCGAACGGCTCCGTAGGCGCGTCCGAGCATGGGCTGGAACCGGCGGATCAACAGCACCAGAGGCACAAAGCAGAGGTAGACCACTCCCGCCAGTATGGGGCTGTAGAAGAGCATCAAGATGGTGGCCAGGAGGATCTGCGCGGTGGAGATCAGCAGCATCAGGCCGCCGAACTGGACGAACATCGAGATGGTGTCGACGTCGCTGGTCACCCGCGACACCAGCGCCCCGCGGCGCTCGGTGCTCTGCGTCAGCACGGACAAATCGTGGATATGCCGGAACGCCGTATTGCGCAGGGTGGCCAACCCCGACTCGGCCGCGGTGAAGAGGCGCAGATTGACCAAGTACTGCGCCGCGCTGGTGAGGACCACAGCTCCAGCGGCGATCAGGATGGCCGTGACCACGAAGGACACGTCCGGCCCGCCCTCGGCCATGATCCCGTTGTCGGTGGTCTGCTGGACCACGAAGGGAATGAGCACCCTGCCCAGGGTGGCCACGAGCGCTAGAGCCACGGTGATCCACAACCCTTGGCGCAACTCCGGCGACAGTTCAAGACCCCGGCGCACAGTGCCCATGGTGGATAATCCCGAACTCTCGCCGATCTGACTGTTGGCCTGTCGGCCTTCGTCGGCGCTCATTCCGCAATCTCCTCCGAGCTCAGAGCGGCGCGCTCGGCGGCCTCCCGCGAGTAGGCCTGCACCAGGTTGGCGTAGCCCGGACACCGCTGCACCAGTTCATCGTGACTGCCTTGGTCCGCGACCCGTCCCTGCTCCAGATAGACGATCCGATCGGCCAGCAGAATCGTGGCCATCCGGTATGCCACCACCAACACGGTCATGCCGTCCCGGGCGGTGCGCAGCGCAGCGAGGATCTCCTGCTCCACCGACGGGTCGACCGCGCTGGTCGCGTCGTCAAGCACCAGTAGGCGCGGCCGGCGCACGATGGCCCGCGCCAGCGCCACCCGCTG
>JBGTGC010000097.1:0-2254 GCA_041746935.1 Dermatophilaceae bacterium
GTCGCAAGGTGTCATCAGGTGCTGGCCGAGTTTGCAGTGTGGAAAACCTGTTGCTGGATTGTGATGAGTTCGACGCGGTGCAGACATCCCGGTAAGGATTTCGTCTCCTCACCATTTCTCAAAGGCCCCACGATTCCGATCGGAGGTTGAGAAGTGGGTCAAGCGGATGGCGACATAATGGGAGGGGTTGTGGTTTATGTTTGAGGATTCGCGCTAATGATGCCCGTTCCGGGTTTTGGTCGATAGGCAAAAGTCGCCGCCACTGGTTCGCCCTCTGCGAATTCTTCGAGGAAGTGGGAGAGCCGATCGACGACGAGATCGAGGTATTTCTCACCATTGGCGGTTGTCGCTCTGGTTGGGTCTCCGGCCCAACCGTGCTCACTGACCACCCCGGCCTGTTGTGGCAGATGGACAAGTGGTTGCCGGCGCAGCCGCTCCGTATAGTACTCCCCCTGACTGCTGATATCGGGCGTACGCGCCAACATCGCCTCCGTTCGCACCATCTCAGGCCGAAGCGCCAGCATCATCGCCGTTTCAAAACCGCAGGCGTGCCCGGGAACGGAATCGACCTCACGTTCCTGAAACTGAGCGAGATCATCGGCAGCCAAATTCCAATAGGAAGCGGTGGCGACTGCGACCCCGGTACGGTCGGCGACGTTTCGCGCTGCGATCTTGATCGGGTCATGATTGCCGCCATGTCCATTCAGGACAATGATGCGCCGAAAGCCATGGTGGATTAGGGCGTCGCAAAGCTCCTCAACCACCGCGATGAACGTCTCCATCGTCAGGGTCATGGTGCCCGGGAACCCCATGTGGTAGCCGGAGACGCCATAGTAGACCGCAGGGGCGACCAGCACCGGGACCCGATCGGCGACCCGCTCGGCCGCGAGCCGGGAAACCTCCTCGACGAGCCGGGTGTCGACCTCGAGCGGCAAGTGCCGACCGTGCTGCTCGATGGCCGCAGTGGGCAAGATGACAACCGTCTCCGGACCGGCCAGGGTCGCGATCTCCGGCCAGGTCAATTCCCGCAGCAAGACTGATCGTCCTTGGCCGAGCTCGCGCGTTGTGGCCACGTCCCTCATGGTGCTCCTCACATGACTCGCTCTCAATTCGGCAAATGCAACCAGCCGCTTCGGTTCCTGGCCGGTAACACTGGAGAACTACCCAGGAACACCCGCGACCACCTCCACCTCGACGAGAACCCCTTCACCAAGGAAACCGCCCTGGATGCAGGTTCGGGCGGGGGGATCACCGGGGAAGAACTCAACGTAGACCTCATTGAAGGCGGGACGGTCGGCAAGGTCGGCGACGAAGGCCGTCACCTTGAGCGCGTGATCCAGAGAGGTGCCTGCCGACTCAAGAGCGGCTTGCAAGTTGACCATCGTCTGCCGTCCTTGCGAGCGGATGTCATCACCGACCATTTCCCCAGTTGCCGGGTCGTGCCCGACCATCCCCGCGGTGTAGACGAGATTGCCAAACTTGACGGCCGGCACCAGGATCGGGTTCGCCGTAAATCCCTCGGGCCGGATGATCTTGCGTTGCATCGTGCTCCCTCCTGAGTGGTAACACCTGGGCCAGCTCCATGAAGCGCTGCTCGGCCACATCTGAGCCAATCGCCCCAACCGCAGAGGAGACCCACACGTGTCGGCAGTCATGACGATCGACCCTGTCCTCGACACGGATGCGTTGGCCAGCACGAATGCGCTGCCTGAGACCGCGGCGACGGTGATCGTCATGGAGTTCCTCTTATGCTAGTATACTAGCAATCTCGCTTCAACCCTACTCCGTGAGGTCTACGTTCTATCGTTGTCGGTTCGGTATTCTAGATTCGAGCACGGCACGTTCACGTCGCGGCGGTCGTCGCGCCAGGAGGCGCGAGAACTTGGAGGTCACCATGATGAGTCGGAATCGAGTGATCACGCGTCGCCGGTGGTTGCAGGGTGCCGCTGCCCTCGGGGCAGGTGTCTCCGGGGTCGGTTCGCTGGCCATCCCCCGGTTCGGGGTGGCGCCCTCGCTCGCACAGGAACCAGTCCAGTTGACCGTTCTTATCCCTGAGCACTGGAACGTGGTCGAAGGGATCCGCAATAGCGACCCGGAGATTATCCCGCCACGCCGCATGTGGTTCTACGAGCGGGTCAAGCAATGGGAGCAGGAACGCCCAGAGATCGAGCTCGACTGGCAGACGGCGACATGGGAACAGATCGCGACCAACTTCATCACGGCCAGCCAGGCCGGGAATGCCCCGGACGTCGTC
>JBGTGC010000098.1:0-18936 GCA_041746935.1 Dermatophilaceae bacterium
ACCTCGGAAGAGGACTTGATCGTCGGCAGCATCGACATGGGGATGCCGAAGTCGGAGGCGGTGCCTTCGTCCCAATCGAGTGTCTTCAGGTCCATCAGCATCGTGCGCGAGGCGTTGGTGACGTCGGTGACGTGCTGGCCACCCTCGGGTCCACCGGTCATGTTCCACAGCACCCAGGTGTCGGTGTTGCCAAACATCAGATCACCGTTCTCGGCCTTCTCACGGGCACCATCGACATTGTCGAGGATCCACTTGACCTTGGGGCCGGAGAAGTAGGTGGCTAGCGGCAGACCGCAAATCGCCTTGTATTTCTCGGCACCTTCGTCGCCGCCGAGCTCGGCAGCGATCTTGTCGGTGCGGGTGTCCTGCCAGACGATGGCGTTGTATACCGGATCGCCGGTGTTCTTGTCCCACACCACGGCAGTCTCGCGCTGGTTGGTGATGCCCACCGCAGCGAGGTCGTTGTGCGTGATGTTGCCGCTGGACAGCGCCAATGCGACAACCTCACGGACGTTCTTCCAGATTTCGGCGGGGTCGTGCTCCACCCAGCCGGCCTTGGGGAAGATCTGCTCGTGTTCCTTCTGCCCGGTCGAGTGGATCTTGCCATCGTGCGTGAACACGATTGCGCGGCTGCTGGTGGTGCCTTGGTCGATCGACATTACATAGTCGGCCATGGGTGTTTCTCCTCCACGTCATTGTGCGGTTTCTATGGCTCCGAGCTTGGTCCACTGGTTCAATTCAGCCCGGTCGAGCAGTTGACGGCGGTGGTATGCGGTGCCGTCAGATAGTGCGGTTTCTAGAAGACAGCGGCAGCGAGCAGACCACCGAGGATTCCGCCGACAGCCGGACCGGCCACCGGCACCCACGAGTAAGCCCAGTCGCTGGAACCCTTGCCCGGGATCGGCAGCACGAAGTGCGCGATGCGAGGGCCGAGGTCACGAGCCGGGTTGATCGCATAGCCGGTGGGTCCACCAAGGCTGGCACCGATGCCGACAACCAGCAAGGCCACGGCCAACGGACCCAACTCGTTCGGCGCATTGCCGAAGGCCAGAATCGTAAAGACCAAGACGAAGGTGCCGATGACCTCAGTGACGAAGTTCCAGCCGTAGTTGCGGATCTCCGGGCCAGTGGAGAACACCCCCAACTTGACGGCAGGGTCGGCATCCTGATCGAAGTGCGTTTTGTAGGCAGCCCAAGCAAGCACGGCACCGATGAAGGCACCGAGCATCTGAGCCGCGATGTAGAGCAGCGTGTTGACGAAGTTGATCTCCAGTGCCGCCTCGCCGCCGAAGTTGTCGGCACCGTTAGCGATAAGGCCCAAGGTCACAGCGGGGTTGATGTGCGCACCGGACTTGGCGGCCACGAACACACCCGCGAACACACCAAGACCCCAACCGAAGTTGATCAGGAGCCAACCACCGTTGAAGCCCTTGGTCTTGGGCAAGATGGCGTTGGCTACGACACCGCAACCCAGCAACAGCAGCATCGCTGTGCCCATCACCTCGAGTAAGAACACTTCTCCCATGTACCTATCTCCGTTCTAGTGCTATCCGGGCGGGGCCGGGTCGGCGCCGCTCCGTGCATACGTTGCGCAGAAGTCAGCCCACGGGCTGCAGACTCGTCATGTCACCCGCGGTGCCTCGGGCCTGCGCGGCTGAGGCGTCGTCCGGCTGTTGTGCGGCCAACTCTTCGGCCTTTGCCTGCTCGCGATACGAGGTGATTTCTGCCTCTTCCCTTGCGCTGTCCCAACCAAGGACTCCGGCGGCGATAGCTGCGATCTCCGGCAGAGCTCCAACGCCCTTGTGCTTGGTCTCATAGATGAGGCGTGTGCGGCGCATCATCAGGTCCTCCATGTGCAGCACACCCTCGTGGCTGCAGGCGTAGGCGATCTCCGCCCGCAAGTAGGCCGGTGCCTCCGTGAGCGGCTCCGCCAGCGACGGGTCTTCCTCGATGAGCTCCAGCAGTTCGTACATCATCGAGCCGTAGCGGTGCAGCAGGTGGTCGACCATCATGTCGCTCCAGCCGAACTGCTTCTGCAGGGCAGGCATGGATCGACGTGTGGCAGCCTCTCCGACGGCACCCATCAGCGGGATCTCGTCGGTGATGCAGACGAGGTCCTTGGATTGATCGCCGAGCGCGAAGTCCACGGCGTCCTTGGCCATGACGCGGTATGTCGTCAACTTGCCGCCACCGATCACGGTCAGGCCAGGGATAGGGCTGGCCACGGTGTGCTCGCGGCTGACCTTGGACGAACCCGTGCCCTCCTTGGTGCCCGGCTGCAACAGCGGCCGCAGACCCGCATACCACCCAACGATGTCATCGCGGGTGAGCGTCGTGGTCAACACGGCGTTGGCATGCTCGAGCACGTAGTCGATGTCGGCCGAGGTGGCCACGGGGTGGAGCCGATCCTCTTCGTAGGGAGTGTCGGTGGTGCCGACGATCCAGTAGCGCGACCACGGGACGAAGAACAGCACGGACTTCTCGGTCTGAATCAGCACCCCCGAGGTGCCCTTGAGGCGTTCACGAGGGATGACCAGGTGGATACCCTTCGAGGCCAGCACGTTGAGGCCGCCTTCGGTGTCGGCGAGCGCGCCGACGTCGTCAGTCCACACACCGGTGCAGTTGATGATGTGCTTGGCGCGGCAGGTGATCTGGTCGCCGGTCTCGAGATCTTGCAGGACCGCGCCGTTGGCCCTGCCGCTGTCGTCCTTGGTGATCTCCACCACCTGGGTGCGGCTTGCCGCGCTCGCCCCGTAGGAGACGGCAGTCCTGACCAGGGTCAGCACCAGCCGTGCGTCGTCGACCGTTGCGTCGTAGTACTCCACTGCTCCGATGGCTTGGTCCTGCTTGAAGTCGGGGAACTTCTTCTGCAGGCCCTTGTGCGAGCGATGCCGGTGAATGGGCAGGGCGCGCTTGCCCGGCATGACGTTGGCCAAGGCGTCGTACAACGTGACACCGGCACCGTAATAGGCGCGCTGCCACACACGGTGCTCGAGTGGGATAAGGAACGGCATGGCCTTGACGAGGTGTGGAGCCAACTTGGTCAGCAGGAGCCCGCGCTCGGTCAGCGCTTCGTGCACCAGTTTGAAGTCCAGCATCTGCAGGTAGCGCAGGCCGCCGTGCACCAACTTGGTGGACCACTGCGACGTTCCGGATGCCCAGTCCTGGCTTTCGACCACGACCGTTTTCAACCCGCGTGTGGCGGCATCGAGAGCAACGCCCGCGCCGGTGACGCCACCGCCGATGACGAGCACGTCGAGCTCGGGGCCATCTTGAGCGCTGTCGGCGAGGTGGGCGAGGGTCGTTTGGCGTGATTCTGCGGTGAGCGGCGTTGCCTTCACTGAAGTCCTCCTAGGGGATGATCCTGCTAGTTCGGGGCGATCCGCGCAAGGGTGAGCTTGCGGCCTCAGTCCAACCTATCGTGAGTAGTGGAGGCCGCCCCGAGCCACCGAGGATCGACAGGCTCAGGGGCATGGGGCAGGCTGGCGGCATGTTGCGTAGCGCCGGGGCAGCCAAGTCTCTCGGCGTCGGCGACCGCGAATGGGCACTGTCGGTCTGCGCTCAAGACCCTGTTTTGCACGTTTTTGCTGCTGCCCGAATCCTCGAGGGTGGCCTCGGTGATGGCCGCGCGGTGATGTTTGCCTACGACCGTGGGGGCATGTCGGCGCTGTGCTGGTCCTCGGCCAACGTGGTGCCCGTAGGAGGGGACAAGCGCGCGATCGCCGCTTTGGCCGAACGGGTCAGCACCCGCCGCAAGTTCGCTTCGTCGGTGTTCGGGCCGGCCGAGCAGGTGCAACAGATGTGGTCCCTACTATCGGGACAGTGGGGTCCAGCCCGAGAGGTCCGCGAAGATCAACCGGTCTTGACCATGTCCAGGTTGCCCTCGCACCTCGGCGTGACGCTGGACCCACAGGTGCGCTTGGGCCGTATGGAGGAACTCGACGTAGTGGTCCCCGCTGCCGAGGCGATGTTCACCGAAGAAATCGGCTACCCGCCTTATCGGGGGTCGGGTTCGGCATACCGAAATGCCGTGGCCGGGCTCCTCCGGTCTCATCGCACACTCATCAGGACAGAAGCGGGCCGCGTCGTCTTCAAGGCCGACCTCGGGTCCGTTGCCCTGGGAGTGGCTCAGATTCAGGGGGTGTGGGTGCACCCCGACTACCGGGGCCGGGGCATCGCGCCGCCAGCAATGGCTGCGGTCATCGAGCACACCCTGCGGCACGTTGCCCCCATGGTGACGCTGTACGTGAACGACTACAACGTGGCCGCGCTGGCGACCTACCGCCGAGTCGGGATGAGGCAAACGGGATCGTTCAGCACGATTCTGTTGTAGGCGGATAGCGTGATGCCCATGTTCGACGTCTCCGCCGTGCGCGCCCACTTCCCAGCCCTGCAGTCCGGGACTGCGTTCTTCGACGGACCCGGCGGCACACAGACCCCGACGGCGGTGGCATCGGCGATATCTGAGGCGATGCTGGCCGGGCTGTCCAATCGGGACCGCGGTACTGCGAGCGGGTGCCGCGCCGACGACATCGTGATTGACGCCCGCCAGGCCATGGCCGACCTCCTGGGCGCAGAGCCCGGTGGCATCATCTTTGGCCGGAGTATGACGTCCCTGACCTATGACCTGGCGCGGACTCTTGCATCGGGCTGGGGTCCGGATGACGAGATCGTGGTGACCTCCCTGGACCACGACGCCAACGTGCGGCCATGGCTGCAAGCCGCGGAAGCCGCTGGTGCCCAGGTGCGCTGGGCACACTTCGATCCGGACACCGGCGAGTTGCCGGTCGAGGCGATCACCGCAGTGCTGAGTCCCCACACCCGGCTCGTGGCGCTGACCGGTGCCTCCAACGTCCTCGGGACGATCCCTGACGTCGGGGCGATCGCTGCGCGCGTCCACCAAGCGCGGGCAGGCCAACAGCGTGCGTTGGTCTATCTGGATGCGGTCCACCTTGCGCCGCACGTCAGCATCGACATGGCGGCGCTTGGCGTGGACTTCGTCGCCTGCTCGCCGTACAAGTTCTTCGGGCCGCACCTGGGCGTACTGGCCGGCGTACCCGAGATTTTGGAGTCGCTGCGGCCCGCCAAGCTGCTGCCGTCTCCCGTTCGGGTGCCTGAGCGGTTTGAGGTCGGCACGCTGCCGTACGAATCGCTAGCCGGTGTCACGGCTGCGGTCGACTTCATCGCTGATCTGAGTGGCGCTTCTACCGGCACGCGCCGTGAGCGCCTGATCCACTCGTATGCCGAGCTCGGGACTCACGAACTGGGGTTGCAGGACCGCCTCGATCGAGGTCTGGATCAGGTCCCTTCGGTGGTGCGTCACTCGCGGGCGGAACGACGCACCTCCACGGTGTACTTCCGCGTGGCCGGGATCGACGGTGCCGACGTCAGCAGGCACTGCGCCGAGGCGGGAGTGAACGCCCCATCCAGCAACTTCTACGCCATCGAGGCCTCTCGGAGGCTCGGATTGGGCGACGCGGGGGCGATCCGGGCCGGTATTGCGGCCTACACCACCGTTGATGACGTGGACCGTCTGCTCGCGGCCGTGCGTAGCGCCGCCGCGGGCGGTGGCTAGGGACTGTGACTAGTGGCGCTGGTTAAATCGGGAGAAGGCCCCGGCGCGGCCGAGATATCGTGGCGCGGACGCCCGCATCCTCGCGACGCAGGCAGCATCCAGCCGATTCCCCACGACTTAGGAGCGCCGACGTGGCCCTGCGCCTGTCCACCCTCTTTCTCCGCACGCTGCGCGAGGATCCTGCCGACGCCGAACTGCCCGGTCACAAACTGCTGATCCGCGCCGGCTACGTCCGCCGTGCTGCCCCCGGGGTCTACACCTGGCTGCCGCTGGGATTGCGGGTGCTGCGCAAGGTGGAAACCGTTGTGCGTGAAGAGATGGATGCCATTGGGGGGCAGGAAGTCCGCTTTCCCGCGCTGCTTCCGCGTGAGCCCTATGAGGCGTCCGGGCGATGGACCGAATACGGAGATAACCTCTTCCGGTTGACCGACCGCAAGGGCGTCGACATGCTGCTCGGTCCGACCCACGAGGAGATGTTCACCCTCGCGGTCAAAGACATGTTCTCCTCCTATAAGGAACTGCCGCTCACGCTCTATCAGATTCAGATCAAATACCGCGACGAAGCCCGTCCGCGGGCCGGATTGCTGCGTGGCCGAGAGTTCACGATGAAGGACTCCTACTCCTTCGACGTCGACGACGCCGGGCTGGAGGCTGCCTACCAGCGGCACCGCGCGGCATACATTTCGCTGTTTGATCGTCTGGGTTTCGACTACGTCATCGTGCACGCCGACTCCGGCGCGATGGGTGGCTCGGCCAGCGAGGAGTTCTTGGCCATCAGCGAGCACGGTGAAGACACCTTCGTGCGCTGCGAGGACAGTGGGTATGCCGCCAACGTCGAGGCAGTGGTCGTCCCGCAAACTGCCGAGATCGACGCCTCCCAGGTGCCCGCGGCGCAGGCCCACGACACCCCGGACACCCCCACCATCGACACCTTGGTGCGTGCGGCGAACGCGTCGCACGCTCGCGACGACGGCCGGGAATGGCACGCGGGTGACACGCTGAAGAACGTCATCGTCATGCTGGCCCACCCCGACGGCACGCGTGAGCCGCTGGCCATCGGCGTGCCCGGGGATCGCGACGTGGACACGAAACGACTGGCGGCTGCGGTCGCACCTGCCGAGGTTGAACCTTTCGAGGCTAAAGACTTCGCCCGGCACCCGAGTCTGGCCAAGGGCTACATCGGCCCAGGAGCGTTGGGCAGCGAGAAGGTGTCCGGCATCCGTTATCTGCTGGACCCCTCGATCGCTCGTGGATCTGCCTGGGTCACCGGCGCTGATGAGCACGGCAAGCACGTCTTTGACCTGGTGTACGGGAGGGACTTCGAGGCGGATGGCACCATCCAGGCGGGCGAGATCAAGGAAGGCGACGCCAGCCCCGACGGCGGCGGCACGTTGACGTTGGCGCGTGGCATCGAGATGGGCCACATCTTCCAGCTTGGCCGCAAGTATGCCGAGGCGCTGGGGCTGAAGGTGCTGGACGAGCACGGCAAGTTGGTGACGGTCACCATGGGCTCCTACGGCGTGGGCGTCACCCGCGCGGTGGCCGCCATCGCCGAAGCCACCTGCGACGACATCGGGTTGGTCTGGCCGCGCGAGTTGGCCCCGGCGGATGTGCACATCGTGGCCACCAGCAAGGACCCAGCCGTCTTCGAGGCCGCCGAGACCCTGGTGGCCGAGCTCGAAGGCAGCGGCGTCCAGGTCATCTACGACGACCGGCTCAAGGTGTCTCCGGGTGTGAAGTTCAAGGATGCCGAGTTGCTCGGGGTGCCGACCATCGTGGTGATCGGGCGCGGGCTGGCCGACGGCGTGATCGAGGTCAAGGACCGGGCCAGTGGCGAGCGACGCGAGGTTGCCGTCGGCGAGGCAGCGGTCGAAGTCCGGACCGAGATCAGCGGTTCCCCCCGGTGATGCCTGACGTTGGGCCGCGGATTCGCGCGGTGATCTTCGACTGGGGTGGCACGCTCACGCCCTGGCACACCGTCGACGTGGCCGGGATCTGGCGGCGGGCGTATGCCGAGAGCGCCTACCCCAACGACGTGGCGGCCTGCGACAGGCTGGCGCAGACGCTCACTGAGGTCGACGCCGAGATGTGGGCCGCCGGTCGGACCGAGCATCGCAGCGCGCGGTTGAACGACGTGTTGGCCGGCACCGCTCAGCGACTGAAGATCCCGGTGGAGCACGTGGCCACCGCACATGGCCACTCGGCATACGAAAGTGAGTGGGAGCCGCATACCTTCACCGACGCTGACGTCGCACCCCTGTGGACGTGGCTGCGATCGCAGGGAATTGCGGTCGGGGTGCTGTCCAACACGATCTGGAGCCGGGATTATCACCGTGGCGTGTTCGCTCGTGACGGCGTCCTGCACTTGATCGACGGCGATGTCTATTCCAGTGAGATCGATGTCGTGAAGCCGCACGCTGACTCTTTCCTTCTCGCCGCCGAGGCGGTGAGGGTCGATCCGCGTGAGTGCGTGTATGTGGGAGACCGGCTATACGAAGACGTCTGGGGTCCCCAGCAGGTCGGGATGCGAGCCATCCACATCCCGCACAGCACCATCCCGTCCGATCAGGTGGTCGAGGTCGACGTCACCCCGGACGCCACGGCCCACGCGCTGGCTGAGGTCGCTGGAATTGTGGCGGGTTGGCAAGGCACGCAGAGCGCCTCACCGAGGTGATCGAAGAACTATCGGTCTCGCTGCTGGTCTTCCTGGCCCTGGCCGGATTCACCGCCGGATGGGTCGATGCGGTCGTTGGCGGGGGAGGGCTGATCCAGCTGCCGGCGCTGCTGATCGGGTTTCCTGGGGCCACTCCGGTGCAGATTCTGGCGACCAACAAGCTCGGCTCGATTTGCGGCACGACCACGAGTTCGATCACGTATCTGCGGCGGGTGCGGCCGGATCTGCGCACGGCGTTGCCTCTGGCAGGGTGTGCCTTCGCCGGCAGCGTTTGCGGTGCGCTCATTGCCTCACAGATACCGAAGGCGGCGTTCAACCCGATGATTCTGGTGGTCTTGATCGCGGTCGGTGCCTACACGCTGATCAAGCCGAGCGTGGGCTCGATCTCCGCTTTGCGCTTCTCTGGCCGAACGCACCTGGTGGCGGCCGGAGTGATCGGGTTCGTGATTGGTGCCTACGACGGCGCCCTCGGCCCGGGCACGGGCTCGTTCCTGGTCTTCGCGCTGGTCGGCCTGCTGGGCTACGGCTTCCTGCAGGCCAGCGCCAAGGCCAAGATCGCGAACTTCGCCACGAATCTTGCTGCATTGATCGTGTTCATCCCGCAGGGTGCGGTGATGTGGCAGATCGGTTTGTTGATGGGGGTATGCAACGTGGCCGGGGGCTATATCGGCGCTAGGACGGCGGTCGCCAAGGGCAGCGGCTTCGTGCGCGTCGTGTTCGTGATCGTGGTGAGCGCGTTCATCGTGAAGATTGGCTACGACACGATCGCGCAGTTCAACTAGGGGTTGAGGGTCGTCGGATCGCAGGTGCCGAGCGAGGTCAGCGTGTCCATTGTCCGCTCGGCGGTTTCCGGGTGATTTTGCGGCCCAGCGCGTTCGATAACGTGACCATCCAGGTTCACGCGGGTGGGTTGGACGGCCAGCGCTGAGGTGATGTCACCGCCGCCGTCCAACGTGAGGGTGACCTCGGCGACCATTCCTTCTTGCGTCTCTGGACGCAACCGACTGTCCACGTCGGGTGATTGGTTGGACAGGCTGTTGCCCATTCCGTAGAGCACATATCGACCGTTGATCTCTTCGCAGGGCTGCGGGACGTGCACATGAGTGCCCAGAATGAGGTCGACGGCTCCGGAGTCAAGCAGGGTCTGCGCGATCTCCGTCTGGTCGCTGGAGGGCTCGGTGCGATATTCGGTGCCCCAGTGCATGCTCAACACGACGATGTCGGCACCATCTTCTCGCGCCTTCTCGGCATCGTCGGCGATTCCTTCAACCCCGGTGACCGGCCACAGCGACTCGGCCAGCCACGGCGCATCATCGGGGACGGTTGTGGTCGGTTCTCCGGAGTTGGGCAGGGTGTAGGTATAGGCGAGGTGGGCCACCGTGACGTCATCCACTTCGTACACGTGCGGTCTGCCAGCCCGGTCTTCGTAACCCGTGGGACCGGCATACCCCAGCCCAGATTCCTCGAGTACGTCTTCGGTCTCAGCGAGGCCGGTCACCCCACGGTCCATGGTGTGGTTCGAAGCAAAGTCACACCCGTCGTATCCGGCTGCGGCCAAATCCTCGGCGAGCTCGTGAGGGCTGGCGAAGGAGAGCACCCGGGATTGGGTGAGATTGGTGTTGGTCGCTGAAAGCGGGGTCTCCAGGTGGCACAGCGCGAGGTCGGCCGAGGAAATCAAGGGCTCGATCTGCGCGAACATAGGGCCGAAGTCGTATCCCCCGTTGCCCCCGGCGTTGGCGGCAGCACTATCCAAGACCGAGGAGTGGGGAAGTTCGTCGCCGGTGGCCGCAATGGTGATCGTGCGGTCCAGGGCAGGCTCGCTAGGGCTCGACTCTGCTTCCGCTGCGGTCTCCGGGGCGTTGTCGGTGGGCCGTTCCTCGTCGGCGTTCTGGCTATCGGCGTTGGAACTGGCTGCCGGTTCCTCGTCCGCAGCGGTCTCAGGGGATGACGAACATCCGGCAGCGCTCAACCCGAGTGCCAGAGCCAGCATCATGCCCGTGGTCCTGTGCCGAGGTACACCTATGCGCATGTTCTGAGGTTACGCGCGTGGCCTCAGCGCGGCGCTCACGACACTCGGATCGCTGCTCGGTTGCTGACAGCTGGTTCCCCGACACAGGTATGCCGTGTCGCGGCCCGCGAGCGCCGGGCGATCAAGGAGCATCGGGGGAGTGTCGGCGGCAGAGCCGGGCGGTTCGAGGCTTGGCCCCATCAGCACTATGGTTCCTGGGGGGGCTTGCCGGGCGATGGGTGCCAATGCCCCGTCACCGTGAGCAACGGCCAACACGCTCGGTCCGGCTAGGTCATCCTGAGCCGCAGCCAGTGCCCAGCCAGCGAAGCGCGGTGCCTGCGCGGCGATGGTGCCCATGGGCTGCAACGCGGATCGCCCCAGTTCGAGGTGTTCGGACGACCCCGCCAGCGCCCCGTAGCGCAGGAACGCCCCGGCGAGCGCGGACTGCCCGCACGGTTCGGCGTTGTCGCCACGGGAGGCGGGACGCATCACCAGGTCGGTGACGTCGCTCGCGCTGTCGTGGAATCGCCCTTGAGCCAGCTCGTCATCGCTGGCCTCGAAGACCTCCCGGGCCACATCGAGGACCCAGCGCGAAGAGTCTAACCAACGAGTATCCGTCGTGGCAGCGTGCAAGGCCAGGAGTCCCTCGGCTAAGCCGCCGTAGTCCTCGGACACCCCCGCCGCATCGCCCACCACTGCGTCTCGTGAGCTGCGCCGCAGACGCCCGTCCACCACGTGAAGGGTCAGTAGCAGGTCGGCACACCGCGCGGCCAGGTCGATCCAGTCGGGCTCGTCGAAGAACCATCCCGCCTCAGCCAGGGCGGCAACCAGCCAGCCGTTCCACGCGGTGACGACCTTGTCGTCTCGGCCCGGCTGTGGCCGCAGCGCGCGGTGCAGGTCCAAGCGTTCCCGCACATCGGCATACCAGCGCTCGTCCTCGGGATCCTGTGGTCGCTGCAACGTCGACGCGCCGTGCTCGAAGGTGCCCTGCTCGGTGACCCCGAAGAAGTCAGCAGCCCGCCGGCCGTCCTCCTCGCCGAGAACCTGCGCGAGTTGCTCGCGTGTCCATACGTAGGTAGCGCCCTCGACCCCGTCGGTGTCGGCGTCGAGGGAAGAGGCGAAACCAGCCTGCTCGGTCCACATTTCGCGGACTAACCAGTCCACGCACTCGCGGACGATCCGCTCGGCCATTGCTCTGTCCCTCGGCGCGCTCTCCACTGAACTGACTCGAGCGAGATCGGTATAGACCCGAAGGAGCAGAGCGTTGTCGTAGAGCATCTTCTCGAAGTGCGGCACGACCCAGGCCGCATCCACGGCATACCGGGCAAATCCGCCGCCGATCTGGTCGTACGTCCCGCTGCGCGCCATGGCCCGAGCCGTCTCGCGAGCCATCCGGTCGGCCTGCTCGTTCCCCGCCTGCGCGGCGTGACGCAGCAAGAACGACAGCACCATCGACGGCGGAAACTTTGGCGCACTCCCGAAACCGGCGTTCACGGTGTCGAAGTCGCGGGCCAACCGCTGCACGGCAGCCTCTAGCACGTCCGCGCCGATGGGTTGGCTCGACTCGGCAGCGGCTGCGGCCTCGCTCAACGACCGGACGATATGGGCGCTGCCGGCGCGGACCTCGTCCTCACGCTCCGTCCAGGTCTGCGTGGCCGAGATCAGCAGGTGGGCGAACTGTGACTTGGGCAGATAGGTGCCGCACCAAAACGGCTCGCCTTGGGGCGTGAGCAGGCACGTCATCGGCCAGCCGCCGTGACCGGTCATGGCCGTGGTGGCCTGCATATAGATGGCATCCACGTCAGGACGCTCCTCGCGGTCCACCTTGATGGCCACGAAGTTTGAGTTCATCTGCTGCGCGATCTCATCGTCTTCGAAGGATTCGTGAGCCATCACGTGGCACCAGTGACACGCCGCATACCCGATCGAGAGCAGGATCGGCACGTTGCGCTCCCGCGCCTGCTCGAAGGCCGCCGGAGTCCACGGCAACCAGTGCACCGGGTTGTCAGCGTGCTGGAGCAGGTAGGGAGACGTCGAACCCGTCAACCGATTCATCCGTCTCCTACGCCATCGAGCAGACGATCCAACGGGTCGCCGAGATAGTCGGTCAGGTCGTGGCCCGAGACGAACTGCTGGATGAGACCTGCCGCGCGCCGAGCGTCCCAGATGAACGCGGGTGACTCAGGCCGCATACAACTCCTCCGCGCTGGCCTGCACCGAGGCAGCAAAGAACGGATTCTCTAGGGCCGTTGACATCACCAGATCGACCGGGAACCCGAGCAGCGTTTCCAAGACTTCTTTCAAGCCGAAGTAGGCGTCGAACCCCTCGACTGGACCGTCGGCGAACTCTACGAGGAAGTCGACGTCGCTGTGCTCCTCGTCGAAACGACCAGTCGTGGCAGAACCGAAAACCGACGGACGACGCGCGTTGAAGCCTCGACACAGGTCCGCGACGACCTCGCGATCTATGACAACCATGTTGCTCCTCCCGAATCCTCGTCTGGGCCCATGGTCGCACCTTCTGCGGTTGTAGCCCTCGAGCAGGCCAACTGATTGCTCATCGAGCACTCCTGAACTGCGGTGATAATGCTGAGGTGTACCTGACCATCACGTCCAGCGCGCGCGATGCGAGGGATTTGGGATACCTCCTGCACAAACACCCGGATCGCGTCCAACACTTCGAGGTGTCTGGCGGCGTGGCCTACGTCTCCTATCCCGAGTCGACCGCTGCGCGGTGCACCGTGGCCCTGTTGGTCGATATCGACCCCATCGCCTTGATCCGGCGCCGATCGGGGCAAGCTTGACGACATCGACGACTCCGGGCATCGGGCTCGCCTGGTTCGGCATCCATCGACTGTTGCGACATTCGGCACACAGTTGCCTCGCGCGCCGGGGACAAGAGTGCGCTGATCCCGGCAAGAGTCGCCACGGCGGCGTGGGGCTTTGAGCGTCATAGGTCACCTCTACGTGTTGCTGCCGGTGTTGGACGGGGTTAAGCACTACTGGGTGGACGAGCAGGAGGTGGACAAGCTGGTGCGGGCGGCCTCGGATTGGTTGCCCGACCACCCGCAAGGCCAAGACATCGCTCAGCCGCGGGCCATGCCCTCCCCGCTGCGGTCGAGGGTTTGCGCGCGGCACGCGAACGAGGACTGGACGTCGATGAGTTGCTCAAGGCCATCGCGTCTCGGGCGAGCAACGCAACCGCGTTCACGGCGGCATACCGCCGCTATTGCTGGAGCACCGATGGCGTGGATGGCGTGCGTGTCGCTCCGTTCCAGATCTTGGCCACACGCGCCAGCACCCATCACCACCGTGATCACGAATGGCACATGGCGTTGGCCCACCGCCTGGCCGCGACTGCTCCAGACTTCGTGACCGCGACCCGCTGCAGAGTCTGGTCCGCAACAGCGGCAAAGGGCTCGTCTTGCCGGGATCCAGGTCCGTGGGCGGGAGTATCTGCGGATCGTCTACGGTCCTGACTACACCGAGTCAGCCAATCTGGAGCGCGTGCGGCACCGGCGCTTGGGTCACAGACGATCCTTGGCGCTGCGCGAATACGCCTTGGGTCTGGAGTCGTTGGAGCGGCTGGTGGCGGGAGAACCGTTGTGGCGCGTCCACGAGGCCGTCTTTGCCGTGTTGGCGTTAGAGTCCGAGCGAGTCGATCCCCGGGGTTGTAGTCACTCAACGATGGCCGGGTGAGGGTCTGTCGCAGGGGCTGTTTACGCTGTCGGGATGACGCAATCCGCTGACCACAGCCCGGAGCCCGACACCCTCGGGTCGCCCACCCCTCAGACGACCGATCAACTCGACAAGGACCCCTCGGACTGGGTGACCGGCGACGAGCCGATGACCGCCTCCCAGCGCAGTTACCTCGACACGCTGGCCAGCCAGGCCGGTGAAGAGATCTCGGCCGACCTCACCAAGGCCCAGGCATCCGAGCACATCGAGCGACTTCAAGCGGGCGGCGCTGGCGAGGCTGACGCCTGATCGACGTGTCACCCACCCTGGCGCCGGGGCAGGGACCCGCCTTGAGGAGTTGGCCGATCATGAGCCAATTCTGGGCCGATATCTCGTTCCTGCACTGGCGCGTCGAGCCGGAGGTGCTAGAGCCGTTCATGCCACGCGGGGCGCGCCCCGACGTCCACGACGGCTCGGCCTGGGTCGGTCTTTTGCCCTTCCGTATGCAGCGCGCCGGCGTGGGTGCAGGCCCTGCTGTGCCGTACCTCGGCACGTTCTGGGAGACCAACGTCCGGCTCTATAGCACCGACGAACGCGGCCGGGCGGGCGTGGTGTTCTTGTCGCTGGAGGCCGAACGCTTAGCCGTGGTGGCCGGAGCCCGGGCCGCCTTCAACGTGCCCTACTACTGGGCGACGATGTCGGGGTCATGCCGTCGCGACAACGGCACCGAGCACGACAACGCCGACAATGGTGGCCTCGTCATGAGCTATCGGACGCAACGGCGGCGGCCGCACGGGCTCGGCCGCGCTGGGCGCAGGCCAACCAGTGACATCGAGGTGCGCGTCGGGGAGCCAATCCTCGAGCCGGCGGAGACGGAGCTGTTCTTAAGCGCCCGTTTCGGATTGCATACACAGGTCGCTGGTCAGGGCGTGTGGGTGCCCAACACGCATCAGCCGTGGCCGCTGAAGAGGGCTGAGGTCGTGTCGGTGCAGGACGAGTTGATCCCTGCGACCGGCCTGCCCGACCTCGCGAGCCAACGCCCACCGGACCACGTCATGTTTTCCGGCGGAGTGCACACCGCCTTCGGGGTCCCGCAGCGGACGTAGGCCGCCAATTCGCCGACGACACACCCGTCAATGATCGGCCTGAGCGTTCACATGCACGCTGGGGCCGGTCATTGTCGGGCGTGTCGCGGGCTGGCCTCGGTGAGCTGGCCTCGATTAATTGGCCTCGGGGATACTCAGGCCCGGGAACGCATCCATGGGCACGCCGAAGGTTGTGCCCACCTCGACGGATAGCGCCATCAGCGCGATCGTGCCGTTGATCGCATCGTCGTCGAAGGCCCGGGCGCTTGACCCTGCGATCATCGACTGCGACAAGGCGACGAACAACTCCTGGGCCGCATCGTTCCGCTCCCGAGTCGTCGACAAGGCGCTCGGCAGTCCATAGCCCAGGGGCGGCGCTGGAGCGGAGGGGCCAGCGAGCTGGGTGATCATGCGAGAAGGTCCGCGCAGACTAGCCAAGGCGTCCCGATATGTCTCGCGCTCATCGTCCGCGGATCGTGCTGCGAGCACCTCCAGCCCGTAGATGACCTGTCGTAGGCCGGCCAGCATGGTGATGGCTCCGGCTCCGCTGGGTCCACGCAGCGCAGGCAACCGCACCCGCCCACCCAGCATTCGGGCTGCCGCGATCCGCTGCCCGTGCAGAGCCATGAGTGTGGGCAGATTGATCCCCGTAACGGTCGACAACTCTTCGCTGATCGAATCGTCCAGTGAGCTCTCAACCAGCAGCTCGGCCAGTTGGGCGGGGTCGAGGCCAGGGCTCGGGCCGGTGGATGTGGCCGAATCGACGTCCGGGGAAGCTGTCGAGTCAGCTGCCTCTGTCGTCTCTGTAACTTCCGCCGTCTCGACGCTGTCTGAGCCATCGCCGCCACCCGCCAGGACCATCTCGGTGAGCACGCGCGCCTGGGTCTCCAAGGCCGTTCGGATGGCCTCAACGGCCAGTGCGGGGTCGTCGTCGCTGACCCTTGCGGCGGCCTCGAGCACGACAAGGGTCCGCCGCAGGGTTGCCTCCAGGAACCGAACATCCGGAGCCTGCACCGCTGCAGGAGGGGAAAGATCGTCGCCACCGCTCGGGCCGGGGCGTGCCTCACCCGGATCCTCGGAGCAGGCCGCGAGGCCGGCTACCACCAGTCCAGACAGTGCGATCACGCGCCGTCGTCCGACGTGTGGCGTCGCCGATCGATGGATCGCAGGTCGCGCGGGCATGACGGCGATCATCGCAGACTGAGCGGAGAAGAAGAGCGACTAGAGTGTTTCTTTCCGGCACGGTGCGAGTTCCGTGGCCCACGTGAGACGGCAGCACACACGAGGCACGGCATACACAACAGAAGAGGGAGACTCGGATGGATAGCGGGACGGGGAGTGCCCAGATCCGCCAGACGTGCGAGCAGGCCGTGTCCAGCGAGGGCATGGTCATCGACACGGTCAGCGTGGCTTCGGCGGGCAAGCGACGACTCCTTCGGGTGACGGTGGCTCGTGACCTGTCTGGATTGGCCGAAGACGATCACACCAGCCTCGTGGAGCCCTTGAGTTTGGACGAAGTGGCCCACGCCAGCCGCTGTGTGAACGAGGCGCTGGACGGCGGCGATGCCATGGGAGCCTCGGCATACACCCTGGAAGTCAGCTCTCCTGGCGTCGGGGCGGCGCTGGTCAACCCCGATCACTTCCGACGCAACGTCGGTCGGCTGCTCGAGGTCAGCACCCGCGAGGGCGCGGTGACCCGCGGTCGCCTCGTCGCGGCAGGACCGAGCGGAATCCACCTCGTAGCCAACGGCGACACCGTCGAGATGCCTTACGACACGATCGACCGGGCCGTGGTCCAGGTCGAGTTCAGCCGACCCACGACAGGAGAGTGAGCCTGATGGACATCGACATGGCAATGCTGCGGGGGATCGCTGCCGAGCGAGAGATCCCGCTGGAGATCCTGGTCAACGCGATCGAGGAGGCCACCCTCAGCGCATACGAGCGGGTGCGTGGCAGTGAGGCCTCAGCGGCGCGGGTAGAGCTGGACCGCAAGAGTGGGCACGTCACCGTCTGGGCCCGCGAAGCACCCACCTTCGACGACGAGGGTATGCAGTCTGACCCGGGCCAAGAGTTCGAGGACACCCCTGAGGGATTCGGGCGCGTTGCCGCGGCGACCGCACGCCAGGTCATCATGCAGCGGATGCGTGAGTTGGAGGATGACGCCGTTCTCGGTGACTTCCGGGATCGCGAAGGCGAGATCGTGTCGGGGTTGATCCAGCAATCCAGCAATCCGCGCAACGTGTTGGTGGACTTCGGCACCGTCGAGGGGGAGTTGCCCAGCGCCGAGCAAGTCCCCGGGGAGAGCTATCAGCACGGACAGCGGCTGCGCTGTTTCGTCGTCAGCGTCAAGCGTGGCGCGCGCGGCCCGTTGATCTCCCTGTCGAGGACCCACCCGAACCTGGTCCGCAAACTGTTTGCGCTTGAGGCTCCCGAGATCGCCGACGGATCGGTCGAGATTGCGGCGTTGGCTCGCGAAGCCGGCCACCGCACCAAGATCGCGGTCCACGCCACGGTGCCTGGGGTGAACGCCAAGGGTGCGTGCATCGGCCCGATGGGACAGCGTGTCCGGGCGGTGATGGCCGAGCTGCAGGGGGAGAAGATCGACATCGTCGATTACTCGAGCGACCCAGCGGCCTTTGTCGCCTCGGCTTTGTCACCAGCGCGCGTGCTCAGCGCCGAGGTGGTCGATCTCGACACCAAGCAGGTCCGGGTCATCGTGCCCGACTACCAGTTGTCGCTGGCGATCGGCCGCGAGGGGCAGAACGCCCGGCTTGCCAACAAACTGACAGGGTGGCGGATCGACATCCGCTCTGACATGGCCGAAGCGCAGAAGCCTGTAGACTAAGCCGATCTGCATATCCTGGTGCCGTGACCGCAAGCGCAGGCGTGCCCCCGTGCGCACCTGTTTGGGTTGTCGTCAACGCGATGAGCAGAGCAAGTTGCTACGAGTGGTCGGGGTCCACGACGGACCGAATCGCGATCATGTGATTGTGATCCAGCCCGATCCCACTCGACGCAGGCCGGGCCGAGGTGCATACGTGCATACGGATCTGTCGTGTGTGAAGTCCGCGGAGCAGTGCCGAGCGTTTGGGCGTGCCCTTCGGATATCGGGCAACCTGGAGGTCGGAGCAGTACGACTCTGGATCGAGCAACACCACGCACCATCCCCCTGATTGGGGCGCACCACCGGCAAGGCGACCAGTCTTGTTCACCATCATTGGAAGCGGGTTAAACGCTGATGAGCACCCAATGAGTACTCAGCAATGAGCACCCACCAGCAATAGTCGCGGTCGCACGCCCCAGACGGGATCGGCCACGACACAACCAGTAGGAGAAACGTGGCTAAGGTTCGGGTCTATGAGCTCGCCAAAGAGCTAGGGGTCGAGAGCAAGCAGTTGCTCGCCCACCTGAAAGAGCAGGGTGAATTCGTCCGGTCGGCGTCGTCGACCATCGAGCCCCCTGTTGTTCGCAAGATACGAGAGAATCCGCCGGCTGAGGCAAAGAAGTCCGCCTCGAAGAATGCATCCGCGGGCCCCTCAGGATCATCGCCAGGCACCTCGCCGCAACCCAAATCTGATGCTCGGGTAACCTCGAGCGCCCCCACTCCGGGACCGCGCAAGCCCGCATCCAGCGCCCCCTCGGCCGGAGCCAAGTCGACTCCGGCACCGGCGGCCAAGGCAGCACCAGCACCTGAGGCTGCCCCCGCACCCGAGGCACCAGCCGCCGAGGCTGCACCCGCAGCACAATCATCGACGGAATCGCCCGCAGGCGTGGCCCCAGAATCGAGTGAAGAGTCGGCGCAGGCCAGCAAGCCCGCTGCCAGCGCTCCTCGTCCTAGTGGCCCCAAGCCGGCACCGCGCGCGCCTGGTCGCCCCGCTGGCGATCGAGGTTCCTCGCGCAGCGATGGCCGATCTGA
>JBGTGC010000099.1:0-3869 GCA_041746935.1 Dermatophilaceae bacterium
GCCGCATTCGCTGCCACGGCCTGGACCCTGCCCCAGGGGGACCCCGGCTCGCTGCTGAGTGTCCGGGACGGGCGGGCTGCGGTGCAGGACGCGGGTTCCCAACTGGTTGTGCTGGCGTTGGGCCAGGCGCACGTGGAGCGCGACACGGGACGTTGGCTCGACCTGTGCGCGGGCCCCGGCGGCAGGGCGGGCCTGCTCGCGGGGTTGGCCCTACAGGGCGGGGCATCGTTGCACGCCAACGAGGTCAGCGAGCACCGGGCGGAGTTGGTGCGCCACACGTTGCGCGCAGCGATCTCGGCCGGCACCGACGTTCAGATTACGGTGGGTGATGGCCGGTCGGTCGGCACCGAGCACCCGGAGCACTATGACCGTGTCTTGGTGGACGCTCCATGCACGGGCTTGGGTGCCTTGCGCCGTCGGCCAGAGGCTCGGTGGCGACGCCAACCGAGCGACCTTACAGGTCTGGCCCCATTGCAACGCTCCTTGCTCACCTCCGCTCTGCAGGCCACTCGGCCCGGTGGGGTTGTCGTCTACGCCACCTGTTCGCCCCACATCGCCGAGACCACCCTGGTCATCGACGATGTCACGAGGGCCTTCGCAGACGTCAGCGTGGAGGACATCCGTCCGCTGGTCCGCCATCGCGACGCAACGGCATACACCGACCTGGGGCCTGGGCCGTGGGCCCAACTCTGGCCCCATCTGCACGACACGGATGGCATGTTCTTGGCGCTGCTGCGGCGGACCTGATCGGCAGGTCGAAGTGGGGCGGACTACGCTTCCAGATGTGTCCATGCAGATCAGCCCGAGCATCTTGTCCGCCGACTTCGCCAACCTGGAGCACGAACTGCACCGCATCGACGGCGCCGACTGGGCGCACGTCGACGTCATGGACGGACACTTTGTGCCGAACCTCACTCTCGGCGTGCCGGTCGTGCAGGCTCTGGCCAAGGTCAGCCCGGTCCCGCTGGACGCGCACCTGATGATCGAGGACCCCGACCGGTGGGCGGCGCACTACGCCGAGGCCGGGGCGGCCTCGGTGACCTTCCACGTCGAAGCCGCCAAGGACGCCGTCAGGACGGCCAGAGCGATCCGTGAGGCCGGGGCCCGGGCCGCCATCGCCTTCAAACCCGACACCCCGTTCGGCCCGTATGCCGATCTGCTCGCCGAGGTCGACATGGTCCTGGTGATGACGGTCGAGCCGG
Source organism: Dermatophilaceae bacterium (assembly GCA_041746935.1). Lineage (GTDB taxonomy): Bacteria > Actinomycetota > Actinomycetes > Actinomycetales > Dermatophilaceae > Ornithinicoccus. The sequence goes on from JBGTGC010000099.1 coordinate 1,203, forward strand.
GATTCGGTGGACAGTCGTTCATGGCTGACCAGATGGCCAAGGTCGCTGAGGTCGCCGCAGCCGTAGCCCGGGTTGAACACGAAGTGTGGATTCAGGTCGATGGAGGAGTGTCGGCCGACACGATCGGTGCTTGTGCCCAAGCGGGTGCCAACGTCTTCGTGGCCGGGTCGGCCGTCTACGGCGATGACGACCCGAATGATGCTGTGCAGCAGTTGCGTTCGCTGGCCGGTCGCCACGCCCCCACGGCCTGAGCCCGAGACATGTCATCGTCGGGACCGCTGGCCCCCAAGGGATCGGCATACGCGACCTTCCGTCCACGCCGGGGTGCGTGGGTGGCGCGGATCAGCGCCGTGGCGTGTGCCCTCGTGTTCGCCTATTTGGCGCTGAGCACGCCGTCCACGGGTAGCGTCGGATGGAGCGTGCCGGATCGCATCATGACGGTTGTCTTGGGGTTGGCCTTGGGGGCTCTGATTTGGCGGTTCGCGGCCCTGCGCGCCATCCCTACTCCGAGCGGCTTGCGGGTGATCAACCTGCTGCGGCGACACGATGTGGAGTGGGCCAGCGTGGTCAACGTCGGCTACTCCGGCGGCACGCCATGGGCTGTGCTGGAACTGGCAGACACCGAGCAAATCGCCGTCATGGCCATCCAACGTTCGGACGGAGCCTTTGCCGAAAAGGAAGCATCCCGCCTAGCGGCGCTGGTCTCCCACCATTCGGCACCGCCGGGTCGCGCATAGCCCGGTCATTGCGGGCCCAGGAGGGACGACTTAGTCGCCGTCGGGTTCTTTGGGACCGGGGTCGAGGTCGGCGCGCGTCGGTGGGACCCGTCTGGTCGCCTCTTGCACCGGCAAGCCCGTCAGCCGCAACAAGTCGACGATCGTGGAGCGCACTTGGGCGCGCATCACCTCGGCCGACAGGCCAGCATCGCGGACCGACCACGTGGAGCGGCGCGCGAGATTGACCAAGTCCTCGCGCGCCTCGACGGCGTCTCGTCCTTCGCCGAGCTCGTCGGATATGTGCTGGGCCGCCATCGCGAGCTCGTCCACGAGATCGATGTAGGACTCCGGAACCATCTCGCCCTCGATCAGGCACACCTCGGCCCGTCGGATCAGCACCCGCACGTTCCTGATCGCGAGGTCCAACGGGAACAACAGACTGTCGATGATCTCCACGCCGGATCTGTGCCGTCGGCGCAGCGGTGCCACTCGGGCGACAGCCACCCCCTCCGCGGCGATCTGTCGCAGATCCTCCATTTCCGGCTGCAGATCGCGAGCATCGTCCAGGGCTGCCGCGACGATCTCCACATCCCGTTCACGAAGGCCCGTGGCGCAGCGACCCAGGGTGGCCGCGAAGTGAGCCACCACTGAGGACGCCTCCTCTCGTGGCCGGCGCAGGGGAGTGCCGGCCGGAGCCGCGACCGTGATGGCCAGGGCCACCAAACCACCCACGACCGCATCGATCCACCGCCCGAAGGCTTGCCCGTCACCGCTGATCAGGGTAGCCACGATCACCCCCTGCGTGCCGGCCTGCAGCATCAGCAACTGTCCGGCACCCGCCAGGACAGCCAAGGACATCGCGACGAAGCACACGGCCGCGATCTGCCAGACGCCGACGCCGAAGAAGTGCACGAACACGTCCCCCACCAGCACCCCGATGGCTACACCGACGGTCAACTCGACCACTCGTCGCACCCGGTTGCCGTAGGTCAGTCCCAGGCAGATCATCGCAGTCACGGGGGCGAAGAACGGCATGGCATGACCGAGCAGTTCGGTCGCGATCAACCAGGCGAGAGCGGCTCCGAATGCGGCCTGGAGAATCAGTGGCAATCGCGAGCGCAACCTGGTCGCTCGATTCAACAGAGCGGTGCCACTCACTCTGCGTCGCAGCGCGGTGGGCACGGAGCCAAGACGTGGCGCAGCCCCGTGCTCAGCCATTGACCAGCACCGACTCGGTGCTGACGACGAAGTCGTAGCCGGGTGGGGCGTCCGGGTAGGTATCGGCTCCAAACAGGGCATCCTCCTGCTCAGACCAGCGGTCGGCATACACCGCGAAGTCCCCTTGCCCCTCCCGGTCGCACGCCCGACTCAGGCGCACACCGATCGATGCCTGGACCCAGACGGTCACGGTCAGCAACCGGCGGCAGGAGTGAGCCGAGGATCCGACGCCCTCGATGATCACGACATCGGCCAACGGGACATCCACGGTCTCGGCCAAGGCACCCTGCTCCCAGCTATAGCGGCGATATGTCCCGGGCTTGCCGTGGCTCAGCGGGGTGATGATCCGCTCGCACAGCGTGGGCAAGGACGCAGCAAGTCCCTCCCACCCCGGATAGAGATCGTCCATCGAAACCATGACGACGTTGGTGCGGCGACATCTCAGGGCATCGGCGATGTCGGCGGCAAGATGGGTTTTGCCCGAGCCACTTCGCCCATCGACTCCGAGCAGGCGGGGACGCTGGGCCGGCGTGGACAGCAGCGCCTGGACGATGGCGTCGGTAGCATTCTCGCGGCTATAGATGTCGATCTCACACCTGCTCGGGGGCACCGGCCAAGGCGGCGACATCGCTCGGGTCACCACTGAACTCAGCTCGGGAGTGCTCGCCGCGCCCGAAGGCATGAAGCAGCACCTCGACGGGCTGGCCGGTCAGCACCACGGTGCCGCGGCCCC
>JBGTGC010000100.1:0-9318 GCA_041746935.1 Dermatophilaceae bacterium
CGCACGGCTGTCCGGCTGCAAACCCACCCGCAGCACGTCGGCCTCAGTCACGATGCCCACGACGCGCCGATCAGTATCGACCACCGGGACGCTCGAGATCTTGGCCTCAACGAGCAAGGCAATCGCTGACTCGAAGGAGGCACCGCTGCTCACACAGTGCGCCGGAGAGGTCATGATGTCGCGGACCAGCACGGTGGTCTCCTCGTGATGTCGATGGATGGGACGGGCTGCTTGCTCACTGAGCCTATGAGCATGCAGGCCGTGAACCTTGCCTCCATACGCGCCCAGTTGCGTTTGTCGGGAATAGGCCAGCCCTAAAGTTCACTTGTCGAAGTAGTTTTCCATGAGGACTAGTCAGCGTAAGGAGACCCAGGGTGAGTGCTAGCGACGAATCGATCGCCATAGCGGCGCAGAACGTGGTGCGGACTTTCGGGAGCAACCGCGCCCTGGACGGGGTGAGCCTCAACGTCGCCAAGGGAGAGATCTACGGCTTCCTCGGGCCTAACGGGGCCGGCAAATCGACCCTGACCAAGGTGTTGTGCACGCTACTGGTGCCCACCGAGGGGCGTGCCACCGTCGGGGGGTATGACGTGAGCTCCGAAGCCGGGGAAGTGCGACTGCGGATAGGGGCAGCTTTGCAAGAGGCCGCGCTGGACGAGAAGCAGACCGGCACCGAGATGCTGCGACTGCAAGGACGCTTCTACGGGTTGTCGCGCAAGGAAACCGATATGCGGCTGGGCGCGCTGCGTGAGCTCATCGATATCGGCGACGCTCTGGACCAGCGCGTCGCCACGTACAGCGGTGGCATGAAACGCCGCCTCGACTTAGCGCTGGCACTGGTGCATGACCCCAGCGTGCTCTTCCTCGACGAGCCCACCACCGGGCTGGACCCGGTGAGTCGGGCCGCGGTGTGGGAAGAAGTGCGCCGCCTCAATAGCGATCTGGGGATGACCGTCTTCCTGACGACTCAATACCTCGAAGAAGCCGACGCCTTGGCGCAGCGGGTCGGCATCATCAGCCACGGCAAGATCGTCGCCGAAGGCACCCCCGAGGTCTTGAAGCGCTCCGTGGGTCGGGATCTCGTCGTGGTGACGATCGAGGGGGACGCGGAGGCCGCACGGCATACGGTCGAGCAAGTTGCGGGGGTCGAGGGCGTGGACGTTGCCGGTCACGTGGTCACGGCGAAGGTGTCCAACGGGGCGGCCTCGTTGAGCCCGATCGCCGTCGCCTTGGCCGAGAACGACGCGGTCGACGTGACCGAGCTGTCGCTGCGCCGACCCACCCTGGACGACGTGTTCTTGTCCGTGACCGGCGAACAACTCAGCGCCGATGAGAAACAGAGCGCTGACGAACAACTCAGTGCTGACGAACAACGCAGTGCCGATCAGCAACACGCCGACGGCGACGCCGCTGACAAGAAGACAGGTGCATCCACATGAGCGAATCAACCCGCATCAGCCAAGCACATCAGGTGCACGCTCGCCACGCCGGCTTCCTGAGAGACCTCGGATCGGTGGCCCTGCGTGCCCTGCGGCAGATCCCGCGCGAGCCCGAGGCCGTCATCCCGGCCCTGATCATCCCGGTGTTCTTCTTCGTGGTGAATGTCGGTGCCCTGCAGGATGTCGCCGAGCAAGGGGGAGTGCCGGACTTCCGCGCGTTTCAGATCCCGGTGGCCATCGTGTTTGCCGTAACCGGCATCTCGCGGGCCAGCGCCCTGGTCACCGACATCACCGGTGGCTACTTCGACCGGCTGCTGCTGACCCCGATGAGCCGGACGGCATTGCTGCTCGGGCTGATGGTCAGCGACCTCGTGTTGGTCATCGCCTTGTCGATCCCGGTGCTCATCCTCGGCTTCGCCGTCGGGGTCACCTTTGAGACCGGCATACTCGGGATCTTGGTCTTTTTGGGCATGGCTGGGCTGTGGGGGCTCGCGTTCACCGGGTTCCCCTACGCCATCGCGCTGCGCACGGGCAATCCGGCGGCCGTGAACTCCTCGTTCCTCCTATTCTTCCCCTTCGCCTTCCTCACTACGGCGTTTCTGCCCCAGGAAGCCTTGACCGGATGGCTGGCCACGATCGCTAACTACAACCCGGTGACGTACTTGCTCGCTGCCCTGCGTTCGCTCCTGATCGAGGGCTGGGAGGTCAGCACGCTGCTCCAGGGTTTGTTGGCCACCCTCGCGGTCGGAGCCGTGAGCTTCTTCCTAGCCTTCAGCGCGCTGCGCGGTCGCGTGTCCCGCGGCTAGGCACTCGACCTGCGACGCGCGGGTGATCGGGATACCGTGAAGTCCTTCCATCATCTAAGGAGTTTTGTGTCCGACACCGACCGCACCCAACGTTTCGCCGATGCCCTTCAGGCTCTTGAGAAGGGCGATGAGCAGGCGCTCCTAGGCCAATTCTCCGAGAGCGCGGAGTTACAACGTCCGGAGCGCAAGCATGGCCCCGGCAAGGTGGCCGAACCTTCGACCTTCTGGCAGCAATACATCGCCGAGTTCGAGCACATCGAAACGTCGTTCGACCGCATCGCCGAGGAGGGCGACGAGGGCATTTTGGAGTGGCATTCCACCGGCACGCTCGCTGCGGGGCGTGACATCGACTATGCCGGGGTGTCGCTGTTGACCTTCGAGGGCGACACGGTCTCGCGATTCGCCACCTACTACGACACGGCAGCGTTCATCGAGCCGGTGCATTAGAAGCACGTTCCTCCGCGTCTCGGGCTCGGCAACGTCCACGGGACCGGCCACCAGGTAGATGACCGATATGCGCTCCATGTATGCCGTGGCACCGTGCAAGGGAGCGCATATCGGTCAGCCATGTGCCCTCAGTCGACGACCATCACCGGCGACGTCGACTGGTGCAGCACGCCGAGGGTAGTCGAGCCCAGGATCGCGCCGGCCAGGCTTCCGTGTCCGCGCGTGCCCAGCACCAACAGCCCACCTTCGGCGGCCTCCACGAGTCCATCGACGGGGTGCGCCTGGATCAAGCGCCCCGTCACCTCGAGGTCACTGTTGGCATCCTGGACCTCCGCGAGAGCGTCGGCGTTGCCCTGCTCGGCATGGTCCAGGTAGTCGGCGGTGGCAGCTTCCGAAGACTTGTAACCCACCGGGCCGCGGTTCCACGGGTCTGGCGGCGCTGGGGCCCAGGTCGTGATCAGTTCCAACGGCGCGTTCCACTCGCGGGCGACCTCGATGGCCGCCTGCACGGCACGGCCCGAACCGCCGGTGCCGTTGATCCCGACGATGACCGGACGATCGGGGCCGGGCAACTCTGCCGTGCCGTCGCGCACGATCACGACGGGGCAGCGCACATAACCCGCGATGGCGTATGACGTTGAGCCCAGAAAAGCCGTGCCGATGCGACCCCGACCTTGACTGCCGAGCACCATCATGGCCGCGTGCGTGGACATTTCGCCTAGAGCGACTTTGGCGGTGTAGAGGGAGCCGACGGTCTCAACAGCCAGGTCCGGAAAGGTCTCGGCGACGGTGTCCGCTCCATGTTGTGCGATCTCTTTGGCCTCGGCGATGGCATCCTTCTTGTCCCACAGACCGCTTCCGGCGTCTTGGGTATAGGTGATCCGCTCACCGGCGTGAAGCACCGTGAGCCCCCGTCCTTGATGGTCGGCTGCTTTGGAAGCCCAGGCCAGGGCGGCCTCGGAAGCGGGGGATCCGTCGTAGCCGACGACAACTGAGCGAGTGTGCTGTGGTGCGTTCATGAAGGGGAACCTTTCGTAGCTGGTGGCGGCGCACTCGATGAGTGAGTTCAATGCGATGCGCGGCGAGCGGAGTTAGTGAACGATCATGACGGGTTTCTTCGTTTGGTGCAGCACCGAACGAGCGGTCGATCCGAGCAAGACGCCGGCCAACGTGTTGTGGCCTCGGGAACCCAGCACCACGATCGCCGTCTCCGAGGAAGCGGTCATGACCGCATCCTCGGGACGTGCCTCGACGATGTGCTCCTCCACCGAGAGGTTGGTGTGGCGGGCACGGGCGCGTGCGACGCCAGCGCGGTTCTTGGTCGCGGCTTGGCTGGCCAGATCGTCCATGCACGCGGCCGTCGAGGGGTAGCCCGGCGGTGGCCGGTCCCAGGGGTCGGGTGCCGGAGGTGCCCACGATGTGGTCACGATCAGGGTAGCGCCCCATTGAGTCGCGAGATCGGCGGCCTCATCGACGGCTCGATCCGCACCCACCGACCCGTCACTGCCCACCACCACTGGGTGGTTCGGCCCGGGCAGCGGCGACGTGTCGTCGCGGACCACGATGACCGGACAGCGGGCGTGGCCACTGACGGCGTATGCGGTCGAGCCCAGCATCACGGCACCGAGCCGGCCCCGGCCGTGGCTACCGACGACGATCAATGACGCCGTGGTCGATGCCTCGTCCAGTGCCACGGTCGGGCTGAGCCGTGAGGCCACGGTGGTGACGTCCACTTCCGGGTGGAGGTCTCGCAGACGCTGCGCACCCTCTTGGGCGATTCCCTCAGCGAGTTCATGCTCCTCGGCGGGTGAGTGTATGCCGAACGAAGCGTCCTGGGCATACACCACCGTCGAGGCGGCGTAGAGCACCGTCACCGGTAACGACAAGCTCGTGGCCAACTGCCCAGCCCACGCCAAGGCGGCCGAGGAAGTCTCGGAGGCGTCGTAACCAACGACGATGGGGCCTGAGGTGGGTGTGGCGTTCATGATGAAACCTCAGCTGCAACACGGAATCGTCGGCCGCTGATCCGGTGTGGCTCGATCCGCAGGAACCGCGGCTTGTTGCCCGCTTGCCACGGAGTCACCGGCAGGCCAAGACTGTCGACAAGGTCGGTGATGTGGCGTCCCTCGGATGCCGGGCCGCGAACGACCACGCTCCACGCCGTGTCCCCATCCACGCCGTCGACCTCGAAGGCCACGGGGTGGTGCAGGGCCGCGGTGAACATCGTCCCGTTGCCGGTGCGAAAGACCACGGCGCCGTGGTCGACGATGTGGTTGACCGGGAAGATGTCGGGTTCACCGTCGGCGATGATCGCGAGTCGGCCAACCGTGGCTTCGCGCAACAGTTGCCAGCACTGTGATGACGTGAGTTCCTCGATGCCCTCTGGCTGTGCGGTGTCGTCCATGGGCCCAGCCTGCCGACGCAACCGCACACCGGGTAGGGCCAAAGGTCCCACAACTCATATTCGACATCCGCAAAGGACTAGCCTCGGAGAATGGATGCCCTCTCGGCCACCGATTCGCAGCCGGTGCATGACCGGTTGCGATTGCTGATGAGCGATGTCCACGAGCTCAGCAATGTCGAGGACGGGGATTTGAGCGCGGTGCTCCAGCGCACAGTCGATCTCGCCCGAGCGCTGACGGGGGCACGCTACGGCGCGCTGGGTGTGGTGGCTGAGCAGGACCCTCAACACTTGAGCCATTTCATTACCAGTGGGATGAGCCCCGAGGAACGTGCTCAGATCGGCGAGGCGCCGGCCGGTCTTGGGGTTCTTGGCCGGGTTATCCAGGAGCCGGTGGGTCTGCGGGTCGATGACCTGACTCGCGAGCCCGATGCTGTGGGATTTCCGCCCGGTCATCCGATCATGCGGACCTTCTTGGGTATGCCGATCCGCATCGGATCGCACGTCTTCGGCAACCTCTATCTCACTGAGAAGGCGCGGGGTCAGCCCTTCGATGAGCAGGATGAGTTCGGTCTCGAAGCGTTGGCCTCCTGGGCCGGTGTCGTCATCGACGTCACCCGTCAGCGGTTGGAAGCCGACCTCCGCCGGACCACGGTCGAGGGCCTGCGCGAGATCAACCGCCTGCTGCTGCAGGAGGACGACCCCTCGCACGCCCTGTCGATGGTGACTGCACAGGCGGTGCGGGTCATCGGGGCCGATGCGGCACTCATCGTCACCCTTGGCTCGCCCCATGAGCCGACACCCTCGGTGCTGGCCATGTCGATCGCGGACGAAGGGCCGCAGACACCACAGATCGATCAGGTGCTGGCGGATCTGCGGAGCCAGACCGAGCGCGGCGAGCAGTGTCCGATCGTGTCCCATCAGGCGGAGGCGGACGCAAAGCCGCTGCTACGGGGCCAGCGCGGCCCACGGCATACCAGCACGGTGTCGGTGCGATTGCGCAACCGCGAATCGGTGGTCTTCGTCGTGATGGGCTGGCGGCCTCTCACAGCGGTCAGCCCGGCGGTCACCGAGGATTTTGTGGAGTCCCTGGCCCAAGAGATCGCGCTGGTGCTGGACCGCGTCAGTGCCGCGGCAAACCACGATGCGCTCATGAAGGTGGATGATCGCGAACGGATCGCCCACGACCTGCACGACCTGGTCATCCAACGCATCTACGCCGCCGGACTGACGCTGCAGGGAGCGGCGCGGCTGCGGCCCGAGCCCCAAGTGCTGGAGCGGATCGAGCGCACCATCGGCGAACTGGACGCCACGATCCACGACATCCGCGCCACGATCTTTGCGTTGACTCCGGTGGGTGCCGACAGCACGGCTGCCGATCAGGTCCGGGATCTGGTGAGCAGTTATGCCCAGAATCTCGGTTTCGAGCCCACAGTCCGATTCACCGGTCCCATCAACGATGCGCTCGACGTCGACAGACGAGTCGCGCTGCTCATGGTCCTGCGGGAGGCGCTGTCCAACGTCGCTCGCCATGCTCACGCGACCTCGGCCAGCATCGAGGTGCGGGTCGGGTCGGACCGACTCGTGATTGCGGTGACCGACGACGGCGTGGGGTTGGGCACCAACGTCATCGAGAGTGGGCTGAGCAACGTCCGGGACCGGGCCCGGGAACGTGGGGGCTCGCTCGATCTTTTGGCGCACACCCCAAGCGGCACCGTGCTCCGATGGCAGGTGCCGCTTCGATAGACCTCCGGTGCGAGGGCTAGCGCAGGAAGGGCATCCGCTGCACCAAGGAGGTCTGCTTCCACCAGGTGCCCACTCCGAGCGTGTCGCCCGCACCGGCCAGCGCGAAGAACGCCACCACGATCGCTCCGGTGAGGTGATCATCGACGAACGGGTTGTTGTCCAGCGGGAACGCTGAGAGCCACATGAACAGATACAGCAAGCCGCCGGTGACGGCCGCGATCCGCATACCCGCTCCTGCGATCAAGGCAACGCCGATGCCGAGCAGTCCCGCCATGAAGAGCCAGGTCACCCATCCTTGGCCAGCCAGCCCGGTGAATAACGACGAGAACGTGCCTTCATTATTGGACAAATAGCCGAATGTGGGGTCGCCACCGTTGACCCAGGCGTTTTCACTCGGCGTTGCCTTGCCGAGTCCGAAGGTTTTGTCGAAGAACGCCCACAAGAAGGTGAATCCGAAGAGGATCCGCAGCACTCCCAGCAGGATTCGGGCCGACGGGTGGTCCACCCGCTGGGGGTGAGTTGAGTGCCCGGTCTGTCCGGGGTCGGTCTGCCTCTTGTCCGTCAAAGTGCTCATGGCATTTGTCCTCTCTGGTCGATGCAGGTGATCAGTGCCGGTCTATGCGTCCGCGGGTCCGAACGGCTACCTGCACCACCTAGCGTGCTACCGCTCGTAGTGGACGGCTAGAGGCGTAGGTCCTGCGATCGGGGTGACGAACGTCCCTCCCCGGCGCGCGAGGCGACCTCAGCGATCTAACAGGCGGGCGCCCAGCACTGCGGCCTGAGTGCGGCGCTGCAGCCCGAGTTTGGCCAGGATGGAGGAGACGTAGTTCTTGATCGTCTTCTCGGCCAAGCCGAGATCAGCACCGATCTGCCGGTTCGTCATGCCCTCGGTGATCAGCGACAGCACCCGCTGCTCTTGGGGGCTGAGCAGGTCGAGCTGTCGGTGCCGCGGATTGCCCCGACGCATTCGCTCCATCACCCGTGCCGTCGCGGCCGGGTCGAGAAGCGACTGGCCGCCAGCGACGGCGCGGATGCCCTCGACCAGCCCGGAACCACTGATCTGCTTGAGCACGAATCCCGCGGCGCCAGCCAGGATCGCGGCGAACAAGGCATCTTCGTCGTCGTAGGAAGTCAGGATCAGCGCTTGAATGGTGGGGTCTAGGGCGCGGACGTCACGGCATACCTCGATCCCTGACCCATCCGGCAACCGTGCATCAAGCACGGCAACGTCCGGGCGCAGCGCCGGGATCTGGGCTCGCGCCGATGCCGCCGTGCCTGCCTCACCGACGATCTCGACGTCGGATTCGGCGCTGAGCAGGTCATGCAACCCGCGCCGGACGAGCTCGTGGTCATCGAGCAGGTAGACGCGAATCGGTCCCTCGCGCGTGCCTCCAGTCACCATGAAGTGACCGTAGCCGCCTGCTCTGGACTTAGATAGAGCCGTTTGGCCCTATGCCTGAGCACGCATAAGCAAGGTTGGGATGCCAGAACGGCACCACATGCGAAAGACTGTGGGTATGACGGTGACTGGACTTCCCCAATGGCAGGCCCTAGCGCAGCACTACGAAGACATGAAGGAGGTCCACCTGCGGTCGTTGTTTGCCGACGACCCGGATCGGGGGCAGCGGCTGAGCGCCCAGATCGGCGGCGTCTATCTCGACTACTCCAAGCATCGGATCACCGACGAGACGCTGTCTTTGTTGATGGATCTGGCCAAAGCCCGGGGGTTGTCCGAGCGCGCGGAGGCGATGTTCACCGGGGAGAAGATCAACACCACCGAGGATCGTGCGGTGCTGCATACCGCGCTGCGGGCCGCGCCGGATGCCACGATCGAGGTCGATGGCCACAACGTCGTGCCCGACGTGCACGAAGTGCTGGGACGTATGCGGACCTTCGCCGATCAGGTCCGCGACGGAGCGTGGACGGGCCACACCGGCGAGCGCATTACTACGGTGGTCAACATCGGGATCGGCGGCTCGGACTTGGGCCCGGCGATGGCCTACGGCGCGCTGAGGGACTACAGCCACCGCGAGATGGACTTTCGGTTCGTGTCCAACGTCGACGCCACGGATGTGTTCGAAGCGACCCGAGACCTCGACCCCGCAAAGACCCTTTTCATCGTGGCGTCCAAGACGTTCACCACCATCGAAACGTTGACCAACGCCACCACAGCTCGGGAGTGGCTGGTGGCCTCACTCGGTGACGAAGCAGTGGCCAAGCACTTCGTCGCCGTCTCCACCAACGCCGAGTTGGTGGCGGACTTCGGCATCGACACCGACAACATGTTCGGCTTCTGGGACTGGGTGGGTGGGCGTTATTCGTTCACCTCGGCCATCGGCCTCTCGCTGATGGTGGCGATCGGGCCGGACGGATTCGACGACATGCTCGCGGGGTTCCGCGAGGTAGATGAGCACTTCCGGAGCGCTCCGTTCGAAGAGAATCTGCCGGTGTTGATGGGTTTGCTCGGGGTCTGGTACGG
>JBGTGC010000101.1:0-2656 GCA_041746935.1 Dermatophilaceae bacterium
CGACACTTGGCGTTGAACGCCTCGATCCCCAGCTCACGGATCTCGTCCTTGGTTTTGATGCCGAGTTGGCTCATCGCCTCGAGCTCGGCGGGCAGCCCGTGGGTGTCCCAGCCGAACCGTCGCTCGACCCGGCGGCCTCGCATGCTCTGATACCGCGGCACCACATCTTTGACGTAGCCGGTCAGCAAGTGCCCGTAGTGCGGCAGGCCGTTGGCGAACGGCGGGCCGTCGTAGAAGACGTATTCGTTGTCCCCACTGCTGCCCGCATCGCGCTGGTCGACGCTCTTGACGAAGGTCTGGTGCTGCTCCCAGTAGGCCAGCACTTCCCGCTCGAGGTCAGGAAAGCGCGGCGAGGGAGTCATCCCGTGTCCGGCGGTGTCGACCTGGGGGTACGTCATGATCACTTGCTCCTGGGGTGGTCGCGGCTCGTCGTTGCCACGAGGACGACGTTGCCGCCGCGGTCCCACCTCGCTTGCCTGCACACCCGTCCAGTTCGCCTGGGGGTATGCCGACCACTTTGGTCAGGGGCGTCTCGTGCCCAAACGTCCGGGTCTAGTGAGTCAGACCCGGGATGGTGCGTCCGGTCCGACCGTTCTTCCGGAAGGCTCACCGATGATGGCCGGGTCAATGCCTACAGCGACCAACGATACATCCCCACGGCCCTACCCTGGGCGCACCGAAGGGGCTGGGGCCGCCGGGTGGCGACTCCAGCCCCTTCAGATGTTGACTGCCGAGGTCATCCCGGCAAACGGTGGGTCAGATCTTGTCGGCGGAGATGTCCTTGTCCTTGTCTTCCTTGCCCAGCTCGTAGAGCCGACCGCTCTTGCGGTCCGCGAGGTATTCGTTCATCTCGCGCTTGATGCTCGGGAGCAGGAAGTAGACGCCCAACAGGTTGACGAACCCGCAGACGAACAGGAACGAGTCGGCCAGACCCAGCACCTCGCTGAATCCAAGCACACATCCGCTGACCGTGAGGAACAAGAAGATGATGCGGTAGATGGTGGTGTTCGTCTTGCCCTCACCGAACAGGTAGTTCCACGCCTTGTTGCCGTAGTAGGACCAGGTGATGAGCGTGGAGATGGCGAACAGGGCCACCGCGGCAGCCAACACGTACGGGAACCACGAGATGACGCTCTCGAACGCATCCGAGGTCACGGCAACGCCACCGCCGTAGACGTAGTCCGTGCCTTCAGCTGAAATACCTTCACGAGTTTCGGTGTAGAAGGAGGTGTCGGCGATAATGATGGCCAGGGCGGTCATCGTGCAGATGATCACCGTGTCGATGAAGGGCTCGAACAGGGCCACGAAGCCCTCGGAGACCGGGCGACGGGTCTTGACCGCGGAGTGCGCGATGGGTGCCGAGCCCAGGCCGGCTTCGTTCGAGAACGCCGCACGCTGCAAGCCAACGATCAGCACACCGAAGAAGCCACCGGTCAAGGCGTCGGGGCTGAAGGCACCGCTGAAAATCCTGCCCAGGGCGGGGATGATGTCACCAGCATTGCCGAGGATGACGATCAGGCAGGCCAACACGTAGACCCCGCCCATGAAGGGCACCAGGGTGGAGGTGACCTTACCGATGGACTTGATGCCACCGAGGATGACCAGCCCGATGATCGTGGCCAAGACCAAGCCGAAGATGATCGCGCCGGCCGAGTTAGCCAGGAAGCTGTCTTCTGCGCCACCGGTGACCGTAACCGCCTGAGAGTAGGTCTGGTTGGCCTGGAACATGTTGCCACCAGCGACCCCGAAGAACAGGATGGAGATAGCGAAGATTCCGGTCAGCCCAGTCGCGACGAACTTCGGGAACTTGTTGAAGGCGACCGGGAGGTACTTGAACGGCCCGCCGGAGACCGTGCCGTCCTCGTAGACGGTGCGATATTTCACACCCAAGGTGCACTCGGCAAACTTGGTGGCCATGCCGAAGAGGCCGGCCAGGACCATCCAGAAGGTGGCACCCGGACCACCGATCACCATGGCTGCGCCCACACCCGCGATGTTGCCGAGGCCGACGGTGCCGGAGACAGCTGAGGTGAGGGCTTGATAGTGCGGAATCTCGCCAGGGTCATCGGGTGAGGAGAACTTGCCCCGGATGACTTCGGTCGCGGTCTTGAGGCCGCGGATCTGGATGAAGCCGAGGTAGAAGGTGATGATGAGGGCGGCTGCGAGCAGCCACATGACGATCCACGGCATCGGGAAGAAGCCGGGGGACCAGAAAACGATGTCGGCCATGAGTGTGTTGAACGGGCCGAATACGTCATTGACGGCACTGTCGATGGTAGCGAAGAAGCCCGTGGGCTCGACTTCCGCCTGAGTGGGAAGGATCACGGTTGGAGTCAACATTCCGCAATGGCACAACGTGTCGCACGTATCGGCAAGCGTTTACACAGAGTCTTGACCAAACCGTGACCTTTGTCCGGGAACAAGGGGACTCGCTTGAGCGTCGATCTTTGAGCGTTGATAGAGGTCGGTATCCACCAATCCGTCTCTGCGGCATGGTGGCCGAGCGGGCGACCAGATCTGGGACACTACTGGCCATGACCACACCCGTCACTCCGTCACCGTCACTGCGCTCGATCGACCTGCCTGAGCGGCCCTCCGTCGACGGTTTGGAGCAGAAGTGGTCGGCGGTATGGGAGCAGCAGCAGACCTACGCCTT
>JBGTGC010000102.1:0-2568 GCA_041746935.1 Dermatophilaceae bacterium
TGCGGGAGGCCGGTGCGTTCCGGGTCTACGACGATCCGGCTGATATCCTGCGCCATCTCGATGAGCTTGGCGTGCGTGGCACCTGACTGGCACGCAATCATTCGTTCCGCAAGCAGTGAGAAGTCACGACCTCGGAGCGGAGTCATCATGGAGGTCCGGTCGGGTGACCGGGACCGCGGGTTCAACCCCTGGTCAGGAATGGAGGGTGATGCGATGGCGACGGCCCAGGTGCGATTCACGAATGTCGATGAGTACATCGCATCTTGCCCGGCAACGTTGCACGATCGGCTGGAAACCCTCCGTCAGGCAATCAGGAACGAAGCGCCGGAGGCGGATGAAGCAATCAAGTACCACATGCCCACGTACATCTATCATGGCAATCTGGTCTACTTTGCCGCCTGGAAGAAGCACATTTCCCTGTATCCAATTACGGAGGAGATGGAAACAACCATCGCGGAACTGGCCCACTACGCGACATCGGGCAAGGGAACGATTCACTTCCCGCACGATGAACCGCTGCCGCTGGGACTGATCCGCAAGATCATGGCAGTCCGGGTCGCCGAGAACCTGAGGAACGCGACACCGTGAAATCACTGAACGGGGTCATGGTGTCCGATGTCTTGATGAACTGGCCGCTCACTCCACCAGTCGACATTGAACCGATTCCGACAGGCACCAACAATCGCTCGTTCCTGGTGAAGGCGGGATCGCGCAAGTACGTGCTGAAGGCATACCAGAACACCGGAATGCAGGGTCGACTTCGGTTCGAGCAGGAACTTCTGGTTGCCCTTGCGACTGCGGACCTGCCATTTGCGGTCCCATCATGCCTGCGAGCGATCTCGGGCGATGTCATCGTCCAGACCTCCCACGATTCGACCGTCACTCGTTTCGCCCTTTTCCATCACATTCCGGGACGGGCCGCCCGCTTCGGAAGCCTGACTGACGCAATCCGGTGTGGCGAAGCGCTCGCTGACCTGCACCTTGCGATGGGTGCGGTGAGGCTCAACCCCGCGATGCCGGTTCCCGAAACGTATGGCGACCTATGCACTGTCCACGACGCCGTCCCGGAACCTTTCTTCGCCGTCCGGTTGGTGTTCCGCGATCGGGCGGTAGGCATGGATATGGCCACCTCAATGGCCCGGACGGAGGCACGCTGGCAACGGAGCACTTCCGGCTGGAGCAGCCAGATCATCCATGGTGACTTCTATCCCTCGAACACGTTGATCGACGAGGGCAAGGTATCGGGCATCGTGGATTTCGAATTTTCTGGCATGGGGTATCGGCCGATGGACTTCGCCATCGGCCTGGCCGCCTTCAGCACCAGGGACTGGGACGATGACTGCTCGTGGCCACTGGTCGACGCGTTCGCGACGGCGTATCTACGGCGAATGCCACTTTCACCTGATGAGCTTGGCGCCACGCCCGTGCTGTTGCTGATGCGGGAAGTCACCAGCTTCATTCATCGGCTGGGGAGACAAGCGGAGGGGCTAACGACAGTCGACGACATGCATGACCGAGCCCGGCAACTCCTCTCCCTGGACCGATGGCTGGCGGTACATCAGGTCGACCTGGTGAATCGCCTCAGCCGTATCTCAGCCAAAGGGGTTCTCACATGACCTCCATCCACATCAAGCCGGCGATCCTGGAGTCTCGATCCGGATTTCGATCTCGTCACCGTCATGTCGCTGGGGAGGGCATGGAGATTCTCCCCAGGATGGCGCGGCCCCTGCTATGGCAGGTCGTTGAGATCGCGTGTCAGCTGCGTGTCCTTCCGGTACCGCACCATGTGGGGCAGGACACTCATGGCCAGGATGAGCAGCGTACCGGCCGTGAGGATGCCTATCGGCGCCCCTCCCGTCCCGCCGGAGCCGGTTGAAGGCAATCCAACGATAGCGTCGCCAGGGGTCGAAGTCGGGGAGGGTGTGGGCTCAAACGCAGGCGTGGGTGACGGCAGGCGTGGTTCCGTTGGGCTCGGCGCAGCCGTGGAACCGGGAGTCGACGTTGAAGATGGAGTCAACGGCACCCCGGTGGCATCAGGTGTAGACGATGGTGCTGACGTGGCCGAAGGGACAGATGTCGCGGTGGTTAGCGCCGTGCTCGTCGAGACCGCGGTCGCGGTTGGTATTGAGGTTCCAGTTGGCGGAGGAGTTTCCGTTGGCGTTGGCGTGCCGGTCAGAGCTGGCGTCACGGATGGCGTCGTCGTGCCGGTCGATGTCGACGTCGCGATGGGGACTGGAGTTCCAGTCGGTGTCAGTGTCGTGGTCGCCGTGGCCGAAGGGACCGATGTCCCGGTAGAAACGGCCGTACTCGTCGAAACCGATGTCGCCGTCGACATTGGTGTTCCGGTTGAATCTGGAGTTCCAGTCGGTGTCGCTGCCTCGGTCGGTGTTGAGGTCGGAGCGAACGTCGCGGTTGGTGTCGGCTCCTCGGTCGGTACAGCGGTCGCCGTGGCACAGTCAATAATCACATCGAGCAATACGCCGGGGCCAAGGTCGCCGGTGACCACCCGGAACGTGCCCGGTGTGGTCCTGCAACCCGAGTCGTTCGAGACGATGTCCGCGGTGTAGG
>JBGTGC010000103.1:0-4691 GCA_041746935.1 Dermatophilaceae bacterium
TGCGCACCGGCGGCAGCGAGCGGACGACGTCTCGCCACAACTCGGCACGACTCAACACCCGCGCAGCTGAGCCGTGCCGCATCGCCAGGTCCAAGTCGAGATTCACCAGGTCAGCGCCATGAACGGTCAGGGCAGTGCGCAGATCCAACCCGGCAGAGGCTCGGCCGGCGGCGCCGAGTTCATCGGCGGCCCGCTTAAGCATGCGTGCCGCGAGGTCAGGTCGTCCGCTGCCGTCACTGATCCGTGCCGAGACATGTCGCGTGTGCAGGCGCGTTGCGACGTGGGGGGAGCGAGTCAGTGCTGGAGCCTGGGCCAAAACGGCGCGGGCCTGGTCGGGCAGGCCTTGGTCGATCAGTGCCTCAGCGTGGACCAGCACGGCTCGTTGGCGGACGACTTCATCACCCTCCGCGGCCGCAGCCGTAGCGAGCACGCTGGCCAAGCGCTCGCGTGCGTGGGCTGAAAGGGTGTTGCGCGTCTCGAGCTCGACAATCAGGGCAGTGCGTCTCCACCCAGGTTCTTTGCGACGGTGGAAACGGCGGCGAGCTGTCGCGGCACGAGTCAATGCAGAGGGGCTGTCGCCCATGAGCATCTCGCAGCGAGCCAACTCGAGCTCGATCTCGCCGCGGTCGTGCTCACTACCCGCCGTGGACGTGTGCGCCAATGCATCGATCAAGACCTGGCGTGCCTCGTCGATGAGGCCTGCTTCAAGCATGACGCGGGCCCGATCGAGCCGCGCGATGCCCCGATCAACGTCGACGTCCATCGCGTCGGCCTGCTCCATCAGACTCAGGGCACCAGGGAAGTTGCCGAGCAGGAACTCGGTGTAGCCCTGGTTGTGAATGGCCTTGAACCGAAGCGCAGCCATGTCCTCCCCTAACGCCAGGAACGCGGCTTCGGCGAAATCGCGTGAGGCGTCGGCGGGATCACTGAGAAATGCCGACAGCGATCCGCGATTGAGCAACAACCGCGCCTGCTCACCATCGGTGAGCAGCGCTCGGCCCGATTCGGCGCGGCGCATCAGCCGCAGAGCACCAGCAACATCGCCGCTGCGGCCCGACAAGACGGCTTGCTGGACGTCGCACAGTGCCGCCAGGTCGGCGTGACCTCCGGCAAGACATGCGGCGTGCACGCCGGTCATGGCCTCGGCGGCCAAAGATAGTCCGTGATCCTCGAAGGTGATCCAGGTCTGGGCCAGCCTCACTTTCAGGTGCAGGCGCGCCCAGGCTCGGATTTCTGCGCCGTCCCGAGTTTCTTGCGAGTCGACGCTCTGAATCCCAGTCGCGCACGCCCGCAACAGTTCACGCGCCAGCGGAGTGTGTTGCTCGTCGATGGCAGTCTTGGCGCGTTTGAGCAGATCCTCGGTGCGCTCGCGGTCGCCCACCATGTCGGCTACCTTTCCACACCGCGAGGCACTCGCGCGTGGCGAGTGAGTCCGGCAGAGCAAGCGCGGCACGGTCGCCGGATACCGCCTCCGCTACTTCGCCGCTACATCACGGTGTCCAGCCAGGTAGCTCCCGGCTCACGGCTGCCCAACCACGACGCACGATCTCGGGTCGCTCCACCCTGGTGGAGGTCGGGTCATGCGCAATGTGCCTCGCCAGTTGACCAGCCAGCAGTGGGGCGGCAAATGATGTCCCGCTCCAGGTGCCGAAGCCTCCGCTGAAGTCGTCAGGGTCGATGGTCGCTCGCTCAGTTTTCTCGTACCTCATCCGCGCTGACGGCTGGCGGTCCCCGTTGAGGTCGGTGGGCAGGGTGCTGATCACGTTGGCACCCTGACGGTGACACGAAATCCACGGCCCGGCATTGCTGAAGTAGGCGACGGAACTGCCGTTCGGGTTGAGTGCTCCGACGCTGACGAGGGGCACCCGGTGTGAGTCCAGGCCGGTGACCTGACCAGCGAAGGCGGCAGGGTGGAAGGACGCGATCGTGGCGTTGTTGCCGGCTGCAGCAACCACAGCGACACCCCACGAGCCGAAGGCCTTCAGCAACCCTCGGATCAGGGGATCGGTCGCGGTGTCCGCTGGCTCCTCGTGGTAGTAGCCCAACGAAAGACTCAGCACGTCGATCAGGTCGTCTGGATCCGATGAACTCACAGCCTGTGCCTGCCGGATCAGCAGAGCCACCAGGGTTTGGATCAGCAGCGCCTCGCCCACGACGCCGTCGCCGTCCATGATCGGCACTCCCAAAATGGTGGCTTGCGGGCACTGTTGGCGCACCATTCCGGCGATGAAGGTGCCGTGCCCGGCATACGGAAGCAGGCTCCCGTCCAGTGGGTTGCGGCTCCGCGGGGGCGTGCTGTTCATCGGTCCATCCAGCCCCAGCAGCACTCCGTTGACTTCCACGTGACTGGTCGCGGTCGAGCTGTCGGCGAACCACGGGTGCTGGCCGATACCGGTGTCTGGGGTGACCACGACGGGGCGGCGCTTCACGTCCGGTGCGTGCATGGCCGGGTCCGGGATGCTGAGCGCGGCCGGTCCGCGACCGCCGCTGCCGGGAACGGCGTATTCTGCAGCGTCGCTCTGTCCCATCCCGTTCCAATACGGCATGCCATTCCAGTAGGGCATCCCGTTCCAATACGGCATGCCATTCCAATAAGGGGTGCCGCCGATGTCGGCGCAGGCGAGCGCGAGGTGCTCCAGTCCGACTTCATCGGCCCCGATGCCCTCTTCCCGGAGCCTTTGCAGGACGGGCCACACGTCGACCGGCGGCTGGTCGCTCGATCGCCTGTCCTGGGTGCCGACCACGCGGACCGGGGTGACCCAAAACTCTTCGAGAATCTCCCGACCGATCCCGTCAGAGCCGACGAGTGAGCCGGCCACCTCATCACCCGCGTCATCGAAGGCAACCTCGAGGTTCACGTCCTTCAGCACCGCGCGCACCTGCTCAAGAGTGGCGTCCCGCCGGCCCCCCGGCAGCCCCCGCACCAACAAGGTGTTTCCGACGTATGCCGTGGGTCGGGGCGGGATCCCTGAGGTGAGGGGGACTGTGGTGATCGGGTCGAGCACCCGAGCGCCGAACCGCTCGATCACCGAAGGCGGCAGCGCCGGGATCGGGGTGAGATCGCCTTGGCTCGCGCCACCATCAGCAGAGGGAACGGTCATCGCGATTTGCCTTCCTCGAAACGATCGGTGCCAGGGACTAGGCACCGTGGTGTTGGCGCTTAGGTGCTGGCGCTCAGGGGTTCAGCACCAAGAGTGATCGCGCGCCTCGCTGATACATCAGCCACCCTGCCGCTGATCTGCGGCGCTGTCACGCCCACAGCGCGGCCCACACCAAAGCGTTACCTCAGCGGAGGGCTGGAACGCTTCCACTCCGGCAATTCGCGGCGCAACGCCGCCCATCCACGCCGGACTGCAGCCGCCCGGTTCGGCGAGCCGAAGGAGCGCGACCTCGACAAGTGGTGGGCCAGTTGCCCGGCCAACAAGGGAGCCGCAAACGACGTGCCGCTCCAGGTGCCGAAGCCGCCCGAGAAATCATCGGGGTCCACGCTTCCGCGGTCTGATCCGGCGTTGCTCAGGGCTTCGCTGGCCTGGTCAGTGCCCTGAATGTCAGTCGGCAGCGTGCTGACCACCTCGACTCCCAATCGCTCGCAGGAGACCCACGGTCCGGAGTTGCTGAAGTGGGCCACGGTGCCGTTGGGGTTGAGCGCCCCGACACTGACTAACGGCACGCTGTCCCGGCGCAGGCCGACAGCCTGACCTGCGAACGAGGCCGGATGAAACCGCGCGGTGGTGCCGTCATTGCCTGCCGAGGCGACAACCGCCACTCCCCACGAACCCAGCTCGCGCAGCAACCCGGCCAGGATGGGATCGGTGCTCTCGTCCCCTGGCTCCTCGTGGTAGTAGCCCAACGAGAGCGACAACACGTCGAAGATGTCGGATGTCCGGCGCTCCGTGATGGCAACGGCCTGCCTGACCAGCAGCGCCACCAGGGTATTGATGAGAAGTCTCTCGTGCACCGAGCCCTCGTCGTCCATGATGCGGATGCCCTCGATCCGCGCTTGTGGGCACCGTTGGCGGATGATGCCGGCGATGAAGGTTCCGTGCCCGGCATACCTCGGCACGCTCCCCTCCAATGGGTTGCGCGGACTTGGCGGCGAGACGTTCATGGGGCCGTGCAGCCCGAGCTCAACCCCATGGACATTCACGTCGCGGGTCACTCTCGAGTCATCGTCGAACCAGGGGTGCGGCCCGATCCCGGTGTCCGGAATCACCACCACGGGGCGTCGCCGGCCTGGACGCAGGCGGGCTGAAGGGGCCGGCATCACGAAGGACACCGGTCGCCGCCCACCGCCCTGCGCCGCCCCGAACGGGTTGCCCGGGGAGAGGCAGGCAAAAGCAGGGTGGTCCAACCGCACCTCGGTGCGCTTCAGACCCTCGGACCGCACGCGCTCCAAGACCGGCCAGGCGTCGACCGGGGACCGGCGGACCTGGTCGCGAGTCCTCGTCAGGTGCACGCTGCTCACCCAATACCGATCGACGATCTCCCGAGCCACCTCACCCTGAGCGCCCAGTTGCTCGGCCACCCCGTCCAACCGAGTGTCCACCACCATCTCTAGGCCGTTGGTGCAGGTCGTGGCGGCCAACCGGCGCACCCGGTCGGTGCGCGAGTCCGCCGGCCCACCGGTCACCAACAACGACTGCCCGAGGTATGCCGTGACCTGCCGTCTGGGGGCATCCGCGCGGGCGGGC
>JBGTGC010000104.1:0-9929 GCA_041746935.1 Dermatophilaceae bacterium
GACCCGACCGTGCCGCCGGCCCACCTGCTGCCGGGACCGGGCGGGATACTCGCGGCGGGGTTGTATGTGGTGCCGGCCGTCGGTCAGCTGGCCGCGCGCGCACGTCGTTCGCTGCGCACTCCCGAGCAGAACGTCCAGGACACCCTGCGCCTGTGCACCGTCGACCCGTCCAGAGTGGACCCCGAGGTGGTCGCCCATCACCTGCCGGTGGCCCAGCGGCGCCTCAGTCATCCGGAGATGGACCGGCACTACAGTGACGCGGCACGGTCGATCTTGTCCCACCTTGCGCGCAGGTCGGACGCCGATCGCATGTATGCCGAAATCAGCGCGCCGGTATTGCTCGTGCACGGCCGGCGGGATCGGTTGGTGCCGTTCTCCGGGGCTCGGCGGGTAGCCGGGCGCAACCCCGACTGGCGATTTGCACCCGCCTCGGATTGCGGTCACCTGCCGATGCTGGAGCATCCGACCTGGTTGGCCGAGCAGATCTTCACCTGGTGGCAGGGGCGCGAGCTGACGGCGCGTTCTGCGCAGGCCGAGCACGGTGAGGCGTGTGGTGAACTAGGCCACATGCTCGACCTGCAGGTGTTGCGACGCAAGGCATCGACGGCTGCGCTGCTGGCCTTTCGAGGGCTCCCGGGACCACTGAAACGAGCCTTGGTCCGAGCCGGAACACCGAACTACACCGTCGGCGCGGTGTGCTCGTTGGAGCACGACGGGCACGTCTTGATGTTGAGTCAGCCGCACCGCAACGGGTGGAGCCTGCCCGGCGGCCTGCTGGACCATGGGGAAACCCCCGCGGAGGCAGTCACCCGCGAAGTAGCGGAGGAAACTGGGTTGCGGATCGAGCCTGGCCAGGAGGTCGCGGTCGGCATACACCCCCATTCGCAAAGCGTGGACGTGATCTTCCGTGTCATGCTGGATCACCGTCCAGAGCTGACGTTGTCATCGGAGGCTCGACGGTCTCAGTGGATGTCGCTGACCGAGATGGCTGACTCCGACCGGGAGACCCAGCAGATCCTAGAGTTGCTACAGGGCTGCGACGAGGAGCCGTCCAGCGGCCACCTGCTGCCCTGAGCTGGCCTCATCTGGGTCACGCTTCGGTGCATGCGGCACCTTTCAGATGGTCAGCAGGATCTTGCCGATGTGCTCGCTGCCTTCGATGGCCCGGTGCGCGTCGGCCGCCTCATCCAGCGGGTATGTCGCGTGCACCAACGGGCGGATCGTGCCTGCTTCGATGAGCGGCCACACGCGCTCGCGGACGGCCGCGACGATTTTGGCTTTCTCCTCCAGCGGTCTGGAGCGGAGCCCGGTCGCAATGATCCGGCCCCGTTTGCCGAGCAGCCGGGCGATGTTGAGCTCGCCCCTGGCACCGCCCTGCATACCGATAATGACGAGGCGCCCGCCGGTGGTCAGAGCCTGCAGGTTGCGGTCAAGGTAGGCGGCACCCACGACGTCCAAGATGACGTCGACGCCAGCTCCGTCGGTGGCCGCCAGCGTCTCTTCAACGAAGTCCTGTTCTTTGTAGTTGATCCCGACATCAGCGCCGAGCGAGCGGCACGCGTCGAGCTTCTCGGCCGAGCCCGCAGTCACGATGACGCGGACCCCGAAGGCCGATGCCAACTGGATCGCCATCGTTCCGATACCGCTGGACCCGCCGTGAACCAGCACAGTCTCGCCGGCCTTCAGCCCGGCTTCGGTGATCAGGTTGCTCCACACCGTGCAGGCCACCTCGGGCAAGGCGGCAGCGTCGCGCACACTGACTCCGGCCGGGATCGGCAAGATCTGACCGGCAGGCACGGCGACAGCCTCGGCATACCCACCCCCGGCGAGAAGGGCGCAGACTTCATCGCCGGTCGACCACGCGCTGACCCGGTCTCCGAGGGCCCGCACGATCCCGCTGACTTCGAGGCCAGGCAACATCGAGGCGCCCTCGGGTGGCGGGTAGTTGCCCTGCCGCTGGGCGATGTCGGCGCGATTCACTCCAGCGGCCACCACCTCGATGAGGACTTCGCGCTCGCCGCACTCGGGGGTCGCCACCTCATCCGGGACGAGGGCGTCGGCGTCACCGGGCGTGGGGATCGTGATTGCTCGCATGTCCTTGACCTTAGGAGACGCGGGCTCTCATGTCAGCCGCTGCGGCGCTCAACCGATGAGGATGCCGGCGATCGCGGCGCTCATCAGGTTGGCCAGGGTCGCGGCGGCAATGGCGCGCAGGCCGAGCTCGGCGATATCGCGTCGACGTCCGGGAGCGATCCCACCGAGGCCACCGAGCAAGATGCCGAGGGACCCGAGGTTGGCGAAGCCGGTCAGAGCAAAGGTGATGATGGCGGCCGTCTTCGGGCTGAACTCTTCGATCTGTGGAGCGAAATTGGCGAAGGCCACGAATTCGTTGACCACCACTTTTTGGCCCACGAAGCTGCCCGCTCTGATGGCCTCGTTCCAGTCGACCCCGATCACGAACATAAGCGGTGCGAAGACGTAGCCCAGGATCTGCTCGAAGGTGAGCGCGTCGTAGCCGAACCAACCGCCGACTGTGCCGATGAAGAGGTTGAGCAGCGCGATCAAGGAGATGAAGGCCAGCAGCATCGCCCCGATGTTGAGCGCTAACTTCAGACCATCGGCCGCTCCAGAGGCGGCGGCGTCAATGACGTTGCGATGCCCCAGTTCTTCACCGCCGTCGGTATCACCGCTGTCGACGGCCCTGCGGTCCCCTCCGGCGCTCGCTTCCTTGTCGTCCATCGCGGCCCCCACGAGAGCCGGCTCTCGCTCCTCGTCGGTCTCACGGTTCTCCGGCATGATGATTTTGGCCATAAGTAGGGCCCCGGGTGCGGCCATGAAGCTGGCGGCGATCAGATACTCCAGCGGCGCTCCCAGCAGTGAATACCCGACCAGGACGGATCCGGCGACCGTCGAGAGGCCACCGACCATCACCGCGAACAGCCCCGAGCGGGAGAGCCCTTTGATGTATGGCCGGATGACCAGTGGTGCCTCGGTCTGGCCGACAAAGATGTTGGCGGCTGCGTTGACCGATTCTGCTTTGCCGGTCCCCAGGAGTCGTTGCAACCCGCCCCCCAGGCCTTCCACGACCTTCTGCAGCATGCCCCAGTGATAAAGAACGGCCGTCAGTGAAGCGAAAAAGATAATGACTGGCAGCACCTGGAAGGCGAAGACCAGCCCGTCCGTGGGCAGCGCGGGTCCGAAGACGAACTCGATGCCCGCGCCAGAGGAGTTGATGACGGCCTGCACCCCGGCAGACGTCTTCTCCAGCGCCCACTGCCCGGTGGACCAATAGAGCACGAGCACGCCGAAGCCGAGTTGGAGCGCAAAGGCAGCGACCACCGTTCGCAAGCGGATCGCCCGTCGGTTGGTCGACAGCAACACCGCCAGTAGCAACAGGACGGCCATGCCGCCGATACCCCACAGAACGTCCACGATGGGTCCCTTCGCCGAAGTCGAGATCACGCTAGCGGCATACGAGCGTTGTGGCATCTGGTCGGCCTCGAGGGCGGGGATGTATCAGCAGTGGTCGGGCGTGCTCTTGGTGGATGCTGGCCTTAACCGTTGATGCCGGTGCGCGAACCTCCAGGGGAGAAGACGATGACTCGATCAATCGGAACGCCGAAGCCGGATTGCGCCGAGCGAGCGGCCGCTGCGGCCGCCCGACGCGCCCAGCTGGAATCGCTCGCGTCAGGCCGTGGGCGTGGTGTCACCACGCCGAACGGTGAAGAGATCGACTACGGGCAGGGTTTCGCTGCGAATTACCACAAGGGCCTTCCGCATGCCGTGGACGGAACCGTGGATGACGCGAGCTATCACGAACTCGTCCGGGTGCTGTCGACGCACGACGTGGGATGCGTGGAGACGTTGCCGATCGGGCAGAATCGGCACGGCGCGGGCACCCCGAGCGATCCCGAGCAATACACCGACAGCCCGAATGCTCCGCACGGATATCGCAAGCTCACCAGCCCTTTCACTGGGCATGTCTACGACACCGAGGGTGCCGACGCCGGGGCGCTGGCGATCCCTGCGGCACCCCGGTTCGACAGCGACGAACTCGCGGCCGAGATCGCGGAGCTCTACGCGATGGCGCTCTTGCGCGACGTGCCGTTCAACGCGATCGCCGACGAGAGCGGGCCCAACGTGACGGCCGTGCGCCAGGCGCTCGATTCGATGCCGTGGTTCAACGGGTCGTATGCACCCGCGAACGAGGCCGAACTGCGCCGCTTCGGGTCTCGGGGGCCCCTGGGCAGCGGGGCGGATCTGTTCCGCGGATCGACGCCGGGGTCCAGAACCGGTCCCTGGATGTCACAGTTCCTGCTCGGCGGAAGCACCAACGACAGATTCACTTTCGATCCGCCCGCAGCAAGCAACCCCTCACCGCAGTTCCGGGGGACCCATTCCCAGATCGGCGCCGAGGACGGTTTCGTGTTGTTCGGAACCCAGATCATCGACCAGCGCTCGATCGTGGCCAAGCAGGGCGTCGACTACATGACGAACTGGGCGGCATGGCTGGACGCTCAGAACGGTGTCGATTTCAACGATCTGGATGTGTTCGCGCCTCGTCGTCGATACCTGAGCACCCCCCGAGACATCGCCACCTATGTGCATTACGACGCGCTGTATCAGGCCTATCAGGTCGCCTGTCTGTGGATGCTCGGCGAGGGGCAACCTCGCGACCGGGGGATGCCAGAGACGTCGAGCCGGACCCGTGCAGCCTTCGCGTCATTCGGCGGGCCGCACGTGCTCACCTTGCTGCCGGAGGTGTCCACCCGTGCGCTCAAGGCCGTGTGGCGCCAGAAGTGGCAGCACCACCGCCGTACGCGACCCGAGGTCGTCGCCGCATGGTTGACCCTGCACGAAAACGAGCCGGACCGGATCGCAGACCCGACGTTGGTGGCCTCGTTGACGGCGCTGCGCTCGAAGATTCCGCCGACCATCCTGAGCATGATTGCCAGCCACAACACGGCTCAGAACGCGGCCACGACGATCACGCCCAAGGCCACGCTGCCCACCGATTTCCCGACCATCGCCGACGACAAAAACTACCTACTACCGGTGGCGTTCCCAGAGGGCTCACCGACCCACCCGGCATACGGTGCCGGTCACGCCACGGTCGCCGGTGCCTCCGTGACGGTGCTCAAGGCGTTCTTCGAGATGTATCAACCGGACGGAGTGACCCCGAGGCCGTGGACGGACCCGGTCTTCGTCGCCGACGTCACGCCGGGCAACGTGAACGAAGGTGGTGAACTCGTCGCCGCACCGGGAAACCCCAGCCTCACGGTCCAAGGCGAGCTCGACAAGCTGGCGATGAACATCGCGAACGCACGCAACATGGCTGGCGTCCACTACTACACCGACTACTTCGAGTCGCTGCGTCTGGGTGAGCGCATTGCCACCTCGATGCTCGAGGAGCATTTGTCGATGTATGGCGAGCCTGTCTCGATGAGATTCACGAGTTTCGACGGTGATCAGGTCACGATCCGATCCAACGGCAGCACTGCCGACGTGAGGGTCTGGGCAGAAGACCAACGCCTCTCGGCGCAGAGTTGGTACGAGCGCTACGCCGACTGAAGCGCCCAAGGACGCTCGGGGTGACAGCATGGGCCCATGCAGCGCACCGTGACCGCGAATATCACCGCCACCATCAAGTCCCCGGCCGAGTTGGCCCTCAGCGTGGTGGTCGCTAGGAGCGCCAACCCGATAGATGAGCACTTGCACATCACGGTGAACGGAAGGGACCTGCAGGTCACCGAGGTGGCCGGCTCCGGTGGCGCTCGTTGGCATCTGCTGAAGGAGGTGCCGGTCGGCGACTTCGTGCTCGACTATGGCGCGACGGTGTCGAGCGGCGGCGCAGCCCAAGCACTCAGCCCCGGAGAGCGGATCAGCTACCTACGACCCAGCCGGTATGCCGACGTCGACCGCCTCGAGGCAACGGCACGGGCGTTGTTCCCAGCAGCAGGTGGCAGCGATGTCGATCATGCTGGTCTGCTGCGCGCGGTGGTCGATTACGTTGCGGACCACACCGCATACGTCATCGGTTCCTCGAGGGTGACCGACGGCGCCAGTGACACCTACGTGGCTCGCGCGGGGGTATGCCGTGACTTCGGACACCTGACGATCGCGTTTCTGCGGGCGCTCGGGATCCCGGCGCGGCTGGTCAGCGCCTACGCCCCAGGCTTGCAGCCGATGGACTTCCACGCCGTCGTCGAAGCCCACGTCCAAGGTGCGTGGCACGTCGTCGACCCCACCCGGCTCGCCCCTCGCCCCTCGCTGGTGCGGATCGCCACCGGCACGGACGCCGCCGAGACCGCATTCATGACCACACACTCCGGAGACATGCGCTTCGGCTGGTTGACCGTGACGGCGACCACCGTCGGCAACCTGCCGCAGGACGACCACACGGCTCTCACGCGCCTGACCTAACCCCCTTTTCCGCCACCCCCAGCCACAAAGTGACACTTCTCGCCCCGAATACGGCGCTGGAGGTCGACTTTCTGGCTGGGGGTGGCGGAAAAGGGGGGAGCGGGTCAGGCCATCCGGGTGAGCTCGACCTCAACGAACATCTTGGAGGTTCCCGACCCGGTGAAGATCCCACGCAGCGGCGGCACGTCGCCGTATTGCCGGCCCTGAGCCACCTCGACATGTCGATTGCTCGGCTGGATCGCGTTGGTCGGATCTGCGCCCACCCACAGCCCATTCCAATAGCGAATCCAGGCGTGCGACTCACCTCGATAGGTGGTGCCGATCTCCGGCTCGTTGGGCGGCATCAGATAGCCCGAGACGTAGCAGGTGGGAATGCCGACCGAGCGCAAGCAGCCGATGGTCAGGTTAGCCATGTCCTGGCACACACCCTTGCGGCCCTCCCAGGCTTCGGCCGCCCGCGTGTGCACTCCGGTGGACCCGGAGACGTAGTCGATCTCAGTGTGAATGAGATCGATCACCGCGTCGGCGCAGTCCTTGGGACTGGACGAAGCGTCCGCGATCTCGCGGACCCTGGCGAGCAAGTCCTCGGGAGGCTGCACCTGATCGCCGATCTGCAGATACTCACTGTGCTCAGCGGCGACTTCCGGTGAGCGCATGTGCTCCCAGGTCCACCCCTCGCCCTCGATGACCGGGCGCCGCACGTCGATCGTCGCCGCCGAGGTGACCGTGAGTGATTCGTGCCGGTCGTGCACCTCGAATGCGGTCACTGTGGTGCCCCAGTAGTCGCTATAGGTGTGCGTCCAGGCCGAGGGTGTGATGTCCATCCGGGTATGCAGAACCTGCTGGTGCAGGGTCGAGCGGGGGGTCATCCGAGCCTCGTTGTAGGAGGCACTGGCCGCGCCGGCATACTCGTATCCGGTCTTGTGAACGATCCGCAACATCATCGGTTCACCTCACCCCCGAGTGCCAGGTCACCGAATTGGCAC
The DNA here is from genome assembly GCA_041746935.1 of Dermatophilaceae bacterium. GTDB lineage: Bacteria > Actinomycetota > Actinomycetes > Actinomycetales > Dermatophilaceae > Ornithinicoccus. The sequence goes on from JBGTGC010000104.1 coordinate 7,410, forward strand.
CCTCGAAGTAGCGCTGGGCCACGGCGTCGTTGGCGTCGCTGCAGGTTCGCTGCAGCGCGGTCATCCGCCCGGGCAGGTCGCTGAGAATCTCGGACAAGGGTTGGTACTCCAATTCGGCTCGGGCGCGGCCGATCAGCCGCATGGCGTCTCCGGTGAAACCGGCTCGACGCTCGCCGACGTCGAGGTTGACCAGGGCCGACTCGGCGCGGTTCAACGAAAACAGCAACGACCGGGGGAAGAGTCGGTCGAGCAAGAGGAACTCGGCGGCCTCGCGGTCGGAGTCGGCACCGCCGTAGGTACGCACGAATGCGTGGTGCGCACCGCAGGCTCGCAGCGTCGTCAGCCACGCCTGCGGTGACTCGGCGTTGTATGCCGCGGCTTCGATCATCCGGGCGGTCATGTCGATCCGCTCCAAACTGCGGCCCAGGACCAGGAATTGCCAGCCCTGGTCGTGGCTCATCGTGGAGTCGGCGATGCCGGAGATGACCGCGCAGCGCTCGCGGACGGTCTGGCAGGCCTGCGCTGGCCGCGCACGCTGAATGTGACCGCGCTGCAGGATGTTCCAGGTGGTGTTGATGGCCTCCCACATCTCGGTGGAGACCGTCTCGCGAGAGCGGCGCGCGCTCTCCCGGGCTCCCCAGAAGGTGGAGACCATCGAGGCCGGCGACTCAGGGTCCCAGGCGAGCAAGCGCATGACTGAGGCCTGGTCGGCCTGGCCCTCGCCATCGACGCCCATGACCGCCAGCAGGGCTCGCGATGCCGTTTCTTCGTCGACGACCGGGTCTTCCAGGAGCAACTGCACGTGCACGTCCAACAGGCGTGAGGTGTCTTCGGCGCGCTCCAGATAGCGGCCGATCCAAAACAAGGATTCAGCGATCCGGCTCAGCACGAGGGAGCCTCCTGACTCTGCTGCTGCTGCTGCTGCTGTTGTTGTTGCTCTTGCTCGGTTTGCGAGCTCGAGGCAATCGATTCCTGCAGGCGGACCTGCGGTTCGGAGACGGGCTCCAGCGGCCGTGCGCGGGGGGCGAGACGCTGACGCAAACCGTCTCCGGCGAGCACCCAGGTGTCCTTGGAGCCGCCGCCGCGGCTGGAGTTGACGATGAGCTCGCCCTCGCCGAGGGCCACGCGGGTCAATCCGCCCGGCAAAACCCATACCTTGTTGCCGTCGTTGATCGCGAAGGGCCGCAGGTCAACGTGTCGAGGCCGCATGTGATCCCCGATCATCGTCGGGACCGTGGACAGTTGCACCACAGGCTGGGCGATCCATCCGCGCGGTGCGGCCAATACGGTCTTGCGCAAGGTGTCCAACTCATCCGGGGTAGCTTGCGGACCGATCACGATGCCCCTGCCGCCGGCGCCGTCGACCGGCTTGAACACCAGTTCGTGCAGGCGATCCATCACCTCTTCTCGATGCGCCGGGTCCTCCAGCCGCCAGGTGTCGACGTTGGGCAGGATCGGCTCCTCGTCTAGGAAATACCGGATGATGTCGGGCATATAGGTGTAGATCAGCTTGTCGTCGACCACACCATTGCCCACGGCGTTGGCAATGGTGACGTTGCCCGAGCGAGCGGCATTGAGTAGCCCGGGGCAGCCCAGTGCCGAGTCGGAGCGGAAGTGCATCGGGTCCAGGAAGTCGTCATCGACGCGGCGGTAGATGACGTGCACCGGGTGAAGGCCGTGGGTGGTTCGAATCATCACGCGACCGGCCTGAGCGACGAGGTCGCGGCCTTCGACGAGCCGGCACCCCATCAGACGGGCTAACAGCGAATGCTCGAAGTAGGCCGAGTTATACGGCCCAGGCGTCAACACGACGACGGTGGGGTCGGCCACTCCGCTAGGCCCGGCGGCCTTGAGGGCGTTCAACAACTTCTGGGGGTATGCCGCCACGGGCCGCAGGCGGTGGGTTCCGACGACCTCGGGCAGGGTCTGGCTCATCGCGCGCCGGTTGGTCAGCACGTAGGAGACACCCGAGGGGATCCGGACGTTGTCCTCGAGCACCCGGAAGTCTCCGTGTCCGTCGCGGATCAGGTCGATTCCCGAGACGTGAATACGCACGCCGTTGAGGGGGGTGATGCCCGAGGCCGCCCGGTGGAAATGGCTGGAGGAGGTCACGACGTGCCTGGGCACGATGTTGTCGGCAAAGACCTCACCCTCGCCATACACGTCATCGAGCAGTCGCTCCAGGGCGGCCACGCGTTGCGAGACACCAGCCTCGACGTGTGACCACGCCTTGGCGTCGATGATGCGGGGCACGATATCGAGCGGGAAGGGGCGTTCTTCGCCGCCGATGTCGAAGGTGACGCCCTGGTCGCTGTAGTTGCTCGACAGGTAGTCCGACCGAGACTGCAAATCCTCGGCGCTGACGCCTTCGAAGGCGCGGGACAGATTTTGGTATGCCGACCGCACCGCTGGTCCCTCGGCGGTCTCCTCCGGTGCTGCTTCGAACATCTCATCGTGCATGTGTGCTGCCAGGGGGTAGCCGTCAAACATATCCGCCATAGCCAGGGAGCCTACTGGTCG
>JBGTGC010000105.1:0-37600 GCA_041746935.1 Dermatophilaceae bacterium
CCGCGGCGGCAGCCCACGCGGCCGGGGCGTAGGCGTCGAAACCCTCGCCCGAGACGGCGAAGACCCGCGCCACGCCATACGCACCGAGTTGCGGGAGCAGCCCATCGACGACACCACCGTTGCCGATGACCAGCGCATCGACATCAGTGCCCAAGGACCGAGCAAAGGTGATGGTCCCGGTGCTGACTTCGCTGATTCCGGTCGCGTCGGGCTCGATCACAACTAAGCAACTCATCGCAGAACCCCTAGTTCTTGCAGCAGATCCGCCACGGCGACCGCCGCGTCGGGGCCCTCGCCGAGGATGGTGACCTGGCTCGGTGGTTTCGGTGGCAATGTGAGACGCACCCGCGCCGAGCCTTGCAGCTCCACCTGCGGCTCAATCGTTTCGATCTTGGCGCGCTTAGCTTTCATCCGGCCCGGGATCGAGGGATAGCGCGGCTCGACGCCGCCTTCCATCACGGTGACGATGGCCGGCAAGGCGACCTCGTAGACCTGGGTGCCACCCGTGGGGGCATCACCCTTGGCGATGACCTGTCCGCCCTCGATCGCCACAGTCGACATACCCGTGACGACAGGCCGGTCCAAGGCATAACCCAATCGGACGCCGACCTGGAAATCGCCCGTGTCGGCCGCGTCGTTGCCCAGCAAGATCAGGTCGTATGTCGTACCTTCGGCCTCGTGGGCGCGCACGACATCAGCGATCGCGAGGGCGATGTCGCGGGGGCCGAAGCTGGACGGCGTCGCTTCGACGAGCACGGCGTTGGTGCATCCACGGGCGACCGCATCGCGCAACTGCTCGATCGAGTCCTCGTCACCCAGGGACAGCACGGTGACCTCACCGTCGGTCTCGGCCGCCTGCTGGACGGCTATCTCGATCGCGCACTCTTCGTGGCCGCTCACAGTGGCTCCGAGCTGGGCGTCGTCGATGTTCATGGCGTCGCCGGTCAGGGAGACTTCACCACCGGTGTCCGGCACTCGCTTGATACACACCAAGATGTTGCTCATTCACTTAACTCCTGATCCGGTCGTTGCTGGGGTCGAAGAGCGAGGTCGCGTCGACCGAGCCGACGACGACGGGATACAGCTCTTCCATGTAGGACACGCTGAGTTCGGTGCCGATCACTGCCTGCTCCGTCGGCAGGTAAGCGAGCAGCACGTGCTTGCCCAGCGAGGGCGCTGATCCGGCGCTGGTGACGTAGGGGTGGTGACCGCGCCCATCGGTCAGCAGCTGGCCGTCCTTGGTCAGGATCGGCTCACCCCCGAGCATGTATCGCTTGATGCCCAAAGCCGACGTGTGGTCCTCGACGGTCAGGGTGCACAACACCGAGGCTGCCTCCCCCTCGCGCTGAGCGATGTAGGCGTCGCGACCGACGAAGTCGGCTTCCTTGACCTTAGGGCGCTGCATACCTGCCTCAACGATGCTTCGCTCAGCGTCGAGCTCGGCACCGAAGGCGCGGTAGCCCTTCTCGAGGCGTCCGGTCGTGCCGTAGACCCCGATGCCGACCGGGACCGCACCGTGGGCGGCACCGGCCTCGTGCAGCAGGGCCCACAGACGGGCACCCTGCTCGATCGGGACGTAGAGCTCCCAGCCGAGTTCGCCGACGTAGGAGATACGGGACGCCAGGACCGTGATCGAGTCGATCTCGATCTCGCGGCAGGTGGAGAATTTGAAGCTCTCGTGGCTCAGGTCATCGCGGGTGATCGAGCTGAGGATCTCGCGAGCCTTGGGGCCCCAGATGCCCAACGTGGTGATGGCTGAGGTGAGGTCCACCACGGCGGCGCTGCCGTCGGCGGGCATTCGGTCGGCGAACCACTTGCGGTCCACCATGCCGTGTGCGCCACCGGTGACCACGCGGAAGTGGTCATGCGCCAGTTTCATGACGGTGAGGTCAGAGACGAATCCGCCCTTGGCGTCCAACACGGGGCTGTAGATGACGCGACCGTCGGCCACGTTGGCCTGGCCGACGATGACGCCCTGGACGGCGTCGAGCGCGCTCGGACCGACCACGTCGAAGATGGTGAAAGCCGACAGGTCGAAGATCCCGGCACGCTCACGCATGGCGAGGTGTTCGGCGTTGATGATGGGTGACCACCAACGAGCATCCCACTCGTGCTCGCGAGGCATGACCGCATCCCCGAACTCCTCGAGCAGCCGGGCGTTCGACTCATACCAGTTGGGCCGCTCCCATCCCGCTGCTTCGATGAACGCCGCACCCAGTTGACGCTGGTGCTCGTTCATCGGGGACAACCGCTTGCCGCGATCCGAGTCGTACTGCTCCGCCGGGTGCACGATGCCGTAGGTCTTGATGAAGGCCTCACCGGTACGAGCCTTGACGTGGGCGCGGGTCCGCTGGTGCGGGTGGAAGCGGGCGATATCGGAGTGGGAGACGTCGATCTCGCTGTAGCCCTGCGTCATCCACTCGGCGACGGCACGACCGACACCGGGACCTTCCTTGATCCACACAGCGGCGGCAGACCAGAGACCCTTGACCTCCGGGGTCTCCCCCAGCACCGGTGAACCATCCGGGGTCAGCGACAACAAGCCGTTGATGGCGTAGCGGATCTCCGCACCCTCGGCTCCGAGCAGCTCGGGCATCAACTCGAAGGCCTGCTCCAGCTGTGGGTCGAAGTCATCGGAGGTGAAGGGCATCTCGGTGGGCGAGAGTTTCGAGGCCTCGATCGAGGGGATGTCCTCGGGGTCGTGCAGGATCGCGCGGTGAGCGTAGGAGCCCACCTCCATGTCCGCACCGTGCTGACGCTCGTAGCACAGCGTGTCCATGTCCCGGATGATCGGATAGGTGATTTCACCGTCGGTCGCGGCGAGTAGCGGGACAGGGCCCACGCTGATCATCTGGTGCACCGCGGGAGTGAGCGGGATCTTGGCACCGGCCATTGCCGCCAACTTGGGGCTCCACACACCGCACGCGATGACCACAGTCTCGGCCTGAATATCGCCGCCGGTGGTTTGCACGGCCTTGATACGACCGTTCTCGACCTCCATCCCGGTCACCTCGACGGTGGGAACGACGGTCAGCGATCCGGTGGCCATCGCGCGCTCGCGCATGATGGTGCCCGCGCGCAGGGAATCGACGACGCCGACGCTGGGCGTCCAGAACGCTCCGAGGATCAGCGAGGGGTCCAGGTAGGGAACCTTCTTCACGACCTGCTCGGCAGTGACCATCTCCGCTTCGATCCCCCACGCCTTGGCCGAGGACATCCGGCGACGTAGTTCCTCCATACGCTCCTCGGTGCGGGCCACTTCAAACCCCCCGGGCTGCACCATGACCCCCATCTCGTCGTACTGCTTCATGCTGTCCAGCGTCAGATCCGTGATCTCACGCGAGTGGTCGACGGGGAAGATGAAGTTCGAGGCGTGCCCGGTGGACCCACCGGGGTTGGGCAGCGCCCCTTTGTCGATCTGGACGATGTCGGTCCAGCCCAGTCGAGCCAGATGGTGGACAAGGCTGTTGCCGACGATTCCGGCACCAATCACGACGACGTGGGCAGAAGTGGGGACCGTGGCCATAGGTGGCAACCCTTCGGGAAGGAGCGGGAGTAAGTGCCCAATGCGCATCTCGTGTTGTTGCGCTGTCCGCAACATAGTGCATGATGCGGCACACGGAATTGTGCCGCGCCGATCCGCCACCTGTCAACTACGCCGTGGACACGCAGTGGCCCCACGCCCGAAAGCGTGGGGCCACTGAGAGCAGCGAGAAACAGCAGGGACTCTACTGCGCGGATTGATCCTCCGGGTGCGCGTGCTGCTTCTCGAGCGTCTGGTCGACGTCTTTCCTGCTGGCACCCAGTTCTTCGTAGAGCGCCGTGTAGACACCCTCGGGCACGGTCGAGACCACGGGCTCGTCTCGCAACTGCCTCATCAACTGAACACAGACCGCTATCAGCAGCACGAGGAACGGCACCGCAATCACGACCGCGGCTTGTTGGATGACCGATAGCCCGTCTGCGAGCAACAGGGCGATCGCGGTGACGGCGATCATCCCTCCCCACAGCAATACCACGTTGCGGTGCGGTGTGATGCTGCCCTTGGAGGACAGCATGCCCAAGACGACGGATGCCGAGTCAGCACTGGAGACGAAGAAGAACGTAATCAACAGCACCACGAGCGTGGCGGTGACCGCGCTGAGGCTGAACTGGTCCAGCATCATGAAGAGCCGGTCCTCGTTCGTCTCGGCGCCAGCAAGGTCGACTCCACTTCCCTGCAGGTTGATGGCAGTCCCGCCGAGGATGGAGAACCACACCGAACTCACCAGCGTGGGCACCAAGAGCACGCAGACGACAAACTGCCGGATGGTACGACCTCGGGAGATGCGAGCGATGAACGTGCCGACGAACGGCGCCCAGGACATCCACCACGCCCAGTAAAAGAGTGTCCATCCCTGCAGCCACTCTTCTCCGCCGTAGACCCCGGTGCGGAAGCTCATTGGGACAATCTGCGTGCCGTAGTCCCCGATCATCTCCACGAACGTGTTGACGATGACCAGGGTGGGACCCAACACCAGGACGAAGAGCGCCAAGAGACCGGCCAGTCCCATGTTGATATTGCTCACGATCTTGATGCCCTTACCGACGCCACTGACGGCCGAGACGGCAAAAATCACGGCCAAGACAACGATCACGATGATGGCGACCGTATTGCTCTTGGTCACCCCGTAGGCGCTGCTCAGACCGCTGTTGATCTGCAGTGCGCCCAAGCCCAGCGAGGTCGCCGCTCCGAAGACGGTGATGAAGATGGCGAACGTGTCGATCGCCCGACGCGCGGGGTCATCGACCGGGCGGTTGGGCATCACGATGGAACTCAGAAGGTTCGGATTGCCCTTGCGGAAGGAGGTGTACGCCAGTGCCAGCCCTACGACGGCATACAGAGCCCACGGGTGAAGGCCCCAGTGGAAGATCGTGTACTGCATAGCTAGCCGGGCGGCCTCATCCGTGCCGGGCTCGGCGAGCCCCATGGGCGGGGCGGTGAAGTGCGACAGTGGCTCGGCAGCGCCGAAGAAGACGAGGCCGATGCCCATGCCAGCGGCAAACATCATCGCGAACCACGACGACGTGGTGAACTCAGGACGCTCGTCGTCTGTGCCTAGGCGGATGCGACCGTAGCGACTGAAGGCCAGCACGAGGGCGAACAGCACGAACCCTGCGCCGGCGACGATGAAGGCCCAGCCGATGTACTTGGTGACGAAACCCAGGCCCGCGTCGGCGGCGACCTGCAGGCTCGCCGTACCGAGGATGCCCCACAAGGCGAACGCCAGCACCAAGGCGAAACCCCCACCGAACACCACAGGGTCGATGGAGCCGAACGCACCTTGCGAAGGTGGCTTTGCGGCGGGACTGCCCTCGGGCGAGTCCTTGCGCGTCGCTGTTGACATGCGTACTCCCGTTCTGACCCACTCGTGGGTCGCAGGTGATGACGCTGGCCCAGAATCGCGACGAGGGCATCGTTGCCTGTCGTGCACGGATCTTGGATCACATGCGTGATGCGTGAGCCTAGAGTGAATCGGTCCGTATGCGCTGTCAAGCATTTCGCATGATGTTGCGCTGTGCGCGCCTTGTCTCAGTCTGCTGTCGCCTGGCGAGGTGTCGCCGCCCCCATCCGATCCGAGATGCCGTGGGCCGCTGAGACGACCATCGGCACGAGGACCTGAATTCGCTCGGTCCCCAACCGAAAAGAGGGACCTGAGACGCTCAACGAGGCAATGAGGTCGCCGTAGGCGTCCCGGATAGGTGCCGCGACAGCAGTGAGGCCAACTTCTAACTCATCGATCGCTACGGCAAATCCTTGGTCACGGACGGTGCTGAGCTCGCTGCGCAGCTGGGCGCGGGAGGTAATGGTGTGATCGGTGTATCCCTGCAGCCTCGGCACATGGGTGCCGAGCTCAGTGCTCTCGATTTCGCTCAGCAGGACCTTGCCGTTGGATGTCGCGTGCAGCGGGATACGTTGACCCACCCAGTTGTGGGGCTGAAGACCAGAGGGCCCGGCCACCTGGTCCACGTACAAGGCGGACGTCTCCGACAGGATCGCCACGTTAACCGTTTCACCGGTCAGGGCCGCAAGATCACGAGTGATGGATCGGGCTTCCTGAACGACATCGAGGCGGGCGCTGGTGGCTCCCGCCAACCGAAGGACACCCACCCCTAGACGGTATTTCCCGCGATCTGAGTGCTGCTCGACGAGGTCGTGCGCCTCCAGCGTGGCCACCAGCCGAAACACCGTGCTCTTGTGCACCCCGAGCTCAAGCGCAATCTCGGTCACTCCGGACTCTCCGGCGCGGGCGAGGACGGTCAGGACGCTCAGGGCGCGGTCAACCGACTGCACTAAACCAGCACCCGAGGAATCCACCATGCGCACACGCTAGCGCATCTATTGTTGCGTATCGCAGAATACATATCGACACACGCAACAACCCGACTCTCTTCGGAGCACATCCCATGCCGCTTAACCCTGTTCACCCGCACTACGTCCTCACGCTGGCTTGTCCTGATCGGCCGGGCATCGTGCACGCCCTCACGGGCTTGCTCGTCCACCACGCCGGGAACATCGTCGAGAGCCAACAGTTCGAAGATCCAGCCGCCGGAACATTCTTCATGCGCGTACGGTTTGCCGTGTCCGCCCCTGACATCGGCATCGACGAACTGCGCGCGGGGTTCTCCGAGATTGCGGCAACCTTCGAGATGACCTGGAACCTGTGGGACGCCCGCAAGCCATATCGCACCCTCATCTTGGTCTCCAAGTTCGGCCACTGCCTGAACGACATGTTGTTCCGCTGGAGCCGTGATGCTCTGCAGATCGATGTGGCCGGCGTCGTCTCCAACCATGAGGACCTCCGGAGCCTGACCGAGTCCTACGGTATTGACTTCCACCACATCCCCGTAACCCCGCAGACCAAGGCTGACTCCGAGGCCACACTGCTGGCCATGATCGAGGATCTGGACGTCGACATCGTCGTGCTGGCCCGATACATGCAGATCTTCTCCGATCAGACCTCCCGTCTCCTGGCCGGACGAGCCATCAACATCCACCATTCCTTCCTGCCGAGTTTCAAGGGGGCACGCCCCTACACGCAGGCTTTCCAGCGCGGCGTCAAACTGGTCGGGGCCACGGCGCACTATGTCACCGGCGATCTCGACGAGGGACCCATCATCGAGCAGGACGTGATGCGGGTGGATCACCGATTCAGCGCTGCCCAGCTGGCTGCCGCGGGTCGAGACGTGGAGTCTCAAGTGCTCTCCCGTGCCATCCGCTGGCACAGTGAGAGCCGGATCCTGCTCAACGGCGACCGGACGACGGTCGTCTTCCGCTAAGCCTTGTCTTGCGGGGGTCAGTCGCCTAGCTCAGCGCGCCGACGGGCCACATACTCCTGGAGCTCCTGATCGATCGCGGAGTCCAGCGCAGGCTGCTGATATTCCTCGATGCGCTTGGCGAAGATGTTGCTCATCCGCCCGGCCGCGTCCACGCCGCCACCCCGGCTCCATCGCTCGAAGTTCTCTGAAGAGGACAGCAAAGGGCGGTAGAAGCAGGTGCGGAACCGGTCCATGGTGTGCATAGCCCCGAGGAAGTGACCGCCGTGGCCGACTTCAAGGTGAGCATCGAACGCAAGCGTGCCTTCGTTGATCTCCAAGGGGGTGAACTCGGCCTGCAACATCTGGATCAGCTCGACGTCCATGATGAACTTCTCAAAACAAGCAACCAGACCGCCTTCGAGCCACCCGGCCGAGTGCATCACGAAGTTAGCCCCCGCCAGGAAGGTCGGCAGCATCGTCATCAGTGCTTCGTAGCCCGCCTGAGCATCGGGGACCTGTGAGGAGGTCATCCCGCCACCGGAGCGGAAAGGCAGGTTGAAGTGGCGAGCGATTTGTCCGGTGCACCACAAGCCCATGCCCGACTCCGGCGTGCCGAAGGACGGCGATCCCGACTGCATATCGATGTTGGACAAGAACGAGCCAAAGACCACTGGCGTGCCCGGACGGACCAGCTGGGCCAGGGCGATTCCCGAGAGAGCCTCGGCGATCTGCTGGACTAGGGCCGCGGGAATAGTGACCGGCGACATGGCACCCATCAGGATGAACGGCGTCAGGATCACCGGTTGCCCGGCACGCGCGTACGCGAACAGTGACTCCAGCATCCGCTCGTCCCAGCGAAGTGGGCTGTTGCAGTTGATCAACGAGATCGACACCGGGGCCTTCTCGATGACGTCTCGTCCACCGAACAGAATCGAACCCATCGCGATGGTGTCCTCGGCGTTAACTCCGGAGACGACGTTGCCCATGTAGATCTTGTCGGTCAGCGTCTGGAGGGCATAGGTCATGTCCAGGTGCCGTGAGTCCAGCGGGGCGTCGTTGGGTTCGCAGACCACCCCACCGGCGGAGTCCATCACGCTGAACGACTGGGCGAGCTTGGCGAACCGCTGGAAATCGTGCATCGTGGCGTCGCGGCGCACCGATCCCTCGCGCACGAACGGCGGCCCGTAGACGCCGCTGAAGACCATCGAGTCGCCGCCGATGTGCACGTTGTTCTCAGGGTTGCGAGCGTGCAAGTCGAACTCTCTGGGGGCTTTGGCAACCTGCTCCAGAACGAACTCGGGGTCCAGGAAGACGGTCTGGCCCTCGACCTTCTGCCCCGCTTTGCGGAACGTCTCGAGCGCTTGGTCGCTGTCGAACTCGACGCCGATCTCGCTGATGAGTTTGCGCCAACCCTGATCGAGTTGGGCCATGGCGTCCTGACTCAGGACCTCGTATCGGGGCATCGTATTCCGGAACAAGGAGGACCTCCGCAGTTGAAGTAGACAGATTTGGGGGGGTGCTTGACGTTGCGTGATCGGCATCCTAGCCTCATTGCATGGAATTGAGTTCTACCATATGAGACAACCGGAATCAGCCCCTGATCCTCCGGTTTCCTCACTGGGCACGCAGGCTGTTGATCGTGCTGCCGCCCTGATTGATATCGTGATCCACTCCGAGGCGGCGTTGTCCTTCACCGAACTGTGCGAGGCAACCGGTCTGGCCCGCTCCACGACCTCGCGCTTGCTGGCAGCCCTGGAGCGGACCGAGTTGTTGGAGCGCGGCAATGATGGGCTGTACGTAGGGGGGCAACTGTTCGCCCTCTACGCTGCCTTGCACGACCCCTGGCCACAGATTGCCCGGATCGCCGAGCCCATCCTGCAAAGAGTCGGCGAGGAGTGCGGGGAGACAGTGCACCTGGGGGTCGCCCGCTCCGACAACGTCTTCTACATCGCGCAGGTGGAGTCGACATACCTTCTCCGGGCTCGCGACTGGAACGAAGTCGATGTGCCTATCCACGTCAACTCTCTCGGTTACGTCCTGTGTGCGTTCGGAGCCCTGCAATGCCCGCGTGGTGATCTCTCGGACCTGACGCCGAAGACCCGCACCCGCGCGCAGTTCCTGGTCGAGGTCGATCGCGTCCGGGAGCGCGGATACGCCTACGTCAAAGATGAACTGGAAATCGGTCTGTCCGGTTTGGCGGCCCCGGTGCCTGGCCTGGACGGAACGGTGATTGCTGCCCTCGGGGTCTCTGGCCCGACCGCCCGGCTACAGGAGGGAAGCCGAGAACTCGGCGAGTTCCTGATCGACCAAGGTTCGCGCCTGGCCACCCTACTCAAAAGCTCACATCTCACCCCCACACATAAGAGAGGTGCCGCATGACACCCGAGGAGATCCTCAAGCGGCTTTACGACGAGACCCTCGTCGGCAATGCCCCCGAAGTGCTCAGTCTGACCAACACCGGGCTAGAGATCGGCATGGAGCCCCAGACCATGCTCTTCGAGGCCCTGATCCCCTCCCTGGAGGAAGTCGGTGCCCGCTTTGAGCGCGGTGACTTCTTCGTCCCCGAGATGCTGATCGCCGGTCGGGCCATGGCCGGGGCGATGGCCCGCCTGCGCCCGTTGCTGGCCGAGACCGGCGTCGAGACGGTGGGTAAATTCCTGATGGGAACCGTCAAGGGCGACGTGCATGACATCGGGAAGAACCTGGTCAACATCATGCTCGAAGGGGCGGGATTCGAGGTGATCGACCTCGGGGTTCAGGTGGCCCCCGAAAAGTTCGTCGAAAAGATCATCGAGCACCAGCCCGACATCGTGGGGATGTCAGCCTTCCTGACCACCACGATGCCGATGTTCAAGGCCAACTTGAACGCCCTCCAAAAAGCCGGCATCCGCGACCAGGTCATCGTCATGGTCGGTGGCGCACCCGTGACCCAAGAGTATGCCGACGCCGTCGGTGCCGATGGCTATGCCGCCGACGCATCGGCCACCGTCAAACGCGCCAAAGCCCTACTGAAAGCACGACGAGAGATGGTCAACGCATGAGTGCCGAACTACGCGAAACAGTTCTCCGCTCGGCCACCAAGGAGGTCGTGATTGGCCATCGCCGCCCGTTCGTCTTGATCGGGGAACGAATCAACCCCACGGGCCGCAAGGTCTTCCAGCAACAACTGCGCGACGGCGACCTGTCAGCAATCGAGCGCGATGCCATTGCTCAGGTTGAGGGCGGTGCCGATGTCCTGGACATCAATATGGGCGTGCCGTTGACCGATGAGGCCGAGTTGCTCGACAAGGCGATCCGGCTCGTGCAGAAGATCACCGACCTGCCGGTGTGCATCGACTCATCCGTGATCGAAGCCCTCCAGGCCGGACTCGAGGCCTACGAAGGTCGCGCGCTGGTCAACTCCATGACGGCAGAAGACGATCGTATGGAGCAGATCTTGCCCTTGGTCAAGAAGCACAACGCCGCGATCATCGCGCTGCCCAACGATGCCGAAGAGATTCCCATGGAGGCTGATCGCCGCCTGGAGCTCGTGGAGCACATCGTGGAGGTCGCGACCAAGGAATACGGCATTCCGATCGAGGACATCGTGATCGATCCGTTGGCCATGCCTATTGGTGCCGACCAGCAAGTCGTGAACGTCACGATGGACACCATGCGCCGCATCCGCGAAAAGTACGGTCTCAACATGACCTGCGGCGCATCCAACGTGTCCTTCGGAATGCCCGACCGCCACACCCTGGGTGCCGCGTTCTTGCCGATGGCCATGACGGCTGGCATGACCAGCGCGATCATGGACGCTCGGACCCCGCAGATTGTGTCCAGCGTCAAGGCAGCCGACTTGCTGCTGGGCAACGACGAGTGGGGTGGCGCATGGATCGGGGCTCACCGCAAGCGTCAAGCCGCCGCGTCCGCGTGAGGGAGACACCCGTCAGCCCGTCTCGATTCCGCGCCGTGAGCGACCACCCGCTGCGGCACACCCCAGTAGTGAGCAGAAGCGCATGAACCGTGAACCCATCCATGAGATGCCTGAGATAGAGGTCGACAGCCTTCGCCGCGAGGGCCTCTTCGACGGCAAGCAAGACGACGGGCGCTCTCTACATCAAGACGGCACAACCCGGGTCGAGTTGTCGTTCACACCGTCGGGCCGGTCAGTGCGGGTGCCCTCGGGGGTCACCGTCTTCGACGCTGCCAGTTGGAACGGCATCGCCATCGACTCGACGTGTGGCGGGCACGGCACGTGCAAGAAGTGCAAGGTCAAGGTGATGGATCCGGCTGCGCCGATCCACCGGTTGGACCATCGCTCGTTCAGTCCTGAGCAGTTGGCTGACGGCTGGAGATTGGCGTGCCTGGCCCAAGCAATTCGTAACGTCGAGGTCGAAGTCCCTCCGCTGACCACTCGGCCGAAGGCAGCGACAGTCGGGGTGGGTCGGCAGGTGATCTTGCGACCCGCGCTGCAGAAGCGGTACGTCGAGTTGGACGAGCCGAGCTTGCAGGATCAGCGCACCGACCTGCAACGGATCTGCGACGCCATCCCCGACCTTCGGTTGACCCCAGACTTGGCCACCCTGCGCCGGATGCCGGGGGTGCTGCGCCAGGCTGACTACAAGGTCACTGCCGTCATCGTTGACGAGGCTCTGATCGACGTCGAGGCTGGGGACACCTCCAAGCGCACATTCGCCGTCGCCTTCGACTTGGGCACGACCACTGTGGTCGCGACGCTGTTGGACACTTCGACCGGCACTCCGGCGGCGGTGGCCTCGATGCTGAACAAACAGCAGCCCTTCGGCGCGGACGTCATCACTCGGATCAGCGCCACCATGATGGATCCGGAGGCAGCAGGCCGCTTGCGGCAGCTCGCCCAAGACACCTTGGCCGAGTTGGTGACCGAGGTTCTCGCGGACGCCGACGTGCATCCACACGAGGTGTATGAGGTGGCCCTGGCGGGCAACGCGACGATGACGGCCTTAGCCCTCGGTATTGATCCCGAGCCGCTTGGAGTGGCTCCCTTCATCATGTCCGCGGCCACTGTGCCGACGTTCCTGGCTTCGGAATTAGGGCTAGACATCCACCCGCAGGCTCGGGCGATCGTCTTCCCAGCCCTCGGTGCCTACGTGGGCGGCGACATCGTCTCCGGCATGTTGGCCACCGGCATGGACCGCGACAAGCGCACCCGACTGTTCATCGACGTGGGCACCAACTGCGAGATCGTGCTCAGCGACGGCGACCGTATCGTCTCGACCGCGGCCCCCGCCGGTCCGGCGTTCGAGGGAGGTGCCATCCGGTGCGGAATGCGCGCCGCCGACGGTGCCATCGAAGTCATCCAGGTCGGTGCCGACATCCCGGACGGGGTGAGCCTGCAGGTCATCGGCGACGTCACCGCCCAAGGACTATGCGGGTCCGGCTTGGTCGATGCCGTCTCGGAGCTGGTCCGGGTAGGGCTGATCGACGCCAGCGGCCGTTTGGTGACCGACGAGGTAGCCGAGTTGGCCGCACCGTACCTCGCCGACCGACTGGCCTTCGTGGGCCAAGAGCGGGTCTTCGTGCTGCAGCGTCAAGACCCAGGGGCACCGGTGTCGGAGAGCATCTATCTGTCTCAACGCGACATCCGCGAGTTGCAGTTCGCCAAGGGCGCTATCGCCACGGGGTGGGCCTTGCTGCTGGAGCACCTGGACCTGGAGCCCGAGGACGTGCAGCAAGTGTTGCTCGCAGGCTCCTTCGGGAGCTATCTCTCCCCCGCAGCCGCGATCCGGATCGGATTGGTGCCCAAGGTTCCGGTGATGCGGATCATATCGGCCGGCAACGTCGCTGGTGAGGGCGCAAAGATGAGCCTGTTGAGCGTGCGCGAGCGCGCCGGGGCGATGGCCCTGCTAAATGAGGTCGCCTACGTCGAGTTGTCCGACCGGACCGACTTCAACGACCGGTTCATCGAACTGCTCGCCTTCCCCGGTTGAGGCAAGCCTGTGCTGACCTCTGAGCCGACGGACGCCGAGGGCGAGTTCGCGATCATCGCCTGTGGGGCCCTGGCCAAGCACTGTGCCGACATTGCTCAGCGCCGCGGGTGGGATCTGCATATCGCGCCTCTGCCTCCGCTGTTGCACAACCATCCAGAGCAGATCGCTGATCGTGTCCGCGAATGCGCCGCAGATCTGATGCCCCGATACGCGACGGTGGTGATCGGGTATGCCGACTGCGGGACCTACGGCGCGCTGGATACGGTCTGCGCGGAGCTGGGGTTGAAGCGGCTCCCGGGGTTGCACTGCTACGACGTGTTCGGCGGTGCTAGCTCGGTGCAACAGTTTTTCGAAGACGAGCCGGGCACCTACGTGCTGACGGACTATCTGGTCAGGTCGTTCACCAGGTCCGTCCTGGTCGAGTTGGGCCTGGACCGACACCCGGAACTGCACCAGGACTATTTTGCGCACTACACCCGAGTCGTCTGGCTCGCTCAGGACCCCGATGATGCGCACCTGCGCGCCTTGGCGCTGGAGGCGGCGGCATACCTGCGGTTGCCGTTGACGATCGTCCCGACCGGCGACTCCGGCTTAGAACGCGAGCTGGCGCAGCTGCTTACAGCTTCGTGTTGATCCGCTCCAGGTAATCTTTGCGCCACTTTTCCGTGGCCGCCACCTGGTTGAAGGTGTAGAGGTGAAGACCGGTCACCCGGGCGGAAGGGGCGGCGAGGTGCTGGGCCGATGTTTCGAGGAAGCGCTCACCGGTAAAGCCTCCGGGTGCGGCTAGTCGGGCCATGATGCCCTTGTGCTTGGACAAGAAGCGGGTGGAGTCGCCGACACCGATCTTGGTGGCCATCGTCAGCAACTTTGCCCTATCGATAGGACCGGGGACGCCCAACATGATGGGTAGGTCCATGCCCCGATCCCGCATGCGCTTGACCCAGGTGCCCAGCAGCGAAGGGTCGAAGGTCAGGTTGCTCACAACGTGCGAGGCGTGCTTGCGCTTGTCCCACATGGACTGCACGGTGAGGTCGTCGTTGATCGAGGGGTGCGTCTCGGGGTAGCCGGTGATGCCGACCTCGAGGGCCGGGTGGCCCATCGTGCTGAGATCTTGCAACAGGTCGAGCGCGCAGGAGTAGTCACCCGCAGCCGGGTCTTGATCCCCGCCAGGGACGAAGACCGTAGTGATACCCGCCTCGTGCAGGCGGACCTTGATGTCGGTGAGCTCGGAGCGCCCAGAGATCATCCGCGCAGCGAGGTGCGGCACTGCGTTGTAGCCGTGGCCCGCCAACTTCTCAGCCATGGCCACGGTGGACTCGATGCCCTGACTTGGGGATGCGGTCACCGTCACGGTGCGACCCGGCGGGAGCCCTTCAAGCACTTTGTCTTCGATGGTGGCGGTGGGCAGCACCTCGAATCGTGCGGTCTCGAGCAGTCGGGATAGGTAGAGCAGACGATCTTTGTTGCGCATGATGAGACTCACTTCGCGATACGCATTAGGACGAAGCAAAACCTACCATCGCTAGGCCTACACCAGAGTGGGTTTGACCGAAGAAATTCGAGCCAACATCCCGTTGACGAACTTCGGCGACTCATCGGTGGACATTCCCTGGACCAACTCGACTGCTTCAGCGATGGCCACGGCGTCCGGGACGTCGTCGTTCCAGACGATCTCCCAGGTCCCTAGCCGAAGCACGGCACGGTCCACCGAGGGCATCCGCTCCACCGGCCAGCCATGACTGTAGGTCGCCAGCACTTCGTCGATCTGCGACCAACGTTCCAACACTCCGCGGATCAGTTCTGCGGTGTAGTCCGGCAGCGGATGCTGGGTGGTGGGGGCGGCGAGGCGCTGGTCCAACAGTTCGCCGACGTTGAGGGAGCGCTGTTCGGCCTCGAACAGCAGTTCAAGGGCACGCTTGCGCGCCTTACTGCGTGCAGCCACTGGTGCTCAGTTCACCCGGCCCAAGTAGGACCCGTCGCGGGTGTCGACCTTGACCTTGGTGCCGCTCTCCAAGAAGAGGGGGACATGGATCTCCGCACCCGTCTCCAGGGTCGCGGGCTTGGTGCCACCCGTGGAGCGATCCCCCTGGACGCCGGGGTCGGTGTGCGACACCTCCAAGACGACCGATGGCGGTAACTCGACGTACAGCACCTGGCCTTCGTGCTGCGCGATCATGGCCTGGGCATTCTCCAAGAGGTAATCGCTGGCCGAGCCCAGGACCTCGGGCGAGACCGGGATCTGCTCGTAGCTCTTCACGTCCATGAAGATGTAGTCCGTGCCGTCGTTGTAGAGATACTGCATGTCGCTGCGATCGACGGTGGCGGTCTCAATCTTGGTGCCGGCATTGAAGGTCCTGTCGACAATCTTGCCGGACGTCACGTTCTTCAATTTGGTTCGGACGAAGGCCGGACCCTTGCCCGGCTTGACGTGCTGGAAGTCCAACACTTGCCACAGCCCGTTGTCCATGTTGAGGACCAGGCCGTTCTTCAGGTCGTTCGTCGATGCCACGTTTGCCTTCTCAGCTCTCTGCTCTGGGGTGCTCGCCGAGTCTTCGTCCACGCGCAAGGGCGCGGCGTGAGACGGCGTGCAGTGAGGGACTGCTGGCGAGTCTAACGCCCGAATTCTTCAGTTCTTCGATCCTGCCAACGCGTGCAGCGCCAGGAGGTAGGACCGCCCGCCGAAGCCTGCGATCGTGCCGGTAGCCGCGGGTGCCACCACGGACACCGACCGGAAGGCCTCTCGGGAGGCCGGGTTGGACAGGTGGACCTCGATCAACCGAGAGCCGCAGCTGACCAGATGCGCGCAGGCGTCGCCGACGGCATAGGAGTAATGGGTAAACGCTGCGGGATTCAGGATCACGTCGAGCCCGGCGCTTGCGGCCTCGTGCAGCCACCCGACGATCTGGCTCTCGTCGTCGCTTTGCCTGCAGTCACACTCGAACCCCAGGCTGTGCCCGACCGTTGTGATCTGTTCATGCAGGTCGCTCAGGGTCTGGCTTCCGTAGATCTCCGGCTCGCGTGACCCGAGGGCGGCGAGGTTGGGGCCGGACAAGACCAACACACGAGTCGACATCGAGTCAGGTTAGTGGGTGCGGCGAAGTTTGGGGTCCGGCGAGGCGTCGATCGGGCAGCTGTCTGGGGAGACTGATCGCCGCATAGGCCTCGCGCAGCAGAGCCTCACTTGGACCTTCCAGACGTCCAGGGCGGGCGACGTCGTCGAGCACCACGAACCGCAACAGTGAACCGCGCGATTTCTTGTCGCGAGCCATCGCCGCTCGGAGTTCATCCCAGCAACCCGCGGGGTATGTCGTGGGCAGGCCCACCGAGGCCAGGATTTCGCGCAGCCGCTGAGCCAGATTCGGCGGAGTCCTGCCGGCCAGCACGCCCAACTCGGCAGCAAAGACCATGCCGACAGCGACCGCGTCACCGTGTCGCCAGCGGTAGTCCTCGATCAGCTCGATGGCATGCGCCAGGGTATGGCCGTAGTTGAGGATTTCGCGCAACGACGACTCGCGCAGGTCTTGGCTCACGACGTCAGCTTTGACCTGCACTGCCCGCGTGATCAACTCGAGGGTGGCCGGCCCCTCTGGAGTCGTCGCCGCCTGCGGATCGGCTTCGATGAGATCGAGGATCAGCGGGTCGGCAATGAAGCCGCACTTGATGACCTCGGCGAGCCCGGAGACGTAATCGGCGCGCCGCATGCTGCCCAACCACGCGGGGTCACACAACACTGCGGCAGGCGGATAGAACGCCCCGACGAGGTTCTTGCCTTCCCCGGTGTTGATCCCGGTTTTGCCGCCCACGGCCGCGTCAACGATACCCAGGAGCGAGGTCGGCAGGTGCACGACCTCGATGCCTCGCAGCCACGTCGCGGCAGCAAAGCCGGCCAGATCGGTCGCTGCTCCCCCGCCGACTCCCACCACGAGGTCATCGCGAGTGAAGTCGGCTTGCCCCATCTGCTGCCACAACGTCGCCAGGACAGTGACGTCTTTGCCCTGCTCGGCATCGGGTACCCAGGCAACGCAGGGATGAGCCCCTGCGGCAGACACGACAGATACGACGTCGTCCACCAGACCCTCTCGTCCAGGTTGGGCTACCACCAGCACACGGCGACCTGGACGCAGCAGCGCGCAGAGTCGGGTGAGCACGTCGGAGGCCACGTGAACTGGGTAGGCACCAACGGCCCCGAGTCGGCCCACCCAGACCGCCGGATCGGCTGCGTTCACCGGGACTCCTCCGGGTCGGTGGCTTCGACTTCGCGAGGGTCGCCGCTGCCTATTCTCGACTCGATCTCGGTAGCGATGTCGGCGACGCCACGGCCTGCGGTGTTGACGTACACTGACGCAACCTGCTCGTAGGTCGAGCGCCGAGCATTCATCAACCGATTCCAAGACGCCCTGGGGTTGATCACCAGCATCGGCCGGGAGGCGTCGAAACCGACTCGCGATGCGGCATCGGCAATGCCAACATCCAGGAAGACCACATTGACTCCCTGGGGCGCGGCCACCAGCGCCTGGGCAACGTCGTCGGTCATCACCGCTCCGCCGCCCAAAGCGAGCACTCCGGAGTGCTCACGAACAGCTCGCAGCACCGCCATACGCTCCAGCCCACGGAAGGTGGCCTCGCCGTCTTCCACGAAAATGTCGCTGATCGACCGTCCCTGCTCCTGCTCGATCTGGGCGTCGGTATCCAGCAGTTCGACACCCAGGCGGCGGGCTAACTCGGCACCGATGGTTGATTTGCCCGCGCCCGGCGGCCCAACGAGGACCACGACGGGGCCAAGGGGCTTCGCGTCTTCGGCCGTATCAGTCATCACTTACCGACGCCATCGTCTCCGGGATTGATGCCACATAAGCCTCCAGGTTGCGAGCGACCTCAGCGACGCTGTCGCCGCCGAACTTCTCCAGCACCGCATCGGCGACCACGAGGGCCACCATGGCCTCGGCCACGACCCCCGCGGCTGGCACCGCGCACACATCGGAACGCTGATGAATCGCGGTGGCGGCCTCCCCCGTGCTCACATCGATGGTCCGCAACGCGCGGGGCACCGTGGAGATAGGTTTCATGGCTGCTCGCACGCGCAGCACCGACCCCGTGCTCATGCCTCCCTCGGTGCCCCCGGACCGCAGAGACACCCGCCGAACTGCTTTATCGTCGTCGCGTTCGATCTCGTCGTGGGCCTGGCTGCCCCGACGCGCTGCCGTGCGGAACCCCTCGCCCACTTCGACACCTTTGATGGCTTGGATGCCCATCAGTGCGCCGGCCAGGCGGGAGTCCAACCGGCGGTCCCAATGAACGTGGGACCCCAACCCCACGGGCACGCCCCAGGCCAGCACTTCAACGACGCCACCGAGGGTGTCTCCGTCCTTGCGGGCGGCATCGACCTCGGCCACCATCGCGGCGGAGAGCTCGGTGTTCAGGGTCCGCACCGGGTCTGAGTCCAACTGCTCGACGTCGTCTCGGCGCGGCAACTCATCGAGCGTGGGGGCGTCGGCGTCCGGGCCAACCCACCCAGCCGATCCGATAGAAACGGTATGGCTCACCAAGGTGATGCCGCAGGCTTGCTCTAAGAACGCAGCCGCTACTGCGCCAAGAGCCACCCGAGCTGCTGTCTCCCTGGCCGAAGCACGCTCCAGGATCGGTCGGGCCTCGGTGAAGCCGTACTTCTGCATACCCACCAGGTCGGCATGTCCGGGCCTGGGCCGGGACAACGGCTTGTTGCGGGCCAACTCCTGCGGGGCACCGACATCGTTGGCCCGGGCCATCCGCTCACCATCGACGGGCTCAGGACTCATCACCTCGCCCCATTTGGCCCACTCCGAGTTGGCGATGTGCAGGGCGATCGGGGATCCCAAGCTCTTGCCGTGGCGCATGCCCCCGGCAAAGTCCAACTGGTCTGCTTCAAAACTCATCCGAGCCCCTCGGCCGTAGCCCAACCGCCGGCGGGCCAACGCCCCCGAGACTGCCTCACGCGAGATCACCACTCCGGCCGGGAGCCCCTCGAGAATGGCGGTCAGGGCAGGTCCGTGAGATTCACCCGCGGTGAGCCAGCGCAACATGGGCCGATCCTCTCAGAACATCGAGGTCAACAAGTCCGGGGGCAGCAGCAGGCCGACCATGGCACCCAACATCATCGGCGGTCCGTATGCCAGGTGACCACCGATCCCGACTCGCTTGGTGACCAAGAGGAACGCCGCCACCAAACCTCCGACGAGGAAGCCGGCATACAAGCCCATCACGACGCTCTGGAAGCCGAACCACCCCAACGCCGCTCCGAGGACGACGGACAATTTCACGTCGCCGAGCCCCAGGGCGAGCGACCCGCGGGCCAGCGAGACCAGCGACAACGTGAGATAGAACGCACCGCTACCCACTGCGCAGATCAGCATCCGGGCCAGTGGCCACCAGTATCCGCCGACGACGGCCGCCAAGCTCAACCCGAGGACGAGCAGGCCCATCGTCGGCCACATGATGCGGTCGGGCAACCGGTGCACGTCCATGTCCATAGCCGCCAGGCAGACGCAGGCCAGCCCGACCGTGACCAGCGTCAGCAGCACGATGAACTGCGTGAGCGAGGGCACTCCTGCGCTGGAGCCGGGGTCGAACACCTGCCCGGTGAGCTGGGCAGGCGGGGCGAACAGCGTGCGCCACGTCAACACCCACGCGAGTCCGCCCAGGACCGGAGCCACCCACCAGCGCGAGCCCGGCAGCGCCATACTCTCCTCGTCCGGTTTGCGATAGGTCGCAAGCCGCAACCAACGACCCACTCGTATGCCAAACACCCCGGCCACGACGCCAACCACGGTCGGAAAGATGATCCCCGGCACCAGAAACTCCTCGATCACTACTCCCTTGCCCTCAACGCCTCGTCCAATGCCTTGCGCATCGACTCAACCGGTGCCTGGTGCCCGGTCATCAAGTGCACCTGCTCGGCTGCTTGATGCAGCAGCATGGCAGATCCGTCGAACACCTCAGCCCCGGCTGTGGACATGTCAGTGGCCCACCGGGTTGGCCATGGGGCATAGACGACATCCATCGCCAGCAGACCCGGCCTCACTCGCTTCGCCGCATCGGCTGGATTCGCGGCATCCGTGGCCACAACCTCAGGTGTCGGCACGCGTCCACCGGCCGGGACCGTGCTGATCGCCACATCGGTGGCACAGAGATCTGGCCAGCCTTGTTCGTACGTCCGCACGGTCACGGACAGGCCCAGTACACGCGCGAGGTCGAGCGTCTCCGGACGCGCGGCGGACCTGACCTGCAACGCAACCTCACTCACTCCCATCTCGGCAACGGCGACCAACGCCGAGCGAGCCGTCGCGCCAGAGCCGATCAGCCACGCGGTCCGTGCTTGCGCGAGCCCCCGCTCTGCGAAACCGCGGGTGATGCCGTCGATATCGGTGTTGTCTGCCCACCACCCGTCCGCACGCTTCACCAGGGTGTTCGCTGCTCCGGTGCGGATCGCCCGTTCGCTGGCACAGGTGCTCACCGCAAGGGCCTCCTCTTTGCCTGGCATGGTGACGGACACTCCGGCCCACGTGTGGTCGAGGGCGGCCATGTGAGCACCGACCTGCCCGGCCTTGACCTCAGTGCACGAGTAACTCCAGTCAGACAGCCCCAAGGCCTGGTATGCCGCCCGGTGCAGGACCGGTGAGCGCGAGTGGTTGATCGGTGACCCGATGACCCCGGCCCTGGGCCCGTTGGCGACCTCAGCAGCCATCAGGGTTGTCGGCGCACCACTGTTGGAATTCGGCGACGTTCTCGTTGTGCTCTTCGAAGGTGACGGCAAACTTCGTCTCACCGGTGCTCGGGTTCGTGGTGACGAAATAGAGCCATGGGCCATCGGCAGGATTCAGAGCAGCCTCGATCGCAGTGATCCCGGGGCTGTTGATCGGTCCCGGTGGCAGACCGACCACTTTGTAGGTGTTGTATGGGCTGTCACTGTCTCGCTGCTCGTCAGTGGTCCCGGCACGCCCACGTTCTTGGAAGATGAAGTGGACCGTGGAGTCAAAGCCGAGCGGTTGGTCTTCGTCCAAACGGTTATCGATGACCTGCGCGATCTTGGGCAGATCGTCGCTGAACGACCCCTCGGCTTGGATCAGACTGCCCTTGATGATGGCCTCGTTGAGCTCCTCGCCCTCCAGCCCCAGGTCGGCATACCTCCGCTTGCCGAGATCCACCATCTCCGCGAGCTGCTCGGTCGCAGAGTCATTGGGACCGAAGGAGTAGGTGTCCGGGAAGAGATACCCCTCCATCTCGCCTCCCGCAGCCGCCGGAAGATCTAACGCGGCGGGGTCGACGCTCTCGTAGTCAGCAACCTCCTTCTCGGTCTGCTCGGCCAGTATGGCGAAGACCTCGGCCTTCCATAGGCCCTCACGCACGGTCACTCCGTTCACATCACGGAACTCGGGGTCGAGCATGCGCTCCAGGGCCCCCTCGGCGCTCATCTGCTCGAGCATGCGGTAGGACCCAGGCTGGATACTGACCGAACGCGGATCGACCGAAGCAGCGGCGGCGAATGCCGAGGAACTGGCCACGACGTCGTTGTCGGCGAGAATCTCGGCGATCTGTCCACCACCGGCCCCATCCGGGACCTCGATACTGACTTCGCTGCCTCCCGGGCCGGGGTAGTCATCGACGTCGTCTCCCCCGCCACCGAAGGATGAGAGGAGGCCAGTGACGACTTGGAGCGCAAAGTAGCCGCCTACAGCAACGACAGCCAGCGCGGCGACGATCGCGCCCCAGCGGATCAGGGGTGACCGCCTACGGCGGTGGCCATCGTCGTGTTCGTGCAACGACTCTGGGGCGCCTATCAGCAGATCTTCGCGGTGGTCCACCTCGTCATAGGCGTAGTGGGGTTGCTCCTGGTGCACAGAGCCGTAGGTCGCCTCGCCGTACACGCCATCGCTATACCTGCCGGTTTCCGGCGTTTCCGCGGCATACGCCACCTCATGGGACTCGGTGTCGGCGGAGGCGGCCTTGGGTTGCTCGGCAGCGTCCAGCTCTTGGTCGTAGGGAAGATCAACTCCCCCGCGATCGATGGACTGGCCTTCGCTGGGTCCAGTATCGGGGACTGCCTTCTTGCCCGAACCACGCGGGTGGCGCGACTTCCGCCCCTGCCCGGCGCGGTATTCGCGCCGAGAGGTCAGGGGGGTTTTGTCATCAGGAGGTTGGCTCACGGTTGCCTTCCTTCGTGCTTGTTTTCGTGCGGGGTTTTCGCGGCTTGCGGCCGCCGACGACCTCACCACCGGGTGACCCGGTGCTACGTTCTTGGTCAAGTGCCGCTTGCAAAATCAGGACGGCGGCCGCTTGGTCGACCGATTGCCGCTGCCGACGCCCGGGCACCCCGCTGGCCCTCAGCATCCGATGCGCATCGATGGTGGTGAGCCGCTCGTCCCACAGCCGCACGCTCACCCCGCCCAGGCCGTGCTGCAGGGATGCCGCGTAGAGGCGGGCTCGCTCGGCGGCGGGGCCTTCGCTGCCATCGAGCGACGTAGGCAGACCGACGATGACTTCGAGGGCGGCGCGCTGGCGGGCGTGCTCGACAATCGACTGGATGTCGGCCTTAGCAGTTTGATCGCGCCTCAAGGTTTCTACCGGGGTGGCAATGAGGCCGTCCGGGTCACTCGCCGCCAGGCCAACCCGCACCTCGCCGACGTCGACACCGAGCCGAGTCCCGTGCCTCATCACGTGTGCGCGCTGACGCGATCCCCGATGGCCTCTGCGATGCGCGTCAATGCCTGCCCCGTTTTGCTCAGGTCGGTCCCGCCGCCCTGAGCCATGTCGGGCTTGCCGCCCCCACCGCCGCCGAGTTCCGCTGCCGCCGCCTTGACCAGATCGCCGGCTAACACGCCCTGCTCGCGGGCCAACGCATTTGTCCCGATGACCACGACAGGACGACCGTTGGCACTGGCCGTCACAGCCACAACAGATGGCCGATCCTCGCCAAGGCGCCCACGCACGTCGGTCACCAGTCGGCGAGCATCCTCGGCACCGACCCCCTCACCCGCATCGTGACCCACGTAGGTCACCCCGCCGACATCCTGCGCCTGTTGCGTCAGCGAGCTGGCCGCGGCGAGTACGGATTGCTGGCGCGCTGCGGCGATCTCACGCTCGGCTTGCTTCAGACGCACCAGGATCGACTCGACCCGGTCAGCGAGCTCTTCAGGCCGCGCCTTCAACGTCTCGCTGAGCTGCCCGACGATAGCGTGCTCTCTGGCCAGGAACTGGTACGCATCCGCGCCCACGAGCGCCTCCACGCGGCGAACCCCGGCTCCGATGGAGGCCTCACCCATCAGCTTGATAACGCCGAGTTGACCTGAGCGTTGGGCGTGAGTGCCACCACATAGCTCGCTGGCCCAGTCCCCGACCGACACGACCCGCACTTGGTCGCCATACTTCTCGCCGAACAAGGCCATTGCGCCGGAGTCACGAGCCTGCTGTTGCGTCATCACCTCAGCGCGGACCGGCAGGTCTTCGAGCAACAGTGCATTGACCCGCGCTTCCACATCGGTCAGCACTGAGGGCGGCACCGCAGACGTGGCGTTGAAGTCGAAGCGGAATCGTCCTGGAGCGTTTTCGGAGCCAGCCTGCGTCGCGCTCTCACCGAGAGCCTCCCGAATGGCCTTGTGCACCATATGCGTGGCTGTGTGCGCTCGCGAGATGGACCGTCGTCGCTCGATGTCGACCAACGAAAGCCCCTCTTCGCCGGTGGAGACCTCACCCTCGCGCACCATCCCGCGATGCACGATCATGCCCTTCATCGGGGTTTGGACGTCGCGCACCTCGAAGACCGCTCCCCCGGCGAGACGGATGAGCCCAGCATCGGCGAGTTGCCCGCCGCCCTCGGCGTAGAAGGGCGTCCGATCGAGCACGAGCTCAATCTCCTGGCCGGTGCCGGCCTGCGGCACGCTCACCCCATCCACCAACAGACCAGCGACTCGGGCCTCGGACTCGACCTGGTCGTAGCCGGTGAAGGTCACCGCCTGAGCGAGCCCGTCAGCAATGCTGCGGTATGCCGTGGTGTCGCCGTGGCTCGACTTCTTCGACCGCGCGTCGGCCTTCGCGCGCTCTCGCTGCTCGCCCATCAAGCGTCGAAAGCCCGCTTCGTCGACGTCCACACCATGCTCGGCTGCCATCTCCAAGGTGAGATCGATGGGGAATCCATAGGTGTCATGTAGGGCAAAGGCCTCAGTAGCCCCTAGCGCCTTCGAGCCACTGCTTTTGGCCCGAGTGACCGCCGCATCCAGCATTACCGTGCCACTGGAAAGGGTCCGGGCGAAGGCTTCCTCCTCGCCGTAGGCGACCTTGGCGATCGAGGACCACTGGGTCGCTAATTCTGGATACGAGGTGGCCATCACGTCGCGGCTCACCGGGAGCAACGAGGGGAGCGCCGGACCGCTGACGCCCAGCAGGCGCATGGAGCGAACGGCACGCCGCAACAACCGGCGCAGGACATACCCGCGACCCTCGTTCGAGGGCGTCACGCCGTCGCCGATCAGCATCAACGAGGAGCGGACGTGGTCGGCCACGACCCGCAGCAGCACGTCGTCGGGCTCACTGGCCCCGTAGTGCTTGCCGCAGAGATCTTCGGCCGCAGAAATGACGGGATAGACCTCATCGATCTCGTAGAGGTTGTCCACGCCTTGGAGTAGATAGGCAACCCGTTCCAGGCCCATCCCGGTGTCGATGTTCTTACTCGGCAGTTCCCCGGCGACGTCGAAGTCCGTCTTGGAGCGGACCTGCGACAACTCTTCCTGCATGAAGACGAGGTTCCAGATCTCCAGGAACCGGTCTTCATCAACCGCGGGTCCGCCGTCGGCACCGAACTCCGCGCCGCGATCGATATAGATCTCGCTACAGGGGCCACCCGGCCCGGGCACACCGGTGTGCCAGTAGTTGTCGGCGAGCCCCCGGCGCTGGATGCGCTCCATCGGCAACCCGGCAACGCGACGCCAAATCTCGATGGCCTCATCGTCGCCATCGAGCACGGTGACCCACACCGAGGCCGGGTCGAAGCCCAAACCGCCCTGGTCTTGGTGGGAGGTGATGAACTCCCAAGCGTGGCTGATCGCGCCTTCCTTGAAGTAGTCCCCGAAGGAGAAGTTGCCGTTCATCTGGAAGAACGTGCCGTGGCGAGTGGTCTTGCCGACTTCTTCGATGTCGAGCGTGCGCACACATTTTTGCACCGAGGTCGCCCGCGACCACGGCGGAGTTTGCTGGCCGGTGAGATACGGGATGAACGGGACCATTCCGGCGACCGTGAACAGGAGCGTCGGATCGGCGCTGACGAGGGAGGCACTGGGGACGACGGCGTGACCCTTGCTCTCAAAGAACGCAAGCCAACGACGACGGATCTCAGCGGTTTCCATGACTCCTCTTCGGGCAGGCTGCAATGACGGTGTGCTCCAAGCCTTGGCCGCACTCTATCTCTGCACCGTGAAAGCACAGTCCCAGACCGCAGCACCGCCCCCCTACTCGCCTCGAATCACTGCGCGCAGCCAGGCCCACCGCGACTGCAGGCGCTCTTCGAACCCACGGTCGGTGGGGCGGTAGTAGTCGGCGTCCAGCACGTCATCGGGCAGGAACTGCTGCCGCCCCACGCCCGCCGCTTCGTCGTGGGTGTAGCGATACCCCTTGCCGTGGCCCAAAGCGCTCGCGCCGGCATACCCACTTCCTCGCATCGAAGCGGGCACCGGGCCGCCTTTGCCAGCCCGGATGTCGGCGATAGCTTCGTTGATGCCGGTGTATGCCGCGTTGGACTTCGGGGCGACCGTGTTGTGCACGACGGCTTGAGCCAAGACGATCCGCGCTTCCGGCATACCGATCTGGGCGACGGCATGCATGGCAGCAACCGCGGTCTGCAACGCGGTCGGGTCGGCCATCCCCACGTCCTCACTGGCGCTGATGACGATCCGACGGGCGATGAAGCGGGGGTCCTCACCGGCCTCGAGTTGCCGCGCGAGGTAGTGCAAGGCCGCGTCGACGTCGCTGCCGCGCATCGATTTGATGAACGCGCTGGCCACGTCGTAGTGCTGATCACCGGTCCGGTCGTAGCGGACGGCGGCGTAGTCCACCGCCTGCTCTGCGTGCTCGAGGGTGATCTCGGCTGCATCGGAGTCCGTGGCCACGCCAGCGGCCGCCTCCAAGGTCGTCAACCCCCGACGGGCGTCCCCGCCCGCGATCGCCACAATGTGGTCCCGGGCGGCCTCGGACAATTCGAACTCACCCGCCAACCCTCGATCGGCGCTGAGCGCATCCGCAAGCAGATCCACCATGTCGGCCTCCCCCAGCGATTCCAATCGCACCAGCATCGACCGCGACAACAACGGCGCGATCACACTGAACGAGGGGTTCTCTGTCGTGGCCGCGACCAGCACGATCAGTCGATTCTCGACCCCAGGCAGCAGGGCGTCTTGCTGCGCCTTACTGAATCGGTGGATCTCATCGAGGAAGAGCACGCTCTGCCGGTCATACAGCGCGCGGTCGGTCCTCGCTTGCTCCAGCACCGCCCGCACGTCCTTCACCCCGGCACTCACCGCGGACAACTCGACAAAGGTGCGCTCAGCGGAGGTGGCCACGAGGTGGGCCAGGGTGGTCTTGCCCGTCCCGGGCGGTCCCCACAGGATCGCCGACAAGGGTCCGGCATTTCCGGTCCGGCCTTCGACCAGTCGGCGTAGCGGGCTGCCGGGACGCAACACGTCCCGCTGACCGCGCACCTCATCGAGCGTCCGTGGGCGCATGCGCGCTGCCAACGGAAGGTTCTTGTCCGGGTTGGCGTGATCGGTCGGGGCAGAAAACAAGTCACTGTCGGAATGTCCAGGCACGTTTGGCAGGCTAGCCCGGTGACCCGGACTCGTGCGAGGCATCGCCACACATCAAGCCCTGCCTTGCTTCGCTTGGGCAAGAGCACCGCTGCCCACCCGTGGCGCTATGTCGTGTCCTGGGCTGTGTTGATCCTGCTGAGCTTCGCCGCGAGCCTTGGGGTGCTCACCGGGGAGTCCGTCTTCGACCGCCTGACCTCCGGCACCACGGAGGCCCCTGGGGAAGCCCAAGACGCCTACGAGCTCTTGGGCGCCTCGGACGAGGAGTCGGCCACTGTGCTGATCGCCGTCACCGGTGCCGACGTGTTGGCGCCGGTGACGGCATCAACCGTGGGCGACGCGGTCGCTGAACTGAGCGACATCGAGGAGGTCACCGACGTCCAGTCCCCGATGACGACTCCCGGCTGGCCGCAAACGCGCGAAGCCTTTGCCTTCGTCGCCGAGCAGGACCCCGAGTCCGGCGGCTTCATTGTCGTCGTCAACATGCCCGGAGAGCTGTCCCAGAGTGCTCAGGGTGAGGTGGTGCAGGAGGTCCAGCAGATCGCCGCCGAGGCGCTGGGCCCGATCTCGGACAGCATCATGGTCGGCGGCGTGACCCAGTTGATCGACGACATCAACGCCCAGGTGGCGACCGACCTCGCCAAGGGTGAGGGTCTGGCTCTGCCCGCATCGCTGATCGTGCTGATCGTGGTGTTCGGTGGCTTTCTGGCGGCGGGTATGCCGATCATCGGTGCCATCGCGTCGATCGGCGGCGGTTTGGGCATCTTGCTGGGTTTCTCCTACGTCATGGACCTCGACGCCACGGTGGTCAACATCGTCACGGTCATGGGGCTGGCGCTGTGCATCGATTACGGCCTGTTGATGGTCAGCCGCTTTCGGGAAGAAGTGGTCGCCGTCGCCCCAGGTGTGGCGCACCGGGACCTGAGCGAGGAGCAGATTGCGGCGGCAATTTCCGGCGCGGTATCCACGGCCGGGCGCACCGTGTTGTTCTCGGCGTTGATCGTGGGGATCTCGCTTTCCGGTTTGACGCTGTTCGAGGCACCGATCATGCGGGCCATCGGCGCGGCCGGTGTGGCCGTCGTGATCGTCGCCCTGGTGGTAGCCCTGACGCTGATTCCGGCGTTGTGCGCCGTGGCCGCCCGCCGCTTGGGCAAGCGGCGCGGCGCTGAGGTCTCTGGCGACGAGGGGTGGTTCAGTGCGCTGGCCCGCGTGGTTCAGCGCCGTCCCGCGGTCACCATGGTGGCTGCCGTGTTGATCTTGCTCACGTTGGCCTCACCGGTGTTGGGGATGCGGTTGACGTCCTCGGGGGTCGAGTTGCTGCCCAAGGACGCTGAGCAGCGGGTATTCTTCGAGATGCTCGACGAGGACTATCCGGCTTTGGCCGGCGCGGACATCACGGTTGTTGCCCGCGGCCCGGTAGAGGAGGTCCAAGCCTGGGCCGATGACACCGTTGCGGCTATGCCGGGGGTCGATGCGATCGAGTCGGTGCAGCCCGAGCGCGACTTCGTCGTGGTGCGGATCGCCACGCAGGGTGGTCCCAGCGAGGACGCCGCGCGCGAGGTCGTCCAGACGCTGCGCACCGATAGACCCGACTTCGACATTTTGGTGGCCGGGCAAGCCGCAAGCCTGGCTGATTTCGTACAGTCCATGATCGATCGTGCTCCGTATGCCGTGGTGTGGATTGCGGGGGCCACGTTCATCTTGCTGTTCCTGCTGACCGGGTCCGTGGTGATCCCCACCAAGGCCCTGCTCCTGAACGTGATCTCTCTGGGTGCCAGCCTGGGGCTGACGACGTGGGTCTTTCAGGGGCCGAACCTAGAGGGGCCGCTCAATTTTACTTCTGCCGGTGGGGTCGAATCGATCATCCCGCTGTTGGTCTTGGCCTTCGGGTTTGGTCTCTCCATGGACTACGAGGTGTTCTTGCTGGCGCGCATCATCGAGCTGCATGAGGCTGGCCACGATGACAACACCGCCGTGCGGCTGGGCCTGCAACGCTCTGGCCGCATCATCACCTCAGCGGCGCTGATCATGGTCATCGTGTTCTCCGGCTTCGCCTTCGGCGAGATGTTGGCGATCAAGCAGACCGGCTTTGCCCTAGCCACGGCAGTCTTCATCGACGCCACATTGGTCCGCATGGTCTTGGTTCCGGCGACGATGACATTGCTGGGCCGGTGGAATTGGTGGGCCCCTGCCTCTTTGCGGCCCATCCATGATCGCTTCGGCGTGACGGAGCACAGCAGCATCAACTCGGCCGACTCCACCCAAGGTCGAGCGGAATCGATGAATTCCGAGACAGCTGCCCGGCATACGGCAACGGAGCTTGAACCGGCCAACTCCGCCTAGCCGATCTCACTCAATGGGTAGCCCAGCGCCGCATCGGGTCGAGGCTCGCAATAGTCGCCGTCGACCGCGCAAAATGCCCGCGAGATACGTCGTGTCAGGCGTATCTCGCGGGCATTTCGAGTTCTCGAGCTCCGAGTGCGCTTACTCGCTCGCGCCCGGTTTCTTCTCTGCTGCCACGTCGACCCCGGCTTCCTTGCGCTGGGCAGGTGTGATGCGGGCCGGAGCCTTCGTCAGCGGGTCGAATCCGCCCCCGGATTTTGGGAACGCGATGACGTCGCGGATCGATTCGGTGCCAGCAAGCAAGGCGACGATCCGGTCCCAGCCGAACGCGATTCCACCGTGCGGTGGAGCGCCGAATTTGAATGCCTCGAGTAAGAAACCGAACTTCTCTTCGGCCTGCTCGGCGTCTAAGCCCATCAAAGCAAAGACGCGTTCCTGGACGTCGCGGCGGTGGATACGGATAGATCCACCACCGATTTCGTTGCCGTTGCAGACGATGTCGTAGGCGTAGGCCAAGACCTCACCGGGGTCGGCTTCCATCGAGTCCAGGAACTCGGCCCTCGGCGAGGTGAACGCGTGGTGCACGGCGGTCCAGGCACCACCGCCCACGGCGACGTCGCCAGCGGCAACAGCCTCGGAGGCGGGCTCGAACAGCGGCGCGTCGACGACCCACAAGAACGACCACGCCGACTCATCCAGCAAGCGGCAGCGTCGAGCAATCTCCAACCGGGCAGCACCCAACAGCAAGCGGGAAGACTTGACCTCACCTGCGCCGAAGAACACACAGTCCCCAGGCTTGGCCCCGACCTGCTCGGCCAGCCCGGCGCGTTCGTCTTCGGACAGGTTCTTGGCGACCGGACCGGCCAGCGTGCCGTCGTCGGCCACGGTGACGTAGGCGAGTCCACGCGCTCCACGCTGCTTGGCCCACTCCTGCCAGGCGTCGAACTGGCGCCGCGGCTGGCTCGACCCACCGGGCATCACCACAGCACCGACATACGGCGCCTGGAACACCCGGAACGGCGTGTCGGCAAAGTATGCCGTGCAGTCGGTCAACTCAAGGTCGCATCGCAGATCCGGCTTGTCCGAGCCGTACCGAGCCATCGCTTCGGCATACGTCATCTGAGGTAGCGGGATGGGGACCTCAACGCCGATCAGCGCCCACACGGCCTGAAGGATGGCCTCGCCCAACTCGATGATGTCGGCCTGCTCGACGAAACTCATCTCGACGTCGAGCTGGGTGAACTCCGGCTGACGGTCAGCCCTGAAGTCCTCGTCGCGATAACACCGAGCGATCTGGTAGTAGCGCTCCAAGCCGGCGACCATCAACAGTTGCTTGAACAATTGCGGGCTTTGCGGCAAGGCATACCAACTGCCTGGCTGCAGCCGCGCCGGCACCAAGAAGTCGCGGGCCCCCTCAGGGGTGGAGCGTGTCAGCGTGGGTGTCTCCACCTCCACGAAGTCGCGCTCCGCCAAGAGGTTGCGCGCAGCCGCGTTTACCTTGGAACGAAGCCGCAGGTTTTCCCCGGCCGACCCGGCACCCGGCCTGCGAAGATCCAGGTATCGGTGGCGCAGCCGCGCCTCTTCGCCCACGGTGACGCGCTCGTCGATCTGGAACGGCAACGGCGCAGCCTCACTGAGCACCGTCAGGGCGCTGGCCACGACCTCTATGTCTCCCGAAGCCAGATCAGCGTTGGCGTTGCCGTCGGGACGCAGGTGCACGGTGCCCTCAATAGAGATGCAGTACTCGTTGCGCAGATCGTGCGCCCCACCCTGGGCCAGCACCTCGTCCCGCACGACCACTTGGGCCACGCCGGAGGCATCGCGCAGATCCAGGAACGCCACCCCGCCGTGATCACGACGACGCGCGACCCATCCGCTCAGGGTGACGGTCGTCTCGGCGTGCTCGGCTCGCAGCGAGCCGGCCTCGTGGGTGCGCAGCACAGTGATGTTCCCTCGGTTGATCGTGGTGGTTGGACTACAGAAAAGCTAAGGCTATGTCGTCTCAGCGGCCATGATGTGGGTGCGTCGTCCAGGGCTCGTCGGCATCGCGAAGCGTGGACCACTGCATCGAACGACTGACGTATGCCGCCAGCAGGCCGATCGTCGCCGCCGAGTTGCGCATCCGCCCGGCCAGGATCGCCTCGACGGCCACGTCGAGGTCGGCCCAGCGCACCGGCATACCCAGTTCTTCGGCCTCGCGCTCGAAGCGCTCGTCTTCCGGCACGTCGGACAGGTCGCGCGCCAGGAAGATGCGCTTGGCTTCGTTGAGCCCGCCTGGGGATGAGAAGTATTCGCTGAGTAGGTCCCACCGCCCGGCCCAAAGGTCGGCTTCCTCGGCCAGTTCGCGGGCGGCGGCGTTTACCCCAGGCTCGCCGGGCACGTCCAACAGCCCAGCGGGCAACTCCCACTCGTAGCTGCGCACAGGGTGTCGATACTGCTGGATCAGCAACACTTCGTCGCGGCCCGAGGCCTCGTCGTGACGCAGGGCCACCACACTGACCGCCCCCGGGTGGTCGACATACTCACGAGTCACTTCACCGGCTTGACCCAGGTCGACGACCTCATGCAGGACGTTCCAGATGTGACCCGACATGACGATCTCACTGGACGACACAGGTTGGGGATCAATCCGGTCCACCAGCTCAGCCGCAACGGCGCGGGGTGCCTGCATACTCACGGTCTCGGGGCCGGTTCGACCTCGACCAGACGCTGCGAGCGCTGCATCTGCACGGCGGCCTCCACCAACCCGGCAAACATTGGGTGCATACGGTCGGGGCGCGACTTGAACTCCGGGTGGGCCTGGGTCGAGACGTAGTAGGGATGCACGTCGCGCGGCAACTCCACGAACTCGACCAGGGAACCGTCCGGTGACGTGCCGCTGATGACCAGGCCCGCGTCGGTCAACTGGTCCCGGTAGGCGTTGTTGACCTCGTAGCGGTGGCGGTGCCGCTCGCTGACCTCGGTGCAGCCGTAGGTCTGCGCCAGCACCGAGCCCTCGGTGAGTCGGGCCTGGTAGGTGCCCAATCGCATCGTGCCGCCCAGATCCCCTGCCCCCTCAACGAAAGCCTTCTGCTCGGCCATCGTCGCGATAACGGGGGCCGGGGTCTGCGGGTCGAACTCAGTCGAGCTGGCACCATGCACGTTGGCGACGTGGCGGGCGTACTCGATGACCATGGCCTGCAAGCCCAGGCAGATGCCCAACGTCGGGACTCCGTGCTCGCGGGCCCAGCGCAACGCGCCGATCTTGCCCTCGATCCCGCGGACCCCGAACCCGCCGGGCACTAAAATGGCGTCTACCCCCGACAGAGCTTTGACGGCCCCGGATTCGGTCTGGCATTCATCCGAGGCCACCCATCGGATCGACACTTTGGCGTTGTGCCCGAAGCCACCGGCACGCAGCGCTTCGGTGACCGAGAGGTAGGCATCCGGCAGATCGACGTACTTGCCGACCAGGGCGATCTCGACGGTGTGTTCGGGTCGGTGAACGCGCTGCAGCAATGCATCCCAGGCGGTCCAGTCCACGTCGCGGAACGGCAACCCGAGGTGGCGCACGACGTAGGCGTCCAACCCTTCGGTATGCAGCACCTTGGGGATGTCGTAGATGCTCGGCGCGTCGATGGCGTTGGCCACCGCGTCCTGGTCGACGTCGCACATCAGCGAGATCTTGCGCTTGATCGAGGCAGGAATATCCCTGTCGGCGCGGCAGACGATGGCGTCGGGGCTGATACCCACCTGGCGCAGCATGGCCACCGAGTGTTGCGTGGGCTTGGTCTTGAGCTCACCGCTGGGAGCCAGATAGGGCACCAACGAGACGTGCAGGAAGAAGCAGTTGCTCCGTCCCACGTCTTGGCGCACCTGCCTGGCCGCTTCTAAGAACGGAAGGGACTCGATGTCGCCGACGGTCCCGCCGATCTCGGTGATGATGATGTCCGGGGGGTCCTGCTGCTCGGCGTCGGCCCGCATCCGCGACTTGATCTCGTTGGTGATGTGCGGGATGACCTGCACGGTGTCCCCGAGGTATTCACCGCGCCGTTCCTTAGCGATGACGTCGTTATAGACCTGGCCTGTGGTCACGTTCGCTCGGCCACGCAGGTTCACATCGAGGAAGCGCTCGTAGTGGCCGATGTCGAGGTCACATTCGGCACCGTCTTCGGTGACGAAGACCTCTCCGTGCTGAAAGGGGTTCATCGTGCCGGGGTCCACATTGATGTATGGATCGAGTTTTTGCATGGTGACGCGTATGCCACGCGACCTGAGCAAAAAGCCGAGGCTGGATGCCGTCAGACCCTTGCCGAGAGAAGAGGCGACGCCCCCGGTCACAAAAATATGTTTCGTTGTCTCCACCACGGGCCGTCAGTCTACGTGAGGTCTGAGGTGGTATGCCGCAGCGCGCCGATAGGTGGCCAGCGCGGCATGGGTGGCGTCGGCACTGGTGGGCAGCCGCGAACTCGCCGCACGAGCTCTGGTTCGGAGGTCCTCCAGCGCTTCAGCGTCATCGAGGAGCGCCGCGATCCTGTCCGTCATCCGCTGCGCCACAGCGTGATCACCGGCATGGTCGTGATGACCACCATCTGCCGGCTCGACGTCCACCCACGCCGCTCCGTCACCGATCATCGCTCGGCTCCCACCCACATCGGTGGCCACAATGGCGGCACCGAGCGCCAAGGCCTCCTGAAGCCAGACCGGTTGTCCCTCCCAGAGGGCGCTGGAGACCACGATGTCGGCGGCCACCAGCAGATCGGGGACGTCGTCTCGGCGGCCGAGCAACATCACCGGCGCGTGTGCGGCGTCGACCTGGTTCTGGAGGGCTTCGCGTTCGGGACCTTCGCCCACGATGACTCCGCTGACGTCATACCCCCGGTCCCTGAGAGCGGTCACCACGGAGATGACGCGGTGCATCGCCTTTTGTGGTGCCAGTCGGCCCACACTCATGATTACCGTCTGCGAAGGCTGGACGCCGAGCCCGCGTCGCCCAGCGTCGCGGTCTGCGGGGACGAAGGGGGGCGCAGACCCGAAGCCTCCCGAGGCGGCCACCACCGCCATCTCGGCGGAAAGCCGATGCACGTGCGGCCGCATGGGGTGGAGGTCGGGCGAAACAACAAGCAATGAGTCGGCTCCGCGCTCGACGATGCGCGCCAGCAGCGCATAGACCCGCCCCGACAAGCCCCCGCTGGGCGCTGAGTTATGGGAGGTCACCACCAGAGCCGGGGTGTGCCGCGCGCGCATCTTCGCGCTCTTCGCGCTCTTCGCGCTCTTCGCCGGCCGCATACAGCACCGGGCTATGACCGCCATGGCTCCCGCCCGCAGTCCGTGCGCGTGCACGACCTCAGCCTCAACCATCTGCCGTCGCAGAGCCGCAATGGCGCGGACATCTGCAACCGGTGACGGGCGCGAGCCCACCCTGAGGTCGAGAGCGGGTGTCTGCTCGTCGGCCAGGGCGAATCGCTGCGTGACGACGGCAGGGGCGGCCACGCGCACCTGCCACCCCTGAGTCCGCAAGCCCTTCGCCAGGTCGGCGACGTGAGCTCCCACCCCTCCCTCGACGAGACCAGTGACCAGCAGCACGGTGCTCAAGGTTGGTCACCGGACGTCGACGTCTGATATAGCGTCGGGGTCACATCAGGTCGGCGGCGGATGCCGTTGACGACCGCGATCAGCGCCGCCCGGTCGACCGCCCACACCGCCAGACCTACCGCCGCTATCAGCACCAGCGACAGTATCGCCGCCATCAGCACAGCCGACCATGGCCCCTGTTCGATGCCGGGAAGCACGTAGGTCAGAGCCAGGATCTCGCGAGCTACTACCACCGCAGCGCCTGCCAGCCCGGCGGCGACCACCGTGCGACCTGTGCCGCCTAAGGGGGCGACGTCCCAGGTTGCGCGTACGGCTCGGCTCAGCATGAGCGCCGTGATGCTCATCCCCAGCGAGCTACTCAAGCCCAGGAGCACCAGGAGTGACTGCGGGGAGTCCACGTCGGTCGAGAGGAACCACACCACCGGCAGCGCTCCGGCCACCACCCAGCCGACGCTTATGGCCGCCGCGGCCCGCATCGGTGAGCCCGCTGTATACAAGGCACGGGTCAGCACTGCCGCCACGGAAAAGCCGAGTAGCCCGGGAGCGTACGCCGCCAGCCCCGCGGGCAGCGCAAGCAAAGCGACCTGCCCGGGCCCCTCACTGCCTGCATCCAGCCCCAGGAACACGGCCCCCACTTCTCGGCGGACCGTCAAGAGGCCCGCCACGCCCAGGATCGAGGCCAGCAGCACACCGCGTGTCGTGGAGCGCACAGTGGCCGACCGGTGGAGCGGATCGGTGAAACGCGGGAAGGCCACGGTGGCCACTGGCA
The DNA here is from genome assembly GCA_041746935.1 of Dermatophilaceae bacterium. Classification (GTDB taxonomy): domain Bacteria; phylum Actinomycetota; class Actinomycetes; order Actinomycetales; family Dermatophilaceae; genus Ornithinicoccus. Next base: position 35,760 of record JBGTGC010000105.1, read on the forward strand.
CGGCAAGCAATGCATACGGCAACAGGTATGCCGTTTGCGTATAGGTGTAGACGTTGATCGTCCCGGCCTCGACTCGGTTGCTCAGCAACACGACGACCACCACAACCAGTTGCTGACCGAGGACCGCGATCAGCCCAGCACCCGCCAGGGCGCGAGCCATCGCGGCCGTACCGTCGGGGAAGCGCAGCCGGGGTCGAAGACGAATCCCGGTCTTCAGCGTGGGCCAGAGCAGGGGCAGACTCAACGCCGCCACGCCAGCAGTCGTGCCGGCGGCAAGCAGCACAATACCCGAGCGCGGAGCCCGGTCCAGGGGCACCGACGGGTCGAACGCGGCCCCGTACACGAGATAGGTGCCGATGACCACCAGACTCGACAGCAGCGGCGCCACCGCAGCGGCCACAAAACGTCGATGCGCCTGGAGCACCCCGGTCAACACCACGCCGACGCCGTACAGCGCTATCTGGGGCGCGAAGATCAGCAGCAGCAGCGCCGCCACCGCATGCGTCTCGTCGGCCGAGCACTGGGTGGATGAGCCCAAAAGCAGGACAGCCAAGGGATCAGCCAACACAATCACCCCCAGGCTGATCGGGACGAGCAAGAGCAACGCCCAGGTCAGCAGAGCGCTGGCACTTTGGTCAGCCTCGCGTTCTTTGCCCTGGTGCAGGTATGCCGAGATCAGCGGGACTGCGACTGCGGCGAGCGCTCCCCCGGCGGCTGCTTCATACAGCACGTTCGGCACCTGATTAGCCGTAGCGTAGACCGTTCCCAGGCACGTCGCGCCCACGCTGTCGGAGAAGACCACCCACCGGCTCAGCCCTACGGCTCGGGACACCAGCGTGATGGCGGCGACGAGCCCTGCTGTGGCCATGATGTTGCCGGCGGCCAGTCGCGGGCTGGGCAGGCTCAACGGATGCTCACGAGGACGGCCTGCCCCAACGATCGAGGGCGCTCAGGGCGGGATTGGCCTCGATGATCGCGCTGAAACTCACTCGTTCGGACAGCAACGTGCCTGCGGTGAGCGCGCCAAGAATCAGGCCGCGCCGGACCCGCGAACCCCGCGTGGCGCTGCGCCCCAGCAGAGCACCGAGACAGTTGGCCCCGGTGTCGCCCAGCATGGTTTTTCCGGCGAGATCGGCCGGAAGGAGCACGAGCGCCGCCCCGACACACGCCCCTGCGGCTGCTTCGGGCGGTGACTCATGCGGTGGCAGCATCAATGTGATGGCCGCCGCCAGGGTGACTTTGAGCGCGCGTCCAGGCCGCAGATCGAGCAGATTGATCATGTTCGCGCTGGCGGCGACGACACTTGCGTCCAGGCCGACATCCCAGACGCTGCGCCGCCCGCCAGCGATGGCACCGATTGCACCCACGCCGACCAGGCCGACGATCTTCAGCGCACCTGGACTGACCTGGCCGCGGATCAACGCGCTCAGGTGCCCCCTCAGTCCCTTGCGCTCGGCGTCCGGGTGCAGGTCGTCATACGCCCCTGTCAGTGCGGCCCCGACCCCGATCACTGCCCCCGCCGGATCCGCCCACACAAGAGCAAAGGACGTGCCGCAGGCGCACCACACCCCCTCCATGAGGGTGACCGGAGCCCCCGCGTGGTTATGCCGCATCCACCGCTGGTGCCCTGCGTGATGGCGGTTAAAGATCCGCCGGGCGGACACTGTCGCGGCACCGGACCCCGCCAGCGCCAAGGCGACACGCGGATCCTTGCGGCCCTGAGTCACTGATCGCCACGTTTCACTGAGTCCGCACGTCACTGATCGCCTTACTCACTCTGCCCCGCGCCCGGATCAACCGTGGGGCCAGGTGGTTGCGGGGTGCCGGTGCCCAACGCGCTC
>JBGTGC010000106.1:0-14889 GCA_041746935.1 Dermatophilaceae bacterium
CTCGTGCCGTGGCAGGAGTTGGCGCGGCGCACTGGGGCGACCCTGCGGTGGGTCGACGTCACGGACGATGGCTATTTGCAGGTGCCAGAGACGGTGATCGGTGCTGCGACTCGAGTCGTGGCCCTGACCCACGTATCCAACGTGTTGGCTACGCACAACGACCTTGCGCCGTACGTCGAGGCTGCCCGGGCGGCTGGTGCTCTCGTCGTCGTTGATGCGTGCCAGTCGGTGCCGCACATGCCGGTTGATGTCTCGGCGCTTGGGGCTGACTTCGTGGTCTTCACGGGTCACAAGGTGCTCGGCCCTTCGGGCATCGGCGTGTTGTGGGGTCGGCGAGAACTGTTGGCCGCTATGCCCCCATTCTTGACCGGCGGTTCGATGATCGAGATGGTCCGGATGGAGGGCTCGACCTACGCTCCACCACCGCAGCGTTTCGAGGCCGGTGTGCCGGTGGCGGCCCAGGCCATCGGTTTGGCTGCCGCGTGTGACTACCTCACGCAAGTGGGCATGGATCGGGTGGCCGCGCACGACGAAGTCTTGATGCGGCATACCCTCGATGCACTCTCGAGCCGGCCGTGGGTGAACGTCCTCGGCCCGACTGACCCCGCCGTGAGGGTGGGTGCGGTGGCCTTCACGGTCGAAGGCGTCCACCCCCACGACGTCGGCCAGGTGCTGGACGACCGGGGGATCGCTGTGCGCACCGGGCACCACTGCGCGTGGCCACTGCACCGTCGCCTCGGTGTGACAGCTAGCACGCGCGCCAGTTTCGGCATCTACACGACCACCGACGAGATCGATGCCTTTGTGGCCGTGCTCGACGAAGTGCCCGCTGTCTTCGGCGTAAGCGTCTAGGGGATTGCTGATGGATATGTATGGCGAGTTGATCCTCGATCACTCCAAGCGCCCCGTGGGTGCTGGGCTCCGTGAGGGTTTCGGTGCCGAGGTGCACCACATCAACCCGACCTGCGGCGACGAGGTGACGTTGCGTGTCCACCTCGGCGAAGCCGATGGGGTGCCGGTGCTGTCCGACCTGTCGTATGACGCGCTGGGCTGCAGCATCTCGATGGCTTCGACGTCGATCTTGGCGCAAGAGTGTATCGGTCTTCCCGTGGCCGAAACGCTTGACACCTACGGCCACGTGAAGGCGATGCTGACCTCCCGAGGCAAGGATGCCGGCACGGCGGAGCAGATCGGCGATGCTGTGGCCTTGGCCGGTGTCGCGAAGTACCCGGCCCGCGTCAAGTGCGCCCTGTTGGGCTGGACCGCATACCTCGATGCTTTGGCCCAGGCTGGGTGCGACATCGCAACTGTCGCTGCCCCTCCATCTTCTGTAGACGTGAGATCCTGAACCACACTCCCGAAAGGCTGACCGATGAGCGAGACCATGACCCCTCCCAATGTGGCTGATGTCGAAGAGGCCCTACGCGATGTCGTCGACCCCGAGCTGGGGATCAACGTCGTCGACCTCGGCCTGATATACGGGGTGACCGTCGACGCACAGGCCCACTCCGTCATCGACATGACCCTGACCAGTGCCGCCTGCCCGCTGACCGACGTCATCGAGGAGCAGGTGGGCCAGGCGCTTGAAGGATTGGCCGCCAGCTATCGGATCAACTGGGTCTGGATGCCGCCGTGGGGCCCCGACAAGATCACCCCCGACGGTCGCGACCAACTGCGCGCTCTGGGTTTCAACGTCTGAGTGACTGAACCGCGCCAGATCGACGTACCCCGCGATCGGCTTGAGCGCTGGGTTGCTGGCTTCACCGAACGTCACGGCGAGCCGACGTGGTCTGTTGATGGTGCGGCGTATCGGGTGACAGCACCGAACGGCGCTTGGGCCACATTCACGTCATGGAGCCCAGCCGTAACGCTCCCGCCCGACCTCGTCGAATGGTCTGCGCCGCCTGATACGTTTGCGATCATCCTGATCCGCCGGGGCGGGTATGCCGTCGGCTTCGTCGAGAACGAAAAGCTTGTCGCTCACAAGTGCGGCACTCGCTATGTCCAATCGCGGACAGCCGCCGGCGGTTGGTCGCAGCAACGCTACTCGCGCCGCCGGGCGAATCAACGCGACGGCTTAGTCAGCACGGTCATCGACCGTGCCAGCGCGATCACTCAAGACAGAGGTAGCTCAGGGGTAGTTCACGGCGGAGACCGGGCGCTGGTGGCTGCGGTGCGCGGCGAACCGGCACTGCGCGGACTGGATGCCCTTCCATGCCGCGAGTTCTTCGACATCCCAGATCCGCGGATGTCTGTTCTACGCGAGGTTCACACTCGAGCTTCGGCAATCGCCATCTCCGTCTCCAACGCGTCATAGTGCACCCATCTGGACAACGGCGAAATTCAGAATCTAGGCGCCTCTGCAGTGCCACCGTCCTAGAGATCGTTGGTGTTGAAGGTGTCGCAGGAGTTGGGGTCACCGGACTCGTAGCCGGCGAGAAACCACTTCTGGCGTTGGTCGGCTGAGCCGTGGGTCCAGACGTCGGGGTTGATGCGGCCCGTGGCTTGCTTCTGGATGCGGTCGTCACCAACGGCGGACGCTGCGGACAGGGCGGACTGAATCTGCTCATCGGTGACTGGCTCGAGGAGGGCTTGTCCGCCCTCATCGACCGTTTCGGAGGCGTTGGCGACCCAGACTCCTGCGAAGCAGTCGGCCTGTAGTTCGACCCGCACGGCTCCGGATTCAGGGCCTTGACGGTCCTGCTGCGAGCGAGCCAACGCGCCGGTCAGGTTCTGAATGTGGTGCCCGTATTCGTGAGCAACGACGTACATCTGCGACAGCGAGCCGCCGTCGGCACCGAGCTGAGCTTCGAGTTGGTTGAAGAAGGTGACGTCGAGATAGATCGTCGAATCCACCGGGCAGTAGAACGGTCCGACGCTGCTGTCGGCCGCGCCGCAACCCGTGTTGGTGCTGCCGTCAAAGAGGACCGTCTGCGCGGGCTCGTAGCCGTTGTAGGCCTTGCTCCAGTAGTCCTGGACGCTAATGACCGTGCCGACCATCCGGCAGTCAACCCGTTCGTTGGCGTCCGCGCCCGTTTTGCATTCCGGGAAGGGGTCCTTCGCGTTGTCTTGGTCGAGCGCTCCGGCGGGCTCGACATACCGAGAGTCGTAGTTCCAGTTGCTGCCCGTCGCCGACCCGGGCCCGGTGCCGCCGCCGAGACTTCCCGCATCACCTCCGAAGACGAGGTAGAGGATGAGCAGCAGGATCCCGCCGACGCCGCCACCAGCGGCCATACTGCCGCCCCCAGGGCCTGAGCGGCGACCCCCGCCACCGCCCCGCCGAACCTGGTTGGTCTTCAGGTTGGCGTTCTCGCGGAAGGTCATGGGTGCTCCGTGCGTTAGACGAATTGGGCCGAGGTTACGATACCGCCGCGTAGACTGAGGTCGCCTCTCTGGCCACAACCCACTTCTTGAAGGAGCACACGCCGTGATCGTTGCCTCCGGCGTCGAACTTCGCGCGGGCTCGACCCTCTTGCTGGACGACCTCACTTTTCGTGTCGCCCCTGGGGATCGGGTGGGCTTGGTCGGCCGCAATGGCGCGGGCAAGACGACGCTGACCAAGGTGTTGGCCGGTCACGCCGAGCCGGCTGGTGGGTCGGTGACCCGCAGCGGCGACATCGGCTACCTCCCGCAGGACCCCCGCACCGGGGACCTCTCGGAATTGGGTCGTGATCGCATACTCAGCGCCCGCGAGCTCGACTCGGTGCTGCGCAACATGCGCGTGGCCGAAGAAGCGATGGCCAGTGCCGATGAAGTGCACCGCGATAAGGCGATGGCCCGTTACGGACGACTCGAGGGCGAATTCACCTCACGCGGTGGGTATGCCGCCGAGTCCGAAGCCGCGTCCATCGCCAACAGTCTCGGGCTGGAGGAGCGAGTGCTTGGGCAGCCGTTGGGGACGCTGTCTGGTGGGCAGCGTCGCCGGATTGAGTTGGCTCGGATCCTGTTTTCCGGTGCGAGCACGCTGCTGCTCGATGAGCCCACCAACCACCTCGACGCCGACTCCGTGGTGTGGCTGCGCGAATACCTCAAGGGTTATCCGGGCGGGCTGCTAATCATTTCGCACGACGTCGAGCTGATCCAGACCGTCGTCAACCGGGTGTTCTATCTGGATGCCAACCGCGGCGAGCTGGACATCTACAACATGGACTGGAAGCGATACCTCACTCAGCGTGAGAACGACGAGCGTCGCCGTCACCGTGAGCGCTCAAACACAGAGAAGAAGGCGCAGACTCTCATGGCGCAAGCCGAGAAGATGCGTGCCAAAGCGACCAAGGCCACCGCTGCGCAGTCCATGATCAAGCGCGCGGAGAAGATGATGGCGGGCCTAGAGGGGGAGAGGGCGGTGGAGAAGGTCGCCAAACTGCGCTTCCCGACGCCGGCTGCCTGCGGCAAGACGCCATTGACTGCCGAGGGGCTGTCCCGTTCTTACGGTTCCTTGGAGATCTTCACCGACGTGGACCTCGCCATCGACCGAGGCTCGAAGGTGGTCGTGCTTGGGCTCAACGGCGCCGGTAAGACTACGCTCCTGCGCTTGCTTGCCGGGCTTGACAAACCCGACACCGGTGAGGTGCAGCCCGGCCACGGCCTCAAACTTGGCTACTACGCCCAGGAACACGAGACTCTCGACGTCAAGCGCTCGGTGCTGGCCAACATGAAGACGGCTGCTCCTGATCTTGACGAGACGGAGACCCGTAAGGTGCTCGGGTCCTTCCTGTTTTCCGGTGAAGACGTGTTGAAGCCGGCTGGGGTGCTGTCCGGTGGGGAGAAGACCCGTCTCGCATTGGCCATGCTCGTCGTTTCCGCCGCCAACGTATTGCTGCTCGATGAGCCCACCAACAACCTCGACCCCGCCTCTCGCGAGGAGGTGCTTGGCGCGCTGCGGTCTTATAGCGGTGCCGTTGTGCTCGTCTCGCACGATGAGGGCGCCGTCAGCGCCCTTGAGCCCGAGCGCGTATTGCTGCTCCCTGATGGAGTTGAAGACCTCTACGGCCGGGACTACCAGGAACTCATCGAACTGGCCTGAGCGGCTGAATGAACTTGGGTGAACAATCAGACGTCAAAGCCTGGTAGCCCCGACAGCAGATAGGACGTATCCCAGCACGCCGTGGAGATGCCCCATTTCGCCCACGGCGACGGATCTACACGAGTCGATGCAGTGGGCGCCTTTCGCGCCTACACCGACAGCGTGTTGACGGTCTTGGTCACCCGTTCGCCGTCGTTGTTGAGGAACACGATCTCGCCAAACCCGAGGTACGACCAGCCGTCGGTGTCATCAGTCAGGGCCTCGGAGGCGAAGATGGCCCCTGTCGCCTCTTCCTCATCGCACGTCTCGAAGTCGTAGGTCCTCTCGTGCTTCTCGAAGTTGCGACCCATCAAGAGATACATCGGCTCCAAGAGCATGGAGAGGTCGAAGTCGTCCGTGCCCGGGCCGGACTCGCGCAGCTCCTTCCAGTCACCGCTCGGATTCCTCTCTCCGCGCAGTCCCAGACCAGTGTTGACCCCGATGATGCGGTTCGGGGACACCAGCGCCATCTTCAGCTTGGTCAGGCCCGGGAGGTCGAGATCCTCCATCGCTGCGGCGATCAGGGCGACCATCTCCTGGACCGCACGCTGGACGTCCTCATCGCTGTCGCCCTGCAGCAGTGAAAGCAGGAGCACGTACAGGAACTCCGTGTCCGTGGAGCCCCGCATCTGCTCCAGGTAGATGTCCTTGCAGTGCTGCAGAAGCTCCCGCTGTAAAAGCTGCCAATTCGGCAGGTAGCCGTTCTGTGCGACGATCCACGGGGTCTTGGCGAACGAGAAGGGGTGGCAGTTCTCGTCGGCCAGCACGACCTTCGCGTCGTAGGCGGCAGCCCGGACGTGGGCAAGCATCGTGCTGGCCTGGAGGCTCGGGACGATGCGCGGAAGGTTGTCATCGTAGAAGGCGGACATGGGCCGGCGGTAAATGAACGGGTCCTCCGGCTTCAAGAGGTGCTCGCTCCAAGCGCCGAACCCCCACCCGGCCAACTGAAGCTCCGGGTGGGCTTCAGGGTCCAGGGCCTGGTTGACCAGGCTGTTCGTGGGCGTAAGGAGCAGATTCTCCAGCGGGGTCTCCGGCCCGATGAACGCGAGCACTCGGCACATAGGGTTCCTCCACTGACGGTCGTTTGGGGGTGACTGTCGACAGCCTATGGCCCAGACAGCGTTCTCGGCCCATTCCCCCGCTGGCAGCACCGCGCCCCCTTGAAGACCTCGACGACGTCGCAACGTACCTGGAGATCGCACTCCAGGAGTCGGCCGAGGATCCGAGCGCTATCCCCCGGGCCTTGGGCGTCATCGCCCCGTTCGCAGAACATGAGCGAACTTGCCCGGCGAGTGGGCATGAGCCGGGACGGCCTATACAAGGCACTCTCAGCCGACAGCAACCGGACGTGGTCGACCATTCTGAAAGTCACAAGCGCCCTCGGCCTGCGGTTCGAACTGCACACCGTCGCTTGACCCAAGACGCCGGCCAGGCTCACGCGCCGCTGCATTCTGCTCCGACGAACACGTGCGTCACAGCGCCGCCAATCGGCTTTGTCTAACCCGGAGTGACTACCCAGTGGCATTGCCCTTATACCTACAGCGACTTTCTCCATACGGCCGAGCGGCCAGCGCCCCCAAACTCCAGCGCCGCAAGTAGATCGTCCCGCTCCAGATCGGGGTAATCGTCAGTACATCTAGGACCTCGTCCACTGACATTCCCGAAGCGAGCAACTCGAGCAACATCTGAACCTGATACCTCAGTCCGCGGGCCACCGGCTTGCCGTGGCAAACCGACGCATCGGCGGTGATCCGGCTCAGTCGTGACATGACTCAGGCGTAGCCGGAACAGGCCAACTCCAATTCAGTCGACGCAGGGTTCGCGCCAGCCCTCTCAACCCCATTGTCCGCAGGTCGGCATCCCGGAATAGCACCCCGCACCTGCGGCGTTGATCCGCCGACGAGGAAAGCGTGGTTGTGCGTATGACGATGGGTACGGGTTTTAGCGGGGGACCGGTCTTCCGGATGTTCGGGAAAGACAAGAGCGTGACCAAGCAGACGCTGCAAAAGGGCACTGCACGCCGGGTGTTGACCTACGGCGCGGCGTTCAAGCGCGAGATCATCGTCTTCTTGATCTTGACGATCTTTGGCGCGTCCCTGGTCGTCGCCACCCCGCTGCTGCTGGGGCGGATCATCGACGAAGGGGTGCGCGAGGAGGACCGAGGCGTCGTCATCGGACTCGGTTCGGCCGTGGCGGTACTGGCAGTCATCGGAGCTCTGCTTGTGGTCGTCACCCGGTGGTATTCCTCTCGCATCGGAGAAGGCCTCATTCTCAACCTCCGGACCCAAGTCTTCGGTCACGTGCTGCGGCAGCCCATCGCCTTCTTCACCCGCGCGCAAACCGGCGCACTGGTTAACCGCCTCAACACCGACGTCATCGGGGCCCAAACTGCCTTCACCTCGATCCTGTCCGGTCTGGTAAGTAACGTCGTCACGCTGACCTTCGTAGGAATCACGCTGGTGAGCTTGTCCTGGCAGATCACCCTCCCAGCGGTCTTGCTGCTGCCGCTTTTCCTCGTCCCGGCTTCCTTTATGGGACGGCGACTCTCGACGCTGACCCGCAAGCAGATGAACCTTAACTCCGAGTTGGCCTCGCGGATGACCGAGCGGTTCAACGTCGCCGGCGCGATGCTGGTTCGCCTGTTCGGACGGCCACAGACCGAAGCTGATGAGTATGCCGAGCGCGCGCAAGGAGTGCGTGACGCCGGGGTCGCTATCTCGGTCAACCGCGTCGTCTTCGCCGCGGGCCTCGGCCTGGTGGCGTCGCTGGCCACCGCTTTGGTCTACGGATTCGGGGGACTGTTGGCAATCTCCAGTGACACGTTCACTGTGGGCAAGCTCGTGGCCATGTCCCTGCTGCTGGGCTCGCTCTACGGCCCGCTGACCGCGCTTTCTAATGCCCGGGTCGACATCATGACCGCGTTGGTGTCCTTCGAGCGCATCTTCGAAATCCTCGACCTGGAGCCCCTCGTCGCCGAGGCCAAAGACCCCGTCGCGATACCGGACGGCATGGTCGGCATACGGCTCGAAGGGGTTGACTTCACCTATCCCGCTGCCGATGAGGTCGCTATCTCATCGCTGGAGTTGCGACCCGACGCCGAGTCGCTGGACCGGCGTCAGGTGCTCTTCGACATCGATCTCGACATCAAGGCCGGCTCAATGGTGGCGCTTGTCGGTCCCAGCGGGGCCGGCAAGTCGACGCTCACCACGCTGATCTCCCGGCTCTACGACCCGGTGAAAGGCAGCGTGCGCATCGGGGGCATCAATCTGCGCGATGCATCGTTCGACTCGCTGCGCGACACCGTGGGGGTCGTCACCCAAGAAGCGCACATGTTCAACGACACCATCCGTGCGAACCTGCTCTATGCCTCCCCGGAGGCCACCGAAGAGCAGATGGAAGTTGCTTTGCGCGGCGCTCAGGTCTGGAATTTGGTGGACAACCTCCCTGACCGCCTGGACACAGTGCTCGGGGATCGCGGTCACCGCCTGTCTGGTGGGGAAAAGCAGCGCCTCGCTATTGCGCGATTGCTGCTGAAATCACCCTCGGTCGTGGTGCTCGATGAAGCCACCGCACACCTGGATAGCGAGTCTGAGTTAGCGGTCCAGCGGGCGTTGGATGAGGCGCTTTCGGGTCGCACGTCCATCGTGATTGCCCACCGATTGTCGACCGTGAGAGACGCCGACACCATCGTGGTCCTGGATCGTGGCCGTGTCGTGCAGCAAGGGACGCACGGTGAATTGCTTGAGCGGGGTGGGATGTATCAAATGTTGTACGAAACCCAGTTCTCTCGTTCCGGCGCACCGACTGCTTAGACGCCACTCAGAAGTCTTCGTCGTCCCAGATGCGCTTCTTCTTGGCTCCGACTTTGGCCTTGACCGGCGTCGGTCGGGCGGGGGTATCGGGGTCGGCGTCTGCCTTGTCGCGGCTCTCACGTCTTGCCATCACCACAACCAGGACGATCCCGATAGGGGAGAAAAGCCACCACTGCAGGGCGTAGGCGAAGTTGACTCCCAAGCCTGTATCCGGCGGGTCAGCCGCCGCAGGTCTTGTTCGCACCGGCGTGTCTCCAGCCTCAGACTCAAGCGCCAGATAGGCACCGAACAGGCCAACCCCGAGCGCGTCTTGCGCCCGGTCGAGGTTAATCGAGGCCAGCTGCCCGGCTGGGAGGTCTCGGCCCAAGTCTTCCTCCGAGGGCCGCAGCCACCCCGTGATCGTCACGTCGCCGGTCGGCGGGGCAGGCACGTCAGGCAGCGTCGCGGCGTTGCGCGCGTTCTCGACCCAGCCCCGGTTCACCAACAGGTCAGCACCGGCAGCGCCGAGACCGTCGACCTCGAACGGGACCAGCACCTCATACCCAAAGACACTGCGGTAGGGGCGGTTGCGCACGAGTAGTTCATCCTCGGGGCGGTATCGCCCGGTGACCTGCACCCGGGTCCAGTCGTCGCTTGATTCGAACGTCTCATCAGGGCCGTCCAACACACTCAGCAGCGAAACGGGGTCAGCTGCGTAGTTCGTCTCGATGGTGTCGCGGCGCTCGACCTTGGCTTCGTGGCGACCGTATTGCCACTGGCCAAGCAACACTGCGGCAACCGCGAAGATCACCGCCAGAACCAGGTACAGCAGCCAGCGAGGCCGGGTCAGGACAGCGATCACGGCATGTCAGCCGTCGCGGTCCGGTTGCAGATCCTCCACCGGGATCACTTCGATGAGAAAGCCCCGCAGGTCCACGAAAGTGCGTAGGGTCTCGACGTGATCCGGGCAGGCAGTCCAGATCTTGCGGCGGGCCCGGGTATGCAGTTTCGGGTTACGCCAGATGACGGCATGGGTCGCGGTGGACCGGCACGCTTTAGCGCTGCACACGACCTCGCGGCCGCTGCGACTCACAGCTCGTCGTGGCGCGGCGTGGGTGGCAGAGCGCGAACGGGGGAAGTCAGCATGGAGTCACTCTGCCGTTGATCAACGTTGTTGGCCAACATGACGGCAAACGAGGGCAGCAGGATCGCTGCGCCAGCCAGGATTGAACCGATGACGATGTGGCCCGTGCTCAACGCCCAGACCGCCAAGGGGAACGAAGCGATCCGGATGCTCATGGCGATCAGGTAGTTCTTCATCCGGCCGTTGCGGTCCTCGCGACGCGAGCGACGGGCCGTAGTCACGGCCTGCGGGCGACTTTCAGTGGGCATTTATCAATCGTACGGCTACGGTATGCGGGTGACTCAGGCACCCTTGAACGAACCGCAAAACGTAGCACCCCGAGCGGTGCTGGTCACCGGGGCCAACCGCGGCATCGGGCTGGCTATCGCCCGCACCTTCGCCGCTCAAGGTGACGACGTGGTGATCACCCACCGCAGCGGTGAGCCTCCGGAGTGCCTGCGCGGCGTGATGTGTCATGTCGACGACTCGGCCAGCGTCGACGCCGCCTTCACGCAGGCCGAGCAGATGTTGGGCCGCACCATCGACGTCGTGGTGGCCAACGCCGGCATCACCAAAGACACTCTGCTCATGCGGATGAGCGACGAGGAGTTCACCGACGTGGTGGACACCAACCTGACCGGTGCCTTCCGCTGCGCGCGCCGGGCTGCGAAGGGCATGATCCGCGCCCGTCACGGCCGGATCATCCTGGTGTCGTCGATCGTCGGACTGTATGGCGCTCCGGGCCAGGCGAACTACGCCGCCTCCAAGGCTGGCCTGGTCGGTCTGGCTCGTTCGATCACTCGTGAGCTAGGCGCCCGCGGGATCACCGCCAACGTCGTCGCCCCCGGGTTCATCGAGACCGAGATGACCGCTGCCCTGTCCGAAGAGCGCCGCAAGGCATACCTGTCGGCCATCCCGGCCGGCCGATTCGCCCAAGCCCAAGAGGTCGCCGACGCCGTGGCCTTCCTCGCCAGCCCTGCCGCCGCATACATCTCCGGGGCTGTCATTCCCGTGGACGGCGGTATGGGAATGGGACACTGACTCCGCACGCCACTCGCACTCACCACCCTCAAACACCGACCCACGAAGGGCAATCGATGTTGTTGCAAGGCAAGAAGTTGCTGATCACCGGCGTCCTGAAGGACTCCTCGATCGCCTACCACGTGGCGCGGATGGCCCAAGAGCAGGGCGCCGAAGTGGTGTTGACGTCGTTTGGCCGCACGATGCGGATCACCGAGACCATCTCCCGACGACTGCCGGAGCCGGTGAAGATCGTCGAGCTGGACGTGAGCAACGCCGAGCATCTGGATTCCCTCGCGGCGCGCGTCGGTGAGCACGTCGATCACCTCGACGGTGTCCTGCACTCGATCGGCTTCGCCCCCAAGGGTGCCTTCGACTTCCTGGGCGCACCGTGGGAAGACGTCGCCACTGCTCTGCAGATCTCGGCATACTCCCTGAAGGGTTTGGCCGTGGGGGCGCTGCCGCTGATGGGGCCCGGCGGCAGCATCGTCGGGTTGACCTTCGACGCCAGCTACGCCTGGCCGGTCTACGACTGGATGGGCGTTGCGAAGTCCGCGTTCGAGTCGACCAGCCGCTATCTGGCCCGCGACCTCGGACCCAAGGGCATCCGCAGCAACCTCGTCGCCGCCGGTCCGGTCTCGACCACGGCAGCCAACTCCATACCCGAGTTCGAGCAGTTCGCGAAGTGGGACGACCACGCGCCGCTCGGCTGGGACGTGCGCGACCCCGTGCCCGCCGCGCAGGCCTGCGTCGCCCTCATGTCTGACTGGTTCCCGCGGACCACCGGCGAGATCGTGCACGTCGACGGCGGCTTCCACGCGATGGGCTTCTAGCGGGCGGGATCTTCCGCCTCGGCGTCGACGGCCCCTTCAGGTGCTTCGATGATCGTGCCCTTGCCCACCACGGTGAGCCCCGACTCGGTCACGGTGAAGCCGCGCTCACGGTCATGATCGTGGTCGACGCCGATCGACGTGCCCTCGGGGATCACGACCTCCTTGTCGATGATGGCGTTTTTGATGGTGCAGTGGCGGTTCACCACGACGGCGTCGAGCAGCACTGACCCCGTGATGGAACTGAAACTGTGGACCTTGACCCGGGGTGAGAGCACCGAGGAAGACACGGTCGCGCCACTGATCACGACGCCGGGGGAGATGGCCGAGTCGATGGCCGTGCCCACGCGGTCTTGCGAGCCGTGCACGAACTTGGCGGGGGCGGCGCAGCCGTAGTTGGTCAGGATCGGCCATTCCTCGTTGTACATGTTGAAGACCGGGTGCACCGAGATCAGGTCCATGTGGGCGTCGTAGTAGGAATCCATCGTCCCGACGTCACGCCAGTAGCCGCGATCGCGGTCGGTCGAGCCCGGCACCTCGTTGTCCTTGAAGTCATAGACCCAGCCCTCCCCGCGAGCCACGAACGCCGGCACGATGTCGCCGCCCATGTCGTGCTTGGAGCCCTCGAGGTCGGCGTCGTCCTTGACCGCCTGCCCCAACACGTCGGCGTTGAAGACGTAGTTGCCCATCGAGGCCAACACCTCATCGGGGGAGTCAGGCAGTCCGGGCGGGTCGGACGGCTTCTCCAGGAACTGTGCGATCTTGCGCTGGTCGTCGCTGTCGACATCGATGACCCCGAACTGGTCAGCTTCCGATCGAGGCTGACGGATCGCGGCCACCGTCACCCCAGCACCGGTCTCGATGTGCTGAGCGACCATCTGGGAAAAGTCCATGCGATAGACGTGATCGGCCCCGACCACCACCACGATGTCCGGCTTCTCGTCGTGGATCAGGTTCATGCTCTGGTGGATCGCGTCCGCGCTGCCGGCGAACCAGTGCTTGCCCAGACGCTGTTGAGCGGGCACAGGTGCCACGTAGTTGCCCAGGAGCGTCGACATACGCCACGTCTTGGTGACGTGCGCGTCCAGGCTGTGCGACTTGTACTGGGTCAGTACGACCACGCGCAGGTAGCCGGAGTTGACGATGTTGGACAGCGCGAAGTCGATCAGCCGATAGATGCCACCGAACGGCACGGCGGGCTTGGCGCGGTCGGCCGTCAACGGCATCAAGCGCTTGCCCTCTCCGCCCGCCAGGACGATCGCAAGAACTTTGGGCCGCTTCGTTGGGGAGTTCGCCATGGGACCAACCTAGGGCAGGACGCCGGGTCCACGCGAGGAGTGGTGGCTCCGGCGCAACGAGTGTCGCCGCGCCATCTGCGACGACGGGTAGTGCCGATGCCCGTATGCCTATAGCGTGAGTGGGTGCTTATCGACATCCTGACCCGCGAATACCCACCGAACATCTATGGCGGCGCCGGCGTGCACGTGGCCGAGCTCACCCGGGCGCTGCGCGCTCGCGGCGATCTCGATGTCAACGTTCGAGCGTTCGACGAGCCGGTCGATGAGCCAGGCACGATGGGTTATCCGCCGCTGGAGCAGCTGGTGGAGGCCAATGCGGCGCTTCGCACCCTCGGCGTCGACCTCACCATCGCTGCAGACGTGGTGTCCGCGAAGCCCGAGATCGTGCACAGCCACACGTGGTACGCCAACTTCGGTGGGCACCTTGCTTCGCTCGTCGGGGGTATGCCGCACGTTATCTCCGCGCACTCGTTGGAGCCGATGCGTCCGTGGAAGGCCGAGCAGTTGGGCGGCGGATACCGGCTGTCGAGTTACGTTGAGAAGACCTCATATGAAGCCGCAGCCACCGTTATCGCCGTCTCAGAAGGGATGCGCAAGGACGTGCTCAAGAGCTATCCCGACCTCGACCCCGACAAGGTCAAGGTCGTGCACAACGGCATCGACTCCGACCTGTGGCAGCCCGACACCAGTGACGCCGCCAAGGCCGTCTTGGCTGAGCACGGCATCGACCCAGACGTTCCGAGCGTGGTCTTTTTGGGCCGGATCACCCGCCAGAAGGGGCTGCCGTTCCTGCTGAAGTCGCTGCGTCAGATCCCCGAAGACACCCAGATCGTGCTGCTAGCCGGGGCACCCGACACCCCCGAAATCAAGGACGAGGTCGTGGCGCTGGTCGATGAGCTGCGCGGTGAGCGTGAAGGCGCGACGATCTGGATCGCCGAGATGCTGCCGCGCGAAAAGGTCGTCGCGATCCTGTCGCACGCGACCGTCTTCATGTGTCCCTCGGTCTATGAGCCCCTGGGCATCGTGAACCTCGAAGCCATGGCCTGTGGTGCCTCCGTCGTCGCCACTGCCACCGGGGGCATCCCCGAGGTCGTCGTGCACGGCGAGACCGGCTGGTTGGTGCCGATCGAGCAGAAGGACGACGGCACGGGCACGCCGGTTGACGAAGACACCTACGTCAATGACTTCGCCTCGGCGCTGAACGAGGCGTTGAGCGACCCCGCGCGAGCCCGGTCGATGGGTGAAGCCGGGCGCAAGCGCGCCATCGGCGACTTCTCCTGGGAGTCGATCGCCGAGCGCACGATGACGGTCTATTCGGCCGTCCTCGACTGAGAACAACCCTTCTGAACCGTTGAACTGCGCCGGCTGCTACACCCAGCCGGCGTAGTGGATCGCGGCCACGTTGGTCGCCACGCTCAACGCCGCGGCGGCCTCGTCGTGCAAGCGGCGCAGCACCATCTCCCGACCTTGCGTGCTGCTCGAGTCCACCGACTGCATGCCGTCCTGCAACCCCATGTCGCTCAAAGTGATGACCGAGCCCGCCAGCTCGATGACGCGCGAGGCTCGGGTCGGCATGCCGGTCGGCATACCCCACGAGGTGTTGACACGGCGTCGGGCAAACACTTCGGCGGCGGCACCGGCCATCGGCGAGCCGGGTTTCATCTCCAGGCGCGTGGTCAGCTCGGCCAGCGTCGTGCGCAGTCGCAACTCGACGTCGGCCACGCTCATCGCCGCCACGGCGTGCCGGGGCAAGGGGTCGCTG
>JBGTGC010000107.1:0-5490 GCA_041746935.1 Dermatophilaceae bacterium
TCAGGCGATGGTGCGGGCCGACGTGCTCGTCCTTGAGCTCGACCCCGCGTCGGCGCCGGAGGACCCGGCCGACCCGTGCTCGGACCTAGTCTCGTTCGAGTCGCCCAGTCGACCGCACAGGCCGTGGAGGCGCTGCGTGGGCCAAGGCCCACGGACACCTCGACCACCAGCCTAGGCTCGCACTAATCCGGCGCGTCCACGGCATACGCGGTGGCCGGTCGACCCGGCCCAGTCGCGGTGCCACTCGTCGTCCTGCTCGGGCTGCATCTGCTCGTCAGCCTGCTGGCACTCGGCTATGTGATCGGCCGCTGACCGGCCTCGCTCGCGGCCGGGTCGCACCGAGAACGAACGCATCATGAAGGAGTGCCCTCTCCTGTTGAGCGTTCGGAACCGCGTAACTCTGGAAGACCAACCATCCCAAGTCCCTCACAAGGGCCGGTTGACACAGAAGGGAGCCGGTATGCAGCGGGCGTCGGCTCGCCCGCGCCGACACGTCCCGCAGGACGAACGCCATGCGGTGATGATCCTGGTATCCGCGCGACCGCCACCGCAGACGCCGTCGTTCACCGATTGGGGATGGCGGTCCCCGTCCGGGAACGCATGAACACGATTCCTGACATCGCATGCAGCCACCTCCGAAAATGACAGCCATCAAAGGATCCGGAACGTGTCATCGCTGATCACACTCGAAAAATGGTGGTGGATTGGGACTCTGTTGGGGTCGGGCATGGGCGGCGGCGCTCGTCTTATGGCTTACGGGTGGGTGATAGGCGGTGTCTTCTTCGTCGTCGGCTGCTTCACCGACAGGTGGGACATACCCGTGGCGTTTGCGTTTGTGGGCTTTGTGGTCTTTGCTTGCGCCCCCGCTTTGACTGTTGCGGCACTCCACGGTGATTTCACAACGGTCACTGTCAGTCTTGTTGTCGTGCCTGCGGTTGCCCTAGGCGCTATCGTTTTTTTGGTCTTGCGGCGGATGTGGCATCGCACCCAGGTGTGAAGGGCGAGCTGAACGCATCAAGACGAACACCTACGACAGAACTGTTCGCAGTCAGGGATCGATGACCGGTGGCGGTTCCTAGTCGGGGGCACGCTCCAGTCCCAAAGACCAGTAGCCCGTTAGGTTCGGGGCTGCTCGGGACCGTCCCGGTCCTCGCGGTTGATGCCCTTGTCGTGGGTCGTGGTCGATCACGGGCCCGGGCGGGGTGTCGCCTCCACCTGTGGTGCTGGGGTTGTCGGTGATCTTGGACAGTTGCGGACCATGTGTGTGAGGGGAGTACCCCGCTCACGATGCACCGTCATCTCGGTCGGCTGTGCCCGACCCGGCGCTTCGGCCGCTCTGGCTTCGGGGCGGTGGGGGAAACCTCCGATCGCCCGGCACCCGCTGGGCATACGGGGGCGTCTGATGGATGACTCACAGTGGACCTGGCCCTTGTCCCTGCTCGGTGACCTCGCCGAGTTTGTGGCCCTGGTTGTCCTTGGGGCGCTCAGCCTTCGGGTACTGCCCTCCACCCGGAGGTGGCGCCTCGAGGCAACGCAAGGCCTGCTGGGCCCGGGTCAGCGACTAGAGTCAGCGAGTTCGGGAGTCCACAGGAACTGGCGCGGGGCATCCACCGCGCCACCCTCAGGCTTAAACAAGCAGGCCAGTAGCGGGCGCGCCATATCCGCTTCGCGGCCCAGACGATAAGGACTGAGTCATGGGCGTTTCTCTCCTCGTGTGGGGGCTGACGATTGCTGGCATCGTGGGCCTGCTGCTCTTCGACTTCTACTTCCACGTGCGCAAGGCCCACGTGCCCACGTTGCGCGAGGCGGCGATCTGGTCGTCGCTGTACGTGGGCATCGCGATCCTGTTCGGTCTCGGCGTCCTGACGTTTGGTGGGGCCACACCGGGTGCGGAGTACTTCGCCGGCTACGTCACCGAGAAGGCACTCTCGGTCGACAACCTATTCGTCTTCCTCATCATCATGTCCAGCTTCCGGGTCCCGCGTGAGGACCAGCAGAAGGTGTTGCTATTCGGTATCGCCTTCGCCCTGGTGGCACGCACCGGCTTCATCTTCCTCGGTGCCGCCCTCATCAATTCCTTCGCCTGGGTTTTCTACCTGTTCGGCCTGATCCTCATCCTGACGGCAGGCAACATGCTCAAGTCGGAGGACGAGGAGTCAGAGACCGCCAATAACTTTGTGGTGCGGCTCTCGCGCAAGGTGATCCACACCACCGAGCACTACGACGGCGACAAGCTCTTTACCGTCCACGATGGCAAGCGGGCCATGACTCCGATGCTGCTGGTCATGGTGGCCATCGGCGGCACCGACATCCTCTTCGCCCTCGACTCCATCCCGGCCATCTTCGGGCTGACGCAGGACACCTACCTGATCTTCACCGCCGTGGCGTTCTCACTGCTGGGGCTGCGCCAGCTGTTCTTCCTCATCGAGGGCCTGTTGGACCGGTTGATCTACCTCTCCTACGGTTTGGCGATCATCCTCGCCTTCATCGGCGTCAAGCTGATCCTGCACGCCCTACACGAGAACAATGTCGCCTTCATTAACCAGGGCGACCCGATCCCGGTGACCGAGATCAGCACTAGCGTCTCGCTGAGCGTCATCCTCGGCGTTCTCGTGGTCACCGTCCTCGCCTCGCTCTACAGCCCAGCCGGCAAAGCGCGCACCGCGATCGGCAACGCCCGCCGCCACGCCATTGCCTATCTCGATTCCGAGTACACCCAAGACCACGCCGAGCGAGAGCGGATCTATAGGCTGCTGCTCGCTGAGCGCGACCAGATCGTCGCACTGGGACCGAAGTATCGGCAGAAGGCGCGCGACGAGGAGGAGCTAATGGAGTTGCTCCAACGTGCGCGCGCCAGCCATGACGCCGCCATCGACCGCGGCGAAGCCGAGCCCACCGGGCCGTCGCAGCTCCTGCCGCCGCGCTCCTGACCACCAGCTCCGCCCGGCCAGCGGCGTGCGCCGATCACGCAGGTCACCAACTCCGCGCGACCGTCCCATCCAATCGACTGCTGCTCTTGAACCCAGTTACCGCCCCGAGCATGACAAGCACCCGGCGAGTGAGCGCGACACGTGCTCATAGAGGCCGCGAAGGATCAACGCAGCACCGCCCGCGCAGCGTGTCGCCAAAGCAGGCGATCGTGACCATCGCGCACTGACCCACGACCACTTTGAGCGTCCCAAACACGCGTACAACGCGGCTAGAGCCAGCGTCTGTCGGGTCATACGCCGACCCACCCAAACTTATCGTATCCGTCGGACGGTGAGCTCATCAACAATCGCTCTGGCATCGGGCAGCGACCGGGCCAACCGGTCCAGCTTGGTCACCACCAGCGTGTCACCGCAGCGACAGGCAGCCAGTGCTTCGCGGAGGCCGGGTCGTTCGCGGTTGGTACCGGTCAGGCCGTGATCGACGTAGATCCGATCGGGAACAACACCCAACGCAGACAGTGCCTCGCGTTGAGCAGTGAGGTCTTGCTGATCAGTAGAGCATCGGGCGTACCCGACAAGCAGCGCGCTTATAGAGCACCTCCAAAAATGGACCCAGCGCCACCAGGGGTTAGGACCGGCTCAGGCATCGGGCAATGCCCGACCCCAACATCAAGACGCACACGCCGCAACGGGATCCCTCACCGGGTCGCGGTCAGGTGATCAGATCAAATGTGCAGCGCGTGCCGCCGGCCGCGGCTAGTTTGGCGTCACAGGTGATCAGGGGGCCATCGAGGCGCTCCGCCAGAGCGACGTATGCGGCGTCATAGGTGGTGACGTTGTCGCGGAGTTCCCACATGCGCTGCAGCATGGGCGCAAGCGGCATGCGTCGAATCGGGAAACGTTCCAAGTGGTGTAAGGCTTCCGGGACGACCGCCCGTAGTGCCGTGTTTGGTCGGCTCAGCCCACGCAGCGCGGAGACGACCTCGGCGTCTAGATGTGCGGGTGCGAACAGTGTTTCGCCGAGAGCAAGGCGAGTGGCTACGCTCGCCCGCCGAGGATCATCAGAGGCGTAGAAGGCGACCAAGACCGAGGCATCGACTACAGCCAGACTCACGACGCCTCTCGCACCTCGCGTACCGCTGCTGCGGCGTCTTCTAGGGTCACGCCACTGCTTGCTGGCGGCTGGTAGGACGCGACATAGTCATCGAGTCTTGCCACGCGAGCAACCTCAGTAAGGCGCTCGACGACGAACGCGGACAGGGACTGCCGATTGGCTTGGGCGGCTCCAGCTAACGCCTGATATACCTCGTCTGGCACATCGCGTAGGTTCATTCGCTTCATGGTGCCATTCTGGCACCAGGCGTGCCGTTTGTCGATCGGTGACCGGGAACGCCGATCAGTCTCGGGGGTCGTCGTGCCAGCGCAGGCCGCGGAGTGCGCGCAGGGTGTTCCAGCGGCTCGGGTTGCCGTCGCCGTCTTCGAGTTCGAAGTGCACCAGACCTGGGTGGGTGTTCTCCAGCAGCCAGCGGCCATCGGGTTGCTGCTTGGCGCGGACCTGTTGGGCGGCCTCGGACAGCCGCGGGTCAGGGGCGCCGACCGAGCGGAAGTAGTCGAGTCCGCGTAGGACGTCGTAGTGCCACTGCACCGGAAACGAGTACTGCAGCCAGGCGGGGTCGGCGACCTGTCCGGTGCTGGCGAGGCGAAAGAGGCTGCGCGTGAGCAGGTACTCCTGGCCGACCTGCCGCGCCTCCCTGACCGGGGTCGTCCCTGCGGCACGCTCGTACTCCAGCAGTCCCTCCAATACGCAGATCGTGGAATGGAACGATGACCTGGTCGACCCGTTCTCTGCTTCGCAGTTCCATCCGCCGTCGTCGAGCTGCTCACCGAGCAACCGGGTGACAACGCGGTCGACGTTTTGGCCGAAGTACGCGCCGACCGCGACGGCGCCGCCGTTGATGCACGGTTCGACCTCGCCTTCAAAGAACGGCTCACCGGCGTACTCCCACCTGCAGTGTTCCCGGACACCGTTGATGGCCGTACGGACGGCGGGGTCGCCCGGGTCGATGCCAAGGTCGCGAAGCAGCCGCAGGGTCGGCAGCGTCGCGGTCCATGGCTGACCGTCCCGGTCGCCGAGGACAGGTTGGGGTGGTCGCCAGTCGGGGCCGGGGAAGCACGCGCCACCGGCCCACTGGCCGTCGACCTGCAGGTCCAGCAGTTGTTTGCCCCACCCGGTCTGGGCCACCCGAGCGCGTTCCGCGGCCACCTCGGTTGCTGATGCGTCGGTGAGGTCGCGAAGGACCTGCCACCGGATCGCCGGATCGGCATCAAACAACCAGGTCAGCACCTCGTTCATCGGGCTGCACCCTCGGTGTCGCGGAACTCGAGGCGCATCACCCGTCGTCGCTTGGTCGGCTGGTGTATCTCGGTCAGCCCGGCGTCAGCGAAGACGCTGCGGGTGCCGACGTGCAGTTCCACGCTGGTGACACCCTCGGGGTCAATGGGGTAGGCCTCGAGCGCGCTGGCACTGCAGCGGCGCGCGTGGTCGACGGCGGCGGCCGCC
>JBGTGC010000108.1:0-25674 GCA_041746935.1 Dermatophilaceae bacterium
CTCCGAGCGAAGCACGATCGTGGTCGGTCTCCAACGCACGGCGGCCTCGGCTGCGGCAGTGCGGGTGACCGTGGAAGGGCCGACCGGTGAGGTGGTGGCCACGGTGACCCGAGCCGAGCCTGCGGCATACGAGTCGCTGGAGTTGACCGTCGCGCAGCCGGCGCGCTGGAGCCCGAACAGTCCGCACACCTATCGCGTCCGAGCCTGCCTGCTCGATGCTGCTGGCGAGGTGTTGGACGGGGTTTGTCAGCAGGTCGGCTTTCGCGTCGTATCTTTCCGCGGCGCGCAGCTCCTACTCGATGACGAACCGCTGCAGGTGCGTGGGCTGGTCGATCAGGACTACTGGCCCGACACGGACTGGACCTCACCGGACCCGGCACTCGTGGAGCAACAACTGACCTGGGCGCGGGACGCCGGATTCACGATCATCCGCTACCACCTCAAGGTGCCCAGCCAGCACTACCTCGACGTCGCAGATCGCCTTGGACTGATGATCTGGCTGGACGTTCCCAATTGGCGCGACTACAGCGCGGCGGCCACCAGTGGGGCAAAAACCTTAATGGAGCAGATGGCCGACCAACTCGGGCACCACCCCTGCGTCGTGGCGTGGTCCGTCGTCAACGAGAGCTGGGGGGTGGACCTGGCGGATCCCCCGCAGCGCGATTGGGTCACTGGCAC
This sequence comes from Dermatophilaceae bacterium, assembly GCA_041746935.1. Classification (GTDB taxonomy): domain Bacteria; phylum Actinomycetota; class Actinomycetes; order Actinomycetales; family Dermatophilaceae; genus Ornithinicoccus. The sequence continues at coordinate 679 of JBGTGC010000108.1, forward strand.
CGCTCGCTGGCTGCGCGGGCGGTCGGAGGGATGGGTGGTGGTCGACAACTCCCCCTGCGAGCCCAACCGCCACGTCGAAACGGACCTGGAGGACTACCACTTCTATGCCGCACTGCCCGACCACCGCGGGCGTTGGGACGCGTTCGTGTCAGCGTTCGTCGGGGGGCAATGGCCAACCTATGAGGACGGAATAGAAGCGCCGCCGCGCCCCTTGATCGTCTCCGAGCTCGGCAACTGGGCGCTGCCCTGTCCCGATCCCCCCACTGCCAGACCCAACCCACGGATGCAACGTGGACCGAGTTGGGGCAGTGAGCCCGCGGTCCCGGCAGGGGTGATGGACCGCTTCCACGACAGCCACCTCGATGAGGTCTTCGGCGACTACACAGCCCTGGCCCTGGCGACCCAGCACCTGCAAGGCGAGGCACTGCGGTATGCCGTGTCGTCGCTGCGCCGGGAATCCGTTGGTTACGTCTTGACCGAGCTCAGTGACGTCTATTGGGAGGCCAACGGGCTGCTTGACCAGTGGCGTCGGCCCAAGGCCGGACTGCCGGCCCTGATTCGGATCAACGGCGATGTCGCCATCCTCTTGCACCTAGATCGGTGGGCGTACTGGGCTGAGGAGCAGATCGAGTGCGACCACTTGGCCATCGGTGCCCCTCCCGGATCACACGTGACGCTGGAGCTCGCGCATCCCGGCGGGTCGGTGGTCCGGCCCGAGGACGGGGTCCTGCGCGCACCTCACGTGCAGACCGGGGAGCAAGTCACGCTGCGCGCGTCACTTCGTGACCCGACGAGCGCCGACGTCCTCGCCACTGACGAGTCCACACTCACGGTGTTCCCCTGGCCCGAGCCCGAGAAGCTGGGCGATCCCCTGCTCATCACGCAGGATGATGCTATCGCCCAGGTGATCAGCGCCCAGGGCTATCCCGTGGGTGACGCACCGTCAGCCGAGAAAATCTGGCTGACGTCGCGCCTCGACGACACCGCGGTGCAGAACCTGCACGGTGGCGGCACCGTCGTCCTGCTCGCCGGAGACGAGGACGCGCTGGGCCCCCTGCAATGGTCGTTTCCCCCGATCACCTTTCGCACGACCTCCAGCTTCACGACCGACTGGATGTTGCGGACGTCCTGGCTGCGACGCGACGGTCACTTCGCCCATTTACCCGGCGGACCGCTTCTCGGCTGGGATTTTGAGGGGCTCATCCCCGAACTTGGGGTCGCCGGCCTATTTTCCTCCGAGTATCGACACCATGTCCACGCAGGCAGCACCATGGGGTGGCTGCACTACCCGATCGCCACCCTGTTCAATCGCAGGGTGGGCCGGGGCACTCTTGTGGTGTGCACGTGGCGCCTCACAGACTCCAGCGCTGGAGCGGCACCGACGCGAAGCGCCATGCTGCGGGGCCTCGTGACGCTGGCCGCTAGCCTGCATCGTTCTGCCGGAGTGCAATAGTCGCTCCTGAGTCGCTGCGCGGTGTCTCGGGGCCTGCCGCTCTGCAAAGGCGTCGAGAGTGTGTCGAAACGGCTGCATTGTGAGGATCCTGGAGTCAGCGCCATTCGACCCCGGGAAGTGGTGGCACCACTGGTGGGTTCTTTGTGGAATCGTGCCGTGCGGGGGTATGCGTCCTGTTCGCTGGGCTGGCTTCGATGGAACACTGCCAACGCGTTTCTCGGATCAGTGCCCTCCCTGCTGATCTCGCGTCGGATGCCTCGGACGGATACCTCAGCATTCGGGGGAGAAAAGGTGCATCGCGCCGGACCCACCCAAATCAAAGCGCCTGACCGGCGCTGGCCCTCCTCGCCTATCCAACGCACTGAGCCATCCAGGGCCGACCCCAGATCGGACGTTGCCCAGCGATCCTTGGTCGCTAGGGGAACCCCAAACGCGAGAACCCACGTCATCGAGCTCTCCCGACCGGCGAAGCGTCGAAGTGGCGTCCCGTTACCCCAGTCGGCTCGTCGTCCCGGGACTGGGACATCATACGGTGCAGCCTGCAAGCCGTCTCGCTACTTTGCAAAGCAACGCGCCACACCATGATTTACGCGAAGTGTGTTGCGGGTGCCCGTGCAGCCTTCGGTCTAACTCGACATCAGGATCGCGACATACCTGGCCTCCATCGATGTGACGCCCCAGCAGGCCACGCCGTGGGAGCAAATCGTGCAGTCAGGGGGAATGCGCGCCAGCGACACCCTGCCATTCATGAGGTCCCAACGGGCAGCGATGGGATCGCCCGGGCGCGCTTTCTCGTCAATGGCGTCCGACGCATCCCTGCCTGCGATCGCAGGATCGATGACCAACCCGTCACCGTTACCACCGAAAGCTAGGAAGCAGCGTTCGGGCGACTCTCCCGGCGGACACCGTCGCGATCAAACCCGCAACCGACAATCCACAGGATGCCTGCGCTTGGTTGGTCGTGTGAGGCAGCGCGCCACTCGGGTGGGTGCCTCAATCGATCTCAGCCGACGTGAGGGAGTTGATTGATTCCGGCCTCTCTAAGCAAGAGTCGTGCGGGTCGCTCCACCCGGAACTCCGCCACACCTTCGTTTGGTCATCGATCTGCAGGCAGAAGCACCCGATACCTTCACCTTTGACAAGGCAGGACTCTGGGCTCCGCTTGTCGATTGGTAGTTCAACGGGTTTGGAGTTCCCGTGACCACAAGGTGGGCGTCTGTTGCTCCTGGGACAACGTGGCTGCCGCCAATCGCTAGTCCGGGCCGCGTCCATGCTGATCTTGACACCCAAGTGACGCTGAAGCAGCGGCATCAGGCTGTGCTCGGATGCTGGAAGGTGGGGGGTCAAAGGGCGCGTAGTGAATCACCTTCACCACTGCCTCGTCTGCCATGAGGTCTGCGAGGCGGCTCGGCTTCCGGTGAACGTTGCGCACCAAGACCGGCCCGCTCTCCAGGCTGAGGAGTTGGCACAGCAGAAGTTGATCGCTGGCCCAGTTCGGCCCGCTCGTTTCCGTGTCCACCCCAAGGCGCTTCGCCGATGCCAGTAGACGCGCGAGCGTGGCTGGGAATCCACGCAGAGTGGCTGCGGTCACGGCAACACACCTTTAGAGCAGCCGAGCGCTCATGACGATCTCGGTGGTTTCACCATCGCCAGCTGGCTCCACATACCGGGCCGGTGAACCCTCGCGGATCGTGACGTCCTCGTGCAGTGTCGTCCCGATGTAGTGCAAACCCACCCCGTCATCGGTGGCGTGACCCGGCCAGAGTGTCATCAGCGACGAGCCGTCGGTATGCCACCCGCCGGGGCTGCCCCTCATAGTCGTCGTGGACTCCGTTGTTGTAAGGCAGCAAGCGCAAGCCGCCCGTGAACGGATCAAGCGCGTCGCGATACGAGTCCGTGACGCCGCCGGCGTGCCAACAGATGCTGCCGGCCCTCGCCCCGGCCAGGACGACTCCACTCTCCCAGCACGCCCGCAGGATGTCCCGAGGGCGTGAGCACGCCATGCCGCCACGAGGTTCACCACGCTTCCGCCTTCGACCATGATCAGATCCTGACCCATCAGGTGCCCGCGGACATCAGCCACGTGGGCTGCGGAAACACGGTGAACGTGCTCAGGTGGGCGGAAGGGTGCTCGCTGTTGAACTCGCGCGTTTTGGCTTCGATGGCGGCCGATGAATCCCCGAGCGCGGTGGGGACATAGCAGACGCGCTGACCGTTGGGCTTGCCAGTGAGCGACCAAGCGAAACGGGTCAGAGCGGAGTTGGTGCGCTGGTCACCGTCGCTTTCGAGCATCCCGGAGAACGCGAAGATCTGCTGCACAGCTGCCATTCCCCATAATCTAGAGGGCATGCGGGGGAGGGAGGAGACCGAGTGAGCACGTCGCCTGAATTGGCCGAGATTTTGGTTACGCTCAGTGCCGAAGCCGATCCGGAGTCTTGTCGGGCGATGGAGGAGCAATACGGCATCCACTCCAAGCAGTTACATGGGGTGCCGATGCGGCGACTGCTGCAGATGGGCAAGGCCGGCGGGACAGACCACGGCCTCGCTCTCGAGCTCTGGGCACAAGGGTCCTACGAAGCCCGCACCCTTGCGGCCCTGGTCGATGACCCCGCGCAGGTCACCCGGCAGCAGATGCAGCAGTGGTCGGAAGACTTCGAGAACTGGGCCATCGTCGACACCGTCTGCTTCAGGCTCTTTGATAAGGCACCCTATGCGTGGCCGATGGTCGACGTGTGGGTCGACGATGAGCGGCTCTACGTCAAGCGCGCGGGTTTCGCGTTGTTGTGGGCCTTGGCCCTCCACGACCACGCTGCTCCCGATGCCAGTTTCAGGGATGCCTTAGACCACGTGGGTAGGCAGGCTCATGACCCTCGGCCGCTGGTCGGCAAGTCCATCACGATGGCCATGCGGGCGGTAGGTACCAAGCGACCCCTGCTGCGCGCCGAGTTGGTTGCCCTAGCCGCACGGTTGAGCGACAGCAGCAACCCAGCCGAGCGACGCGTCGGGCGTCCCATTGTCCGCGCTTTCGGATGATGGGACGAAGAGCGGGTATCCCGGTCATTGCTGGCGGAAGTCCGGACCGCCACGTAGGTGCGGATAGAGGTCGCGCAGTACACCGATTTCACCGCCGTGGTGGGCCAGTTCGTCGGCCGCGTGAGTCACGAGATCGGCCAAGAGTTGTCGGCATACGGTCCCCAATGCGGCCCAAGGGAGCCTCGTACTCCCGACTCGCCCAGGGCGTGAATCCGTTCGTCGAAGGCTTTCCATCCCTGGTCAGGCGCAGTGAGGGCCACGCGACATCGGGATACCACTCCCGGCCCTGCACAGCGAGCGGCCACGGTCCCAGGTGCGAGATGTATTGCGATAGACAGGACGAAGCGATATGCCACATACGCCGTGCGATGGACGTGACTGGGCCGTGCTGGCGCTTCCGGATCATCTTCGACCATCCATCGTCCGTCCGTCTCACGCACAGACCACATGCCGGGCACGGGCTCCCACAGATACTCTTCATCGGTGGTGCCGACGAGCCGCGAACGCAACCGCACATAGGTATCGCCAGTCTTGAAGAACACCAGTGGTAGCACGGCGAGTCGGTCATGGCCGACGATAACCGACGACCAGGGGCCGCCTATTGGACCCTGCACCCATCGAGTTGCACTTCTTGGCTAGTTGTTATAGCTTTTTGACTATGATTTCTAGCCATGCCAATGATAGCGTTACCGAGTTTCTTAACGTTGATGGCGGGACCATCGCCTACCAAGTATGCGGCGAGGGCCCGCTCATCGTCCTTGCCCACGGTCTGGGCGACAGCCGCGCGGCATACCGAGCAGTGATCCCTGCCCTGGCCAGAGCGGGCTATCGGGTTGCTGCGGTTGATCTGCGCGGTTGCGGTGAGTCCAGCGTCGACTGGCCGGAGTGGAGCCGGACGGCCATCGCTGGGGACCTGCTCGCCGTGATCCGCCACCTCGGCGGCCCAGCAGTGCTCGTGGGCCACTCGATATCCGGTGGAGCCGCCACAATCGCCGCCGCCCAGGAGCCCCCGTTGATCAGCTCACTCATCGAAGTTGCACCGTTTACGCGGAAGCAGTCGATCCACCTCGGCGACCTCCGGGTCAAGCGCGTCCGACAGGGCATGGCTCATCTGCTTGGTGCCGCGATGCTCGGCAGCCGGAAGCAGTGGCGCTCCTACCTCGACGTGGCCTACCCCGGCGTCAAGCCACCCGGCTGGACGCACCGGCTCGATCACATCGACGCGATGCTGCGCGAGTCCGGCCGAATGAAGGCCCTCCAAGGCATGGGCCGCAGCGCCCCCGCCGATGCCGGCGCGCAACTCGGCAACATCCGCTGCCCCGTCCTGGTCGTCGTCGGCACGCTTGACCCCGACTGGGCCGACCCGCATGCCGAAGGCTCGGCGATCGTTGAAGCCTTGCCGGCCGGCCTTGGGCGCCTGGAGATGATCGAGGGCGCTGGCCACTACCCACACGACCAATTCCCCGATCAGGTGATTTCGTTAATTCTGACCTTCCTCGCCTCGGACGACGCTCATGCCTAAGGCCGGATTGAACACGGATCGGGTGGTCACCGAGGCCGCGTTGATGACCGACGAACTGGGACTGAACCAGCTCACCCTGACCGCCCTGGCTGCTCGACTCGGGGTTCGCCAGCCGTCTCTGTACAAGCACGTCGAAAGCCTCGACTCCCTCCACCAGCGCATCGCCGTCCAGGCGAAGGAAGAGTTGGCCGACGTCATGGGCCACGCCGTGATGGGTCTGTCCCGCGACAGCGCCCTCGTGGCGCTTGCTCACGCGTATCGCGCCTGGGCGCTTGAGCATCCGGGTCGCTATCACGCTGCCCAGCGTGCACCGACCCCCGGTATCGTCGAGGACGAGGCAGTCAGTGCTCGGATGGTGCAAGTTGTGGCAGCGGTGATGGCCGGCTACGACCTGCACGGCGACGACGCCATCGACGCCATCCGCGGCCTTCGCGCCTCCCTGCACGGGTTTGTCTCCCTAGAGGGCAGTGGCGACTTCGCCCTGCCGGTCGACATTGACCGGAGCTTTCACCGCCTCGTCCAGGTCCTGACCACGACACTCTCGAGCGGCGAAGTCTTCGACTCCGGCGACAGGCGGCATACATCGTGACCAGCTCGCACCCTGACCAGGAGATCGGGCTCGCGGGACTGGACGTGGTCCTCGGCGCACCTCGGCGTTGGCTCGGCCTTGAAGCGATGGTGCTGCTTTTGGGGATTCTGGTCGCCTACGCCAGCCTCGGTCAGTCGTGGTGGCTCGTACCCGCCACAATCCTGGTGCCCGATCTCGCCGCGACGGGCTACCTTGCCGGATCGCGTGTCGGTGCCCACCTCTACAACGTCGCTCACACGACACCTTTGCCTGTGGTGATGCCCAGTCCGTCGGGGCCGATGTAGGCGTTGCCGGGCACGCTCGCGGTGGCGGCGTAGAACAACGCCAGGGCACCGTGTTCGGAGTCGTTGAGCAGAAACGAGAGCCGGTTGATCCGGCCCGCCGAGGAACGCGAAGCCAGCGCTGTGGTGGCGATGCCGGGCTGAGCGAGTATGGACGTGAGACCTGATCCGGCTTCATCGAGACGTGATCGCAACGCCAGTGAATACAGTGCCAGGTGCACTTTGGAGTCTCTGTAGGCGGTCGTGGAGTCGTGGAGACGTGGAGACGAGATTTCCACCCGAGATCATCGACGTGCAGGTTCCCATCCGGTGCAGTTGGCTGGTCACCCACACACCGATCGGTGATGTGAGGCAGCACCAGGTTGGTCAGCGGGAAGGGGCCGAGCGAGTTGGTGGCCCTGGGCCGCGTCCCGAACCGCAAGCACTACTCGAGCACCGGCACCTGCCAGCTCACGCGCCGTGATCTGGACGAGCCGGTCACCACGATGAGCTTCCCGCTCAGGTCGGGCAGATCGGTTGTGTTCCACTTCGCCATGTCGATGTCCTCCGTCGTCGTCCAGGCTCAGGGCCTCGGTCCTGAGCCTGACCCAGGGCTGGCCTGTGGACCAGGCTGTGGTCAGCCACGGCATACCAGGCCCTGGCTCGCAGTCCTGGCAATAGGAGATGGTGGACTCTCGCGTCGCGCCGAGGAGGGTATGCATGGACATCAGGGCGTTCGGGACGTTCATCCGCAGCCGCCGAGACGCGCTGCATCCCGAGTATGTCGGTCTGCGGAAAGACTCGCCGGGCTCCGGACCTAGGACGGACTAGGTTCTTGGGCATGGCTGAGAGCGGTTTGGGGCCCCGAAGACCAGAGACGCCTACGTAGCACTGAGCGAGGAGAACTCTCCATGACGATCTATGACATCAAGAAGGAACTGAAACGCCTCTACGCACCAACGAACCGCACCTGGGATCTGCTCGACGTGCCAGAACAACAGTTCCTTGCCATCGATGGAATCGGCAACCCGAACACAGCCGACGCTTATGCCCAGGCGGTGAAGGCGCTGTACGCGGTGGCATACACGCTGAAATTCGCGAACAAGAAGACCGGTGAGCGTGACTTTGTCGTGGCACCGCTCGAAGGACTGTGGACCTCAGATGACGTCGAAGCGTTCACCGCCGGAGCCAAGGACGCGTGGCGATGGACGATGCTGATCAGCCAACCCGCATGGATCACCGTACCGATTATCGAGACGGCCAAAGAAGAGGCTCTTGAAAAGAAGAAGCTGTCCAAGATCAGCAGCGTTCGCCACATGGTGTTGCACGAAGGCCTGTGTGCGCAGGCTCTCCATATCGGGTCCTACGATGACGAAGGCCCTGCCCTCGCCGTACTCCACGGACCGTACTTCGCCGCTCAAAGACTCGACTTCAACGGGCCCCATCACGAGATCTACCTCGGAGATCCGTGCAAGACCGAGCCCGTCAAACTGAAAACTGTCCTGCGTCAGCCAGTGCGGCAGCGCCGACGCTGAGGTCCTCAAGAGGAGGTCCCCAATTTAGAATCGGCTCATGGCCCCTGATCGTGGAGTGTCGTTGCTTTTTTGTGGGCTGTGCCCGGTCAGGAATCGTCACTGACCCGCTACGCAGACATCGTGCTGGCCTTGCTTTTGGCCCACGGTGGGGAGGTCGCGCAACGGGCCACCAGCGATGGTGTTGACGGTCACCCCAAATGAGGTCCAGTTCCTGCGCTTTGCCGACGCAGCCGGGTTGGACAGTTATCTCAGCGACCGGCGCCGGCTCGAGCTATCGCAAGATCGCCACCGAGCGATAGAGCGAACAGAGTCATTCCCGGTGACCTTCGTATAGCGCCCGAATCCGCCACCGCCACGCGCCCGGACGTGTGGACGCCCCAGAGGCGGGGGCAGTCTTGGCCCGTCCGTCAGGAGAGACAGCCGCGCGACCCCACCCATTGGCGATTGAACGTGATCACCTCTCCGGCAATGTCGAAATCCGCGTCGTCGTGCACGACGGTCAGTCGATGCTCAGCGGCGAGTACTGCCGTGAGCAGATCGGCGATCCCGACCGCGCGGTGACGGCCGGTCCCCGCGAGGCTGCGTTGAGCTCGAAGGCGGCTTGCAGTGTTGGTCCTCAGTAGGCAGGTACTCATAAGCGTGTCGCCGGTCAGCCCGAATCTGCCCGTACTCGGCCGCGCTGCGTACGTTGTAGAGCGCTTCGGCGTCCAAGGGGGCACATGTCGCCACCATGCCGGCCTCGATCAGCGGTGACAACCGCGCAGGGACAATTGAGTGCCGCATCCGAGCGGCGGCGCTGGTATCCATCAGGTAGCAGGCGATCAGCGCCACACTGCGGCCCGGGCCTCCGGTTCTGCCAGCGGCTCAAGCCCGCCATCGCGCAGCCACTCGATCTGGCGCGTGCGCGCTGCTGCGGAGGCAGCCTGCTTCAACGCTGTACGCACGGTGTCCGACACACCTGTGGTCCCCAGGTGGCGCTGCGCATCGTCAAGCAGATCGTCGTCGATCTCGATCAGTCGCTTCGTCATCATCAACCTCCATATACGATTTTCTCGTGGAATATATGGGAGCATGAGTGGTCAGCTCCGCATCGCATAGGGGCAGCCGTCTGTCCGCAACCCGCCCGAGCGATCGCCTGAGTCGGAGATCGTCATACGGGACAACATGGCTATGGCCCGCGGGGTGGGCGGCGGGGCCGCTCCGACCACGTCTCGATATCGGCTAATTGGGCGGGGGCCTTCGCGAATTTCCGGTCGTCGGTGAGCAACGGCATGTCGAGCGATTCGGCTAGCGCCAGGTAGAACGCGTCGTAAGCGGTGAAGTTGCCGCGCAGCGCCAACACCCGCCGCTGGTAAGGCCGCATCGGGTAGCGCACGATCGGTAGATCCGCGAAGTCATCGACCATCTGCTCCGCGCGCTCGACAGTGGTCTGGATCGCAGGCTCCGACGTCATCAATAGCCCACGAATCGCCGAGGTCACCTCGGCATCGATGAGCGCCGGGGCGTGCACGTGACGTTGCCGTCCGAACCGTTCGCGTAGGTCGCCCTCGCCTCGACGGTTCTGCAACAGGCGCACGACGATCGAGGCATCGATGACCGTCATCTCACCGCCGGTCGTCATCGATGAGCGACCGGATGTCTTCGCCGCTGGCCCTGACACTGTCTCGCGAGGCGATCCGCTCCAAGACCTCAGCCATCGCCGGGCACGACGTGTCCACGTGGATCAGTTCCCGCAGGTAGCTCGACAACGACATATTCCGGGATGCAGCTCGCGCGCGTAGGGCTTGCGCATCCGCAGAGGGGACGTCGCGGACCTGAAGAATCTCGGTACTCATATCCCGCAGACGAGATGAAGTTCATGAACACTGCATGCTACTTGAGATCGTCACCGCACGATGGCTGTGCATCGATGAACCCCTGACGCTAGGTGGGCGCTATGAAAGGTTGGATTATGCGCATCTCCCGCTACGGCCACGCCTGCGTACGTATCGAACGTGCCCGACGAACGCTGGTTATCGACCCCGGGACCTGGAGCGACGCGGACGCACTCATCGGAGCCGACGCTGGGGAGTCGCTGGAGGTTCCGACTTCGTCGAGTGAGCAATGATGCCCCGCGCAGATGGTCGACCCGTCTGCCCCGCCAGGCGCGGACAACAGCAACGATCAAGCGGTTGCACGTAGATATCGGCCGAAGTGCGGCACGGTGAAGGCGATCTGCCCACGCTCCGCAGAGTAGATCAGCCCCTTCTTCAGCAGGGCATCCCGAGCAGGCGACAGGGATTGCGGCTTGCGATCCAGGTATGCCGCAACGTCCGCGGTCGTTACGGATTCCATTTCGTTGACGGGCTGGCCGTCGGCAGGCACCTCCCCGAGGTCAGCCATCGCGCGCAGATACTCCCGCTCCCCCGGCGTCGCCCGTTCGAAGCGTGACCCGAAGAAGCCCACCGCCAACTCGACCTCAGCCTCCGGGGCACCGACCGTCACGTCCTGCGCTGTGATCGGCGACTGCGGAGCCAAGTCCCACACAGCCTTGCCGTAGGCCTGGATGAAGTAGGGATATCCCCCCGTTGCGGCATACATCGACTCCAACGCATCCTCCGTGAAGTCCGCGCCTTCATCCTGAGCCGGCGAGCGCAAGGCCCGCTCGGCCTGCGCCCGATCCAGCCGGTCGATGCGTGAATAACGGAAGAGTCGCTCAGAGTAGGACTTGCTGGCCGACAGCACCGAAGGCACGTGCGGCAGCCCGGCACCCACCACGATCAGCGGCAGGGACGACTGACTCAACTCGTGGCAGGCCGCGCACAGCGCCGAGACGTCCTCAGGCCCCAGATCCTGCATTTCGTCGATGAAGATCGCGACGCCCTTTCCGACGTCGGCGGCCAAGCCGGCGACATCGGTCAACAACTCCACCAAGTCGATCTCGATGTCACCGGAATCGGCGCGTCCAGAGACCGCCACCGCGTCGATGCCAGGATTCCACCGATCGCGGATCTTGGCCCCCGGGGCCTCACGTTGGGCAAACGCCTTGATGACACCCAGCACGTGATCGAGTTCTTCGCCGCGCGGATGGCCCAACTCGCGCACCGCCATGTGCAGGGCCGCGGCCACCGGGCGTCGTAGGCGTTGATCGGGCCGCGCCTCCAACTTGCCGGTGCCCCACTTGGCCCGGACTGCGGTGGAGCGCAACGAATTCAGCAACACCGTCTTGCCGACGCCCCGCAAACCGGTGAGGACCATCGAGCGTTCAGGCCGCCCTCGGGCGATCCGCTCCAGCACGACGGCGAAGTTGTCGAGGTGCTCGTCGCGACCCGCGAGCTCAGGGGGACGTTGGCCAGCGCCAGGCGCGTAAGGGTTGGTGATCGGATCCACGATCAGACTGTATGCAGCAATCTAGGCTCCTTTGCAGATATCGCAATATCAGCCTAGGCGTGTCGCAGTATCCCCACCCCCAGCCCCTTATGCGACCTCCAGCGCCGTATGCGGCGCTGGAGGTGACGACAAGTGGCTGGGGGTGCAGGAAACTGGAGTGATGAGCCACCCGCTGCACGACATCGCACTCGGCACGCGAGTCGTCGTGCGGTATCTGATCGAAGGCGGGGACCGGGCCACCGATGCACTCGGGTACCTCACTGAGCGCACCGACACGCACCTCACGGTGGAGATCACCACCGGACCGGTCGTCATACCGATCAGTGACATCGTGGCCGGCAAGCCCATCCCGCCACCGGCACAACGACGGCATCGGGGCGATCCAGAGGTCAGATGACTTCGGGGTCCTTGTCGTTCTCCGAGGCCATCGGCTTGCCAGCCTCGGCCCACGCCTTCATGCCGCCCTCAACGTTGACGGCGTCGTAGCCCTGCTCGCGCAGGAACTCCACTGCCTGGCTGGACCGGCCGCCACTACGGCAGATCACGGCGATGCGCTCGTTGATCGACACGTTGCCCAAGCTGGTGCCGAGATCCTTCAAGGGCGAGATGTGCGCGCCGGGGGCGTGGCCAGCGCGGAATTCGTTGCGCTCGCGCACGTCGAGCAGACGCTCATCGTCAGCCAAATCGGAGACGGAAACGGACGGGATGTCGTTGGTCGATTCGCTCATCGGTCCAGTTTGGCAGACCTGCGGTTCACCGCAACATGGCCAAGCCTCACTTCAGCAGGCGAGACATCCCGCGGTCGGCCAGCGGTTTGCCCTTGGTCTGGCAGGTCGCGCAATACTGCAGCGCCGAATCAGCAAACCGCACCTCGCGGACGACGTCACCGCATACCGGACAGGCCTCACCGGTGCGACCGTGCACCCGCATGCCCGATCGCTTGGCGTCCTTGAGCTCGGCCGCGGGTTTGCCGCTGGCCGTCGCGATCGCACCGGCCAGGGTGCTCTGCATCGCGGCATACAACACGTCGACCTGCTCTGCGGTCAGCGAGCTGGCCATCGCAAACGGTGACAATTTCGCAACGTGCAGGATCTCATCGGAATACGCGTTGCCCACCCCTGCCAGCACCTTCTGATCGCGCAACACGCCCTTGATCTGAGCGCGCTTGCCGGCCACTATCTCACCGAAATCCTCACGGGTGAACGACTCCCCGAGGGGATCTGGCCCCAGCGCCGCCACCCCCGGCACCAACTGCGGATCCGCCACGAGGTATGCCGCCAAACCCTTGCGGGTGCCCGCCTCGGTCAGATCGAAGCCCGACCCGTCATCGAGTCGGACCCGCAGCGCGATCGGCGAGCGACCCGGATTTACCCGTTTGGTCGACAGCGCCTCAGACCAGCGGAGCCACCCCGCCCGCGCGAGATGGAAGACCAAGTGGGTGCCATCAACGTCCAGATCGATGAACTTGCCGTGCCGAGACACCCCGTCGATGGGCCGACCCAGCAGCGCATCCGGCGGCGGGTCGAAGGTCTTCAGCACCGCAATCGATCCTAACTCGACGTCAGTCACCACGCGCCCCACCGAGCGCTCACGCAAGAAATCAACCAGGGCGTGCACCTCGGGCAACTCCGGCATCGTGCCTCCTATGACTGCATCGGCACCCAGGAGGAACGCTTGAGCCGTCCCATCCGCTGCCGTGCGCTTTGCACCAGGGTATGCAGTGTGAAGCCTTCCGCGGCTCGCAACATCGGCACCGGGGTGCTCAAACGGCCGGGTAGCAGCTCGTCGGTGGCGATCGGCAGGCCGTGCGAGAGGACCTGCTGGGCTGGGGTGAGCTGCCGGATCGCGATGACCTCGACCGAGTCGGGGTGGGCACGCGCGAAGTCGCCGTAGAGCGCCGGGTCGTGCTGACCGTCGTCGCCGACCAGAATCCACCGGCAGTTCGGGAACTCGCTGGCCAGCCGGTCTAGCTGGCTGCTCTTATGCAGTTGCCCGCTGCGGAACCAACCCGTGTTCGTCGGGCCCCAATCGGTCAGCAGCAGTGGCCCGCTCGGATAGTCGTGACGGCGCAGGAAACGAGTCAGTGTCGGTGCCGTGTTCCATGCTCCGGTCGAGACGTAAAAAATCGGGGTGCCGGGAGTCTCCGCCAGGAACGAGCGATACATCGCAGCCATGCCGGGCACGGGTTCGCGGCGCTGCTCCGAGCGGACGAAGGTGTTCCACGCCGCGATCAACGGCCTGGGCAAGTGGGTCACCATCACGGTGTCGTCGATGTCGCTGATCAGCCCGATCTCGGTAGCTGAATCCACGATGTGGCAGTTGACCCGGATGCTGTCGCCGTTGACCGCGCTGAGCACGGCCTGATGCCAGCCGGCCGCCAACCCGTGGCCCGGCACCATGACGTCGATGTAGCCGCTACGGTCGGTCCTCATCACCACCGACGCCTCACCGATCTCGATACGGACCGCCGTATTCATGGCCGGGGCGGTGACGAAGGCTCGCCAGCCACGACGGGCCGGGTCCGCTTCTTCGACTGCTTGTCGAGATCGGTCCGCCGAGGCGTTCCCGACGGGCAGATCATTGCCCGGAGGCTCCTTGCTCAACAACACCCGAGCCATCACTCGGACCTGCCCCGAGTTGCCGTATCCGGTGTAGCCGATCAGCCTCTCTTGCCAGCCTCGGGCCCTGAGGACGGACTCGACGTTGCCGAAGACGGCGTTCTCCACCAATGCAGCGATATGCGGTCGAGCCATGCGGCATACCTTAGGGGCGAGAGATCAACGGAAGGTGTGCGGCCGTCATGGGCGCGTGAGACTGGCTCAGTCGCGAACGGTCGACGGGTCGACTTTGCCGCCGCGCATATCCTTCACGGGATGACTTTGTCGGCTGCCTTCTTGGAGGCGGCCTTCTTCGTGACGGCGGACTTCTTCTTGTCTGCTGCCTCTTTCTTGGCTGCGCCGGGGTCGAGGGCAGCCCAGGTCAGGCCGTCCATGACTCCAGTGACCTCGATGCCTGCCTTGTCCTGAGCGGCGCGGACGGCCTTCTCGGTGTTGGGTCCGAAGACCCCGTCCCCTTCGGCCCCGATCAGTTCCTGGGCCTTGACCACAGCCGGGCCTTGATCGCCGTTGGCCACTGTCGTTTCGCGGTAGGCCAACGTGGGGTTGTCGGCTTGCTCCAGCAGGTGCCACAACAGGGTCGTGGTCTTTTCGTTGGCGGTCAGCAGGGGGTGCTGGGTGGTGAAATCGAGTAGCGCCTTGGCCGTTGCCGGGCCGAACGAGCCGTCGGCCTCAATACCGAGCGCGGTCTGCAGCACCTCGACAGCGGGTCCGCTCGAGCCCTGCTCCAACACGACGCGCTTGTATGGGGTGTAGGCCGTCGTCATGAAGTCGGCCAGCGGGATCGCGAGCCCGGCTTCGGGGATCGTCGGCAGGTTGTAGCCCAGCGCCGCCGCATACGTCAGCTGGTCCATCACGCCGGTCTGTGGAATGCCGTTTTCGTCCTGCCACGTCAGCAAGGCCGCGCGAGTGCCCGCGTCCAACGTGCCAGTGGCCTTGACTCCGAGAAGGGGCTGCACGAGACCGACGCCGGCACCGGAGCCACCGGGGCGCACGGAGGCATATCCGCTGTCCGGGGCGCTGATCAATCCGGTCGGGCAAGGCTCGGTGCGGATGCCGACGGGGATCGCAGCGTATTGACCGGCCACGACGGCACACGGGCCTTGGTCGACCTGCTCCAGGGCCAGACCGGTCCACCACGAGGTGCGCATCATCGCGCCGTCCCAGGTGAACGAGAAGTGCATGTGATCCGTGTGCGCCGACTGTCCGGCATAGCCCTGCCAGCCGCTGCCGTTGGGACGCCAGGAGTGCGCGTTCCAGATGATCGACTGGATGCCGAAGCGCTTGGCCATCTCGCCGTCGTTGGCGCTGAGCCAGGTCGCGACCGAGTCGCCGATGCGCCGATCCGAGGGATTGCCTGCTTGCAGCGGCCAATCCAACGCACGCCCGTCATGGTGGTCGGACTTCTGATTGATGCAGGAACGTGAGGTGCTGTAGTGCGAGCGGCCATAGTTCGTGCCGATCAGGTTGCCGAAGGCCTCGAGGCCCGGCCTGTCGACCGGGTCGCAGATCACGTTGGGCTGCCACGGCTCGATCGCATCGATTTCCGGAGGGAGCCCATCGTTGCTCGGGGGGCTAGCCACGGGGTATGCCGGGTCAGCCGGGAGCAGAGGAAGTGGCGAGGGGCCGGTGGAGCGGCCGCCGTAGGCGCTACCCTTGGGGACCTTGGAGGTGGTGCTGGTCTCTGCTGAGTCGGTGCCCGAATCCGCCGGGGTCACCGGCGAGGTCGAGGAGTTGTCCACCGGCGCAGCGTCATCCGTCTCTTGGGCCATCGCTCCGGTGGCATAACTCATCGATAAAACAACGACTAAGGCTAGCGAGCGGCGAAAGCCACGACCCCCTGCAGACACACTGATCTCCTTGGAATTAATAAGTGAACAATGAGAACTGTAAGCCCCCTTTGAGATATTGCCTAGCCACTTGTCATACCGTTACCGCACCGACACCAAGCCGTCAGACTTCACGTGACGGGTGTGACACATGGGGCTGGTGTGACACGTGGGGCTGATGTGATGAACCGCAGGGTCAGCCCTGGGAGTCTTGCAGTTTCGTCACTTGCGCGCCGATGACCTGGGTCAACTGGTCCTCATCAAGGCCCGTGGCGAAGCCGGCAACGATCATCTGGTCCTCCATGGTCCCGCCCATGATCATGTCCACCGTCAACTCACCCACGGCCACGGACAGCTTGGTGCCATCCAGTGACTCCAGGTCCGCAAAGGTCATCACCATCGAGCCCTCTTCTTCGTCCAGTGTCACCTCGTCGCATTCATCATTCACCGACGAAAGTGGCTCCAGCGGAGAATCCCCTTCGACCGTGGCGACCACAAGATTGATGGTCGTCGGCAACGGGGACGAGGCGTCGCCCTGAGTGAACAGGACACTCGATTGCGCAGTGAAGTCGTCGTTGCTCAGGTCAGTGGCTTCCAGTGCCTCCAAACACGACTCCGGAACGTCCTGCCCCTCCAGCAACGCCGCAAGGGAATCATCCGAGGGAGCGTCGGTGGTGTCCGCGTCATCGACAGCCACCTCCTCCACCTCCCCACGGGTGAAACCGTCCAAGGGGAACTCTTCGCTGGTCAGCAGCGCCTCAGCGGTCTGCGCTTGGTCTAGTTCCAAGCCACCCCCGCAGGCCGTGAGACCAAGCATCGCGGTGCCAATCAGTGCCGTCGTCGTCTTCGATCCCATGGCCGCAGGCTACCCACTGCGCCACGCCACACCGGAGCGCCACGGCCTTCCATTTCTGGTGCGCGGGCTGTCAAGATACGGGGTGCGCATTGCAACCAGGACGTTAGGTGAGTTGTTCATCACCGTTGGCGTCCTGCTCTTGCTTTTCTTGGTGTGGCAGTTGTGGTGGACCGACGTCGGGGCCAATGCCGAGTCCCGCGACATTCTCCAGACCACTCGCGCTGTTTTCGAGGGCGATGAGATCCCCGACGATCTGCGGCTCGAGCCCGAACAGGCCGCCCCAGGAGCGGGTCCATCCGGGGCCGCGCCGGCCATCGTCCACATGCCTTCCATCGGCGAGACGCGGGCCGTGATGGACGGCGTGGAGCTCAGCATCCTGAACCGGGGGGTGCTGGGTCAGTACCCCGATTCCGAGGATCCCGGAGAGGTCGGCAACTTTGCGGTCGCCGGCCACCGCACGACATACGGGCGGCCGTTGTGGAATGTCGCAGAACTTCAACCGGGCGATCCTATTGTTGTCGAAACCAAAGATGACTACTTCGTTTATCGTTTTGAACGCACACAAATCGTGACTCCCTTTCAAACCGAAGTGATAGCAGATGTCCCTGGAGATCCAGAAGCCGAGGCCACCGAGCGCTGGATGGTCATGACGGCTTGCCACCCCAAATTCAGTGCCGCCCAGCGCATCGTGGCGTTCAACGCCTTCGACTACGAGCAGCCCCGGTCGCGGGGGTTGCCTGCAGAGCTGGGTGGGTGAGGCCCTGATGTATGGCGCGTTGTGGCGATCCATTCCCGGCCCGGTGTGGCTCCGGCTGCTGATGATGCTCCTGCTGCTGGCCGGGGTCGTCGTCATCTTGTTCCTGTGGGTCTTCCCCGAGATCGCCCCGTTGATGCCGTTCAACGACAACACCGTCGAATAGCCCGTTGTCCCGCGACACGGCCCGACACGCCCGACACACCCGGCTGAAGCGCGCATACGCACCCCTGAGCCGATTTCGGCGGGCGCGTCGTCGGCCCAATGGACAGGTATGCCGTGTGACAGGTGTCATGGCCACGTTGTGACGTCTGGGGATGGGCCCGGTCACTGCGGATAGCGATGCTGGGAGGCATGAGCACCCTCACTGCCGACCACGCGGTCCAACAATCCACGGCCATCAGCCTCTCGATGGTGAGCAAGAGCTTCAACGGCGGAGCATCCAAGGAGCGCGTGCACGCTGTGCGCGATGTCGACCTCGACATACAACACGGCGAGATCGTGGCCTTCCTCGGCCCGAATGGTGCTGGCAAGACCACGACGATCGACATGATGCTGGGCTTGACCCAACCCGACAGCGGCACGGTCTCGGTCCTGGGCCAGACGCCCCGCGAGGCCGTTTCGTCGGGTCGGGTCAGCGCCGTGCTGCAAACCGGCGGCCTGCTTCGGGACCTGTCCGTGCGGGAAACCGTGAGGATGATCGCCTCCACGTTCGCCGAGCACAACCCGGTAGACGACGTCATCGAACGCGCTGGGCTGGAGGCGCTGTGCAGCCGCAAAGTCTCCAAGTGCTCCGGCGGTGAACAGCAGCGCCTGAGGTTCGCGCTCGCCTTGCTGCCCGACCCCGACGTGCTGATCCTGGATGAACCCACGGCAGGTATGGACGTCTCAGCCCGTCGAGAATTCTGGGCCACGATGCACGCCGAGGCAGACAAGGGGCGCACGGTCGTCTTCGCGACGCACTACCTCGAGGAGGCCGACGCGTTCGCCGACCGCATCGTGCTGATCGCTCGAGGGGCCATCGTGGCCGACGGCACCACCCAGGACATCCGCTCGCGGGCCACCGGCCGGACCGTCAGCTCCGATCTGCCGTCCGAGGCCGACCTGGCCGTGATCGCAGACCGGCTTCGCGGCATACCCGGGGTCGGGCGGGTCGACGTGGAAGGCCATCGAATCACGGCGCGCTCGAGAGACGCCGACGCCATCGCCCGGCTGCTGCTGACCGAGCTCGGCGGGCGCAACCTCGAGATCACCACCGGCTCCCTGGAGACCGCGTTCATGGCCATCACTGGTGACGCGAGCGGCCAAGACACCAGCACCGACGACACGAGCACCCACGAAGCACGCACAGAAGAGGCACGCGCATGAACACGACATACCTCGCACTGGAGACCAAGCGGATCACCCGCGACTACGTCACCATGTTCTTTACGGCGATTCTGCCGGCCTTCTTCTACCTGATCTTCGGTGCTAGCCAGGAATACTCCAACCAGCAGGCGGGCAACGGCAACGTCGCGATGTACATCATGATCTCGATGGCGGCCTACGGCGCAGTGGTCGCCACGACTGGCATCGGTGGGATGGCCGCGGTCGAGCGCATGCAGGGCTGGGGCCGCCAGCTGGCGCTGACGCCGATGACCGACGGAGCGTACGTCGCGATCAAAGCCACGATCGCGCTCCTGATCGCCGCCATCCCGATCGGGTTGGTCTTCGCCTTGGGCGCGTTCACCGGGGCCGAAGGCGACGCGCGGGTCTGGGTGTTCAGCGGCATCATCCTGCTAGCCGGAGCGACGACGTTTTCGCTCTACGGCCTGTGCTTCGGCTTGGCCTTCCGATCCGAGGCAGCGGTCAGTGCCGCGAGCGGGACCCTGGTGATCCTCGGCTTTATGGGCAACATCTTCTTCCCACTCACCGGCTGGCTGCTGACCGTGGCAAAGTTCACCCCGCTCTACGGCTACGTGCAACTGGCGCGCTATCCGCTGACCGAAGGTTTCAACCTCGACACGACCACCGGTGCCATGATCGAGGAGGCCGGCTGGGTCCCAGTGGTTAACGTGGTCGTATGGACGCTGATCTTCGCGGTGCTGGCGACGTGGCTCGTGCGCCGGGGACGCGGCCGGCAATGAAACGCGCAGCGGACAAGCGCGACCCGTGGGAAAAGTACGGCTGGGTGATGAGTTCGATCTGGTTGGTCTTCCTCATCTTCCCTTTGGTCGCTGCGCTCAATGCCCCCACCGCCTGGGTATGGCGCATGGTCGCCATCGCTCTGCTGCTTGGGTTCGGCGCGGTCTACGTTCGTGCCTTCATCGCCTTGGGCCACACCCTCACCTCGAAGCAACATCGCCATCTGGGGGTCTCACGATTCCTCATCCTCGGAGTGTTGGGCCTGGCCACGGCACCCATCATCGGTTGGCAAGCCGTCGGAGTCACCCCGTTCATGGTGGCCTTCTCGTCGTTCTTCTTCACCCGCCGGGTCGCCCTCGCGGTCATCGCGACGTGCCTGGTCCTGACGAGCCTGGGAATCATCCTCGCCGGGTCCGAGCTGTGGATCCTGCCTGGGGTGGTGCTCTTGGTCGGCGTCAGCACCCAGTTGGTCTCCACGCTGGATCGTCGCGCTGGTGAGCAGCACGAGTTGAGCACACAGGTCACGTTGGCCGCCGAGCGCGACCGGGTAGCACGCGATGTGCACGACGTGTTGGGCCACTCGCTCACCGTCATCACGGTCAAGGCCGAATTGGCCGAACGGTTGATGGACCTGGATCCCGAGCGCGCCAAGGATGAGCTGGCACAGATCCAGACGTTGAGTCGTCAAGCGCTGGCCGAGGTCCGCACCACCGTCGGTGGTCTGCGCTCGGCCCGGCTAGAAGACGAGCTGCTGACCGCCCAGACGGTGCTGGCCGACGCGGGAATCGCGTGCACCATCAACGGTGACAGCACCACGGTGGACCCGCGACACCGCACCGTCTGCGCCTGGGTGCTGCGCGAGGCGGTGACCAACGTGGTGCGCCATAGCCGGGCCACCGAGTGCACGGTGGAGCTCAGCGCTTCGGGCGTTGCCGTGACCGATAACGGTCGAGGATTGAACCGCCCCTTGATGAACGGTCAGCCCGGCAACAGTCATAGAGAGGGCAACGGCATCCGGGGATTGACCGAACGCGTCGAGGCCGTCGGGGGTCATCTCGAAATGGTCGGTGGCGCTTCGGGGCAGGGCACCGCGCTGAAGGTCAGCTTGTGATCCGGCTACTGCTGGCCGATGACCAGGGTTTGGTGCGGGGCGCCCTTGCGGCGCTGCTCGGTCTGGAGCCCGATCTGGAGGTGGTGGCCCAAGTCGCTCGGGGCGATGAGGTGCTGGCCGCCGCTCGAGAGCACGCGATCGACGTGGCCCTGCTCGACGTCGAGATGCCCGGGATGGACGGCATCGAGGTATGCCGTCAGCTCAGCGAGCACCTGCCGCAGGTCCGCTCGTTGATCGTGACAACGTTCGGCCGGCCAGGTTTCCTGCGTCGAGCGGTGGACGCGGGTGCCGGTGGCTTCGTGGTGAAGGACACGCCTGCCAGCGAGTTAGCCGCAGCCGTCCGATCAGTGCAGGACGGCATACGGGTCATCGACCCCACCTTGGCCACCGAATCGCTGCTGGACGGAATGAATCCGCTGACCGAGCGCGAGCAGGACGTGCTGCGGGTGGCCTTGACCGGGGTGCCTGTCACGGATATCGCCCGACAGATCCACTTGTCACACGGCACCGTTCGCAACTATCTGTCCAGCGCCATCGGCAAGACCCACACCGCAAACCGCGGAGAAGCCGCCCAAGTCGCCCAACGTCGCGGCTGGCTCTAGCCCCAACCCCGCCACCCCCAGCCACTATGTGGACCTCTAGCGCCTTAAACAGCACTGGAGGTGGCAACAAGTGGCTGGGGGTGGCCTAAGGGGAGAGTGCAGTGCTAGGAGGTGAGGGCGAGCGCCTCGATGTCGGGCGCCGGGTCAGTGGCCAACCGGGAGTGGGTTTCGAGATCGAACCGCTCGTCGTCGTAGCGCAACTTTGAGCGCTCGATGCCCTCGGCGATGAAGCCGGCGCGGGTGGCGACCTTGCAGGACTTGGGGTGATTCACCCGATGACTAAGCTCCAGGCGGAACAACCCCAACTCCTCGAAGCCGTATGCCGCGACCGCCGCCGTGGCCCGCGTCGCCAGACCCAGCCCGCGGGTGAACTCGGACAGCCAATACGACATCCACGCGGTGTCGTGCCGGTGCTCGATCTCGCTGAGCGCCACCCCGCCGACCGGCACGTCGTCGACCGCGATCGCAAAGGCGGCAGCGTTGCCCGCCCCGCGACCGGACTGCCAACGCTCGATCCATTCACGAGCATCGTGCTCGGACGTCAACGGGCCGCCCTGGTTGGCGAGGTCGTCGGAGGCAAAGGCGGTCAGCAGCGAGATGGCGTCGTCAAGGTGCCAGGGGCGCACCACAAGTGAGGTCACCAGCGGATTCTAGCTGTCGTGCTTGGTCACTCGACCGGGCCGCTGGTCCGCACTACTTTTCGGTGAGCTCGCGCTTGAGGATCTTGCCGGTCGCGCCCTTGGGAAGCCCGTCAATGAAGTGGACGTGCCGCGGGTACTTGTATGCCGCCACCTGGGAGCGCACGTGCTCCCGGATCTCGTCTTCGGTGGCTTCGGCTCCGTCGGCCAGCACCACGTAGGCCGCGACCTCTTCGCCCAACTCCTCATGCGGCACCCCGACCACGGCCGCTTCGGCCACGGCTTCGTGCTCGTAGAGCACTTCTTCGATCTCGCGCGGATAGATGTTGAGCCCCCCGCGGATGATCATGTCCTTCTTGCGATCAACGATGACGTAATAACCGTCGTCGTCCTTGCGGGCCAGGTCTCCAGAGTGGAACCAGCCGTCAACGATGGCAGCAGCGGTCGCCTCCGCGTTGCCCCAGTAGCCAGCCATGATGTTTTCGCCGCGGATCGCGATCTCACCGATCTCGCCCTCGGCAGCATCGGCCCCGCTGGGGTCAAGCAACTTCATCTCCACGCCGCGGATCGGGGTGCCGATGGAGCCGGCTTTGCGCTCAGCATCCGGGTGGTTAAAGGAGGCCACCGGGCTGGTCTCCGAAAGGCCGTAGCCCTCCAAGATCACGCAGCTGAACGCCTCTTCGAACTTCCGCAAGACCTCGACCGGCATCGAGGAACCGCCGCTGATCGCGGTCCGCAGGCTCGACAGGTCCGGCTGGGACTCGGCACGACCTGCGGCCGCCAGCATCGCTCCATACATGGTCGGCACACCCTCGAAGACGGTGACTTTGTCGCGCTCGATGACCTCCAGGGCCTTCGCCGGGTCGAAGCGCGGGATCAGCGTCAAGGTTGAGCCGTTGGCAAAGGCAGCGTTCATCCCGCACGTCATCCCGAAGACGTGGAACAGCGGCAGGCAGCCCATGACGACGTCACTGGTATCCAGGTGAATCAGCGTCTCTGCGGTGCTGCGCTGGTTGGTGTCCAGGTTGTGGTGGGTCAACTCGGCACCCTTGGGGTGACCAGTGGTGCCCGAGGTGTAGAGGATGACGGCCGTGTCCGAGTCCTCGCGCTCGGCAATCGCCTCGTGCGGCTCGATGTCGGCCAACAGATCGCCCAACCCTTCGGGCCCTACGGGAACGAGTTGCGCACCGGCGACGTCGGCCGCCACCTGCACTTCATCGCCCGGCATCGCGAAAATGAGCTTAGCCCCGGAATCATTCAGGTAGTGCTCGATCTCACGCCGTTTGAACAGTGGGTTCATCGGCACCACGACGGCTCCGACGCGCAA
The DNA here is from genome assembly GCA_041746935.1 of Dermatophilaceae bacterium. Lineage (GTDB taxonomy): Bacteria > Actinomycetota > Actinomycetes > Actinomycetales > Dermatophilaceae > Ornithinicoccus. Next base: position 24,296 of record JBGTGC010000108.1, read on the forward strand.
CGCGCCGTAGTAAATCACCGGGAAGGACGGAAGGTTCGGAAGCATCACCGCGATCCGATCGCCCGCCTCCACCCCCTGCTGCAGGAGCCAGGCGGCCAGGCGTTGAGCGGCATCGTCCACCTCTCGATAGCTCACGCGGTGATCATCGAGGATGATCGCGGCTTGGTCAGGGTGGTGCTCAGCGGTAGCGCTGAGGTGTTGCGCCAGGTTGGTCATCGTTGACTCCTTGTGCGGGGACCGCGGTTACGGACTGGGATAGACCTTCTCATCCTCAGCCGACAACGCGCTTCTCAGCCCCCGGCTGGCTCAACCGCGCTCGGCAACAAACCGCCGCCCAGGCTGGCGATCACGGTCTGCAGGCTGTCGATGTCACGCACCGCCTTGTCGTCGCGATACCGCAACACCCGGGCAAAGCGCAGGGCGATGCCACCGGGATAGCGACGGGACCGCTGCACGCCATCGACGGCGATCTCCACGACCTGCTCGGGCCGAACGAAGACGACGTGGTCGCTGCGCCGAGTCTCCAAACTCAAGAAACGCTCGGTCTGCCAGCGCAACATCTCATCCGTCATGCCCTTGAACGTCTTGCCCAACATGACTAGATCGTCTGTGTGCTCGTTGCGCGCGGCGAGGTGGATGTTGGACAACAAGCCTTGACGTCGGCCGCTCCCCCACTCGACCGCAGTGACCACCAAATCGAGGGTATGCCGAGGCTTCACCTTGACCCAGCCCTCACCACGACGACCCGCCATGTACGGCGCGTCGAGCGCTTTGACGATGACGCCCTCGTGGCCGGCGGCGACCTGCTCGGTGAAGAACGTGCGGGCGGCTGCCGGGTCCGCCGTCACGATCCGCGGCACCAGCAGGTGGGGGGCGATCTCGTTGAGCACAGACCAGCGGCCGGCGTTCGACATATCGATCAAATCCGTACCGCCGCGATGCATGGCATCGAAGAGGTATGTCGTCAGCGGCACCTGCTCGCGCAGCTCATCGGGGTTGGCGCTGCTCGCAGTCCGAGCACCGGTGACCTGAAACGGCTCGGGGCGACCATCGGGCCGCAGGGCGATTATTTCGCCGTCGAGCACAGCCGCGCGCGTCGGCAGCAGTTTGAGCGCCTCGACCACTTCGGGCACTCGATCAGTGATCTCCTCCAGGGTCCGCGTGAAGATGTGCACCTCCCGACCACTCGAAGAATCCCATAGGTGGGCTTGGATGCGGATGCCGTCGACCTTGCACTCCAGGGCCACCGGACGCGCACCGTGCAGCGCGTCCTCGACGGTCGGTGCCGACCCCGACAGCATGGGCCGCAGCGGGCGCCCCACGCGTAGGGTCATCGCCGTCAGGGCCGCCATGGCCGCTTCCTCGTTCGGCGCGGCCAG
>JBGTGC010000109.1:0-14648 GCA_041746935.1 Dermatophilaceae bacterium
GCGTCCATCGTCCTGCTCCGGTCGAACGCGCCAGGCAGGCAGGTCGCCGATATCGCTGCGGACCAAGACATCCTCGTAGTCCAGCCCCAGCGCCGAGAAGGGGTTGCCCGCGTAGAAGTACGCGTTCCAGCGTGCCGGGCCGACCTTCACCTCCCCGAAGTCGACGCCCAAAATCGTGCGGGTCACGGTGCGCGGGCCGGTCTTGCCGGGTGCATCGTCGCGCGCGATCACGTCACCGAGGCGGACATGGCCGGCACCTCGGTCGAGCCAGAGGCCGTAGTGTCCGTCGGCCACGGTGTGCGGCTCGACGCGAAGGGTCACCACGTCGTCAACAACCTCCAGGATCTCGACGTTGTCCTTCTTCTCGTGCTCGGGAGTGATGATCCGCCGGGCGAAGTAGGTCGCAATGCTGAGCGATGTCACGGCAGAGATGACCCCGAGGCTGATCCCGGTAATCGCGGTGGCGGTAGCTGCTTTCGGATTGAACCCACTCATGTCCGCGCGCCCAGGACGTGGGCCAGGTCGAAATCGACGGGGCGCTCCAACTGGCTGTACGTGCAACTGCTGGGCTCCCGGTCCGGACGCCACCGCACGAACTGGGCGGTATGCCGAAAGCGCGCGCCCTCCATGTAGTCGTACTTGACCTCGAGCACCCGCTCGGGCCGCAGTGGCACAAAGCTCAGGTCTTTGCCGGCGTTCCACCGCGAGGTCTCGTTCTTGCGGGGCGTCCGCTCCCCCGCGTCGTGGGCTCCCCAGTTCCACGGGTGGTCTTCCCAGTCCGCGATCAATGGTTGCACTTCGGTGAAGAGCTCTTTGCGTTTCGCCATCGGCAGGGCACCGACCACTCCAACACTGGCCAAGGTGCCGTGATCGTCATACAGGCCGAGCAGGAGCGAACCGATCGCGTCGGGACCGGACTTATGCACCCGGTATCCCGCGACCACACAGTCGGCAGTGCGGATATGCTTGATCTTGGTCATCACACGCTTGTCGCTTTGATAGGTCAGGTCGGGTGCCTTAGCGATCAGGCCATCCAACCCGGCACCCTCGAATCGTTCGAACCACTGTGCGGCTTCGTCCGCATCGTGAGTGAGCGGGGTGAGGTGGATCGGTGGGGTCGCCTGCTCGAGCGCCCCCTCGAGCAACGAACGGCGCTCGAGCATCGGGCGTTCACGCAGGTCATCGTCACCCAGGGCCAGCAGGTCGAAAGCCACGAATGCTGCAGGCGTCTTCTCCGCGAGCATCTGGACCCGGGAGTCCGCTGGGTGAATGCGCTGCTGCAGCGCTTCGAAGTCGAGATGGTTGGCGGCCAGGTTGGCAACCACGATCTCGCCGTCGACCACGGCACGGTCCGGAAAGTGCTCCAGAACCGCGGCCACGACCTCGGGGAAGTAGCGCGTCATCGGCTTCTCGTTGCGGCTGCCGATCACGACCTCATCGCCATCACGGAAGATGATGGCGCGAAATCCGTCCCACTTGGGCTCATACATCCGGCCACTGGGAATCGCTGTGGCCGGTTTAGCCAGCATTGGCTTGACCGGCGGCATCACTGGCAGGTCCACGTCCCTCATCCTGCCGTATACCACCGGTCAAGCGGTATGGGGCCAGGTCCGTGATCGGTGAGCGCCTACGCGTGGCCAGCGACGCGCCCATCCTTGCCCTTCGTAGTGCCGCTATGCATCTGCCCCGAATCTCGGGGCAGATGCATAGCGCGGTCGGTCCCCGTCGCCCTTGCGTATGCGGCAGACTTCGCTCATGACGCTGAGCGTGCTTGACCTCTTCACCATCGGTGTCGGCCCGTCGTCTTCACACACCGTGGGGCCCATGCGGGCGGCTCGATTATTTGCCATCGAACTCTCCGATATGCACGTGCTCCCCCAGGTCCGGCGACTGCAGGTGGAGCTCTTCGGCTCCCTGGGGGCCACCGGGGTCGGCCATGGCAGCGACCGGGCCATCCTGCTCGGGTTGGAGGGTGCCGAGCCGCAGACAGTGGAACCGAGTTGGATCGTGGCCCGGACGGCACAGATCCGGCGTGAAGGCACCGTGCGCGTGGCTGACCGTCACGAAGTCCCCTTTGACGAGGTCAAGGACCTGGTCCTCAAACCCCGAGAGGTGCTGCCGGGCCACCCCAACGGCATGCGATTCACGGCATACGACCACGACGGTGTCGAGGTGTTGAGCCGCATAAAATATAGCGTGGGCGGGGGCTTCGTGGTCAACGAGCGCGACGTGGACGCTGACCGACTGACCACGCACGAGCCACCTCCGCACCACTTCGCCACCGGGGCCGCGTTGCTGCAACGCTGCCGCGCCGAGCAGGTCAGCGTGGCCGAGTTGGTCGCTCTCAACGAGGACCCCATGCGCCCGCGCGGCGAGACGAGCGCGGCCCTGCTGCTGATCTGGCAGGCGATGCAGGAGTGTGTGGCCGCTGGGTGTGCGGGCGAAGGGATCTTGCCCGGCTCGCTCATGGTCGCTCGGCGGGCCCCTCGGTTGTATCGAGATTTGATGGAGACCTACCGCAGCAGCCCCATTGGAGCCGACACTTTGTCGGCGATGGACTGGCTGTCCTTGCACGCGATCGCCGTCAACGAGGAGAACGCCGCCGGTGGCAGAGTGGTCACAGCACCGACCAACGGAGCTGCCGGCATCATCCCGGCGGTGTTGCATCACTACTGGCACTACGTGCCGGGGGCCAACGAGGACGGTGTGGTCCGGTTCTTGCTGGCCGCTGCCGCAATCGGGATCATCATCAAGGAGAACGCCTCCATCTCGGGGGCGGAGGTCGGCTGCCAGGGAGAAGTCGGCTCGGCGTGTGCCATGGCCGCGGCCGGTCTGTGCGAAGTTTTGGGCGGCACCCCGGAGCAGGTCGAGAACGCGGCCGAGATCGGCTTGGAGCACAACCTCGGCCTGACCTGCGACCCCATCGGCGGACTCGTGCAGATCCCATGCATCGAGCGCAACGCGGTGGGGGCCGTGAAGGCGGTGACCGCAGCCCGACTGGCGATGCGCGGCGATGGCACCCACCGAGTCAGCCTGGATCAGGCCGTGACCACCCTGCGAACCACCGGGGCCGACATGTCTGCCAAATACAAGGAAACCTCGACCGGGGGCCTCGCGGTCAACGTCACAGAGTGCTGATCGACCTCTGCGCTTAGGGAGTCCCCGTCGCCTTCCACACTGCGTCGATGAGTTCGGCCAATTCTGCTTGGAGATCCGGCGTGGTTTCGTACAAGGCCAGGCGCGACGTCGCCAATTCGTGACAGTAGTCATTGGGGCGTTCACCAACCACCCACACAACGACAACCTCGTCTCCCTCGACCCGGTAGATGACCCGATACGCCTGTTTGCCGTCCACAAGTTTCCGGAAGGTGGTCAGGTTGCCCCCCTTAGCTGCCAGGGCGGCACCGCGCTTACTGGGTTCAGTTTCCAGCTTCTTAAGCGCTTTCAGAACGAGAACCTGAGGAACGTCTAGGTGAAGGTCAATCCCTCGATCGCGAGGGTTGGACTCTTTTCGGCTCGCCGGGCATCTTCGGGTAGTCCGGCGGGAACGGCATCTCCCCCAGTCCGTGGTCGACATCGGCCTCCCATAGCGCCAGGGCAGGCCTGAGGTCGGCAGGGTCAGCGTGGAGATCTGCCCACGGGTCACCGCCATCGGCCAGTCGCTTCGGCACCGTATGCACCGTGAATCCGGTGGGGTCCAGCCCAGGCATCTCCTCCCAGGTCACCGGGGTCGACACCGGACCCCCCGGCAGCGGTCGTGGGCTGTAGGCGGCCGCGAGAGTGCGATCACGGCAGGCCTGATTGAAGTCGACGAAGATCTTGTCCCCACGCTCCTCCTTCCACCAGGCGGTGGTGACCAGATCCGGCATACCCCGCTCGAGCTCGCGGGCGATCCCGATCACGGCATGACGCACCGTGAGGAACTCCCATTGGGGCCGGATCGCGGCGTGCACATGGACCCCACGGTTGCCGGTGGCCTTCACAAACGGCGTCAGCCCGGTGCCCTTCATGACCTCACGCAGGGCCAGCGCGACCTCGACGATGTCGCCGAAGGTGCGACCCGGCTGGGGGTCGAGGTCGATCCTGACCTCGTCGGGGTTGTCATTGTCTGCGGTCCGCACCGGCCACGGGTGGAAGGTGATCGTGTTCATCTGGACCGCCCAGAGCGCGGTCGCGACCTCATCGATGACGAGCTGCTCGTGCTGGCGTCCAGAGGGGTAGGTGCAGGTCGTGGTGCGCACCCAGGCCGGAACCCCCTTCGGCGGGTTCTTGGAGTAGAACTCCTCACCAGTGATGCCGGTCGGGAAGCGCTGCAGGGTGACCGGTCGATCTTGCACCGATCGCAACAGGGCCGGACCCACCGCTTGGATGTATGCCGCCAGGTCGGCCTTGGTCACCGCATCACCCGCGTCGGTGGCGGGCCAGATAACCCGGTCCGGGCTGCTGAGCCGCAAGGTGCGTTCGACATCGCCGGGTCCGGGCACGGTCAGCATCATCGGCTTAGCCATGCATCGCACGCTACCGGGAAGATGTGCCCGGAGGTGAGTGTTAGAAGCCGTATGAAGGATACGAAGCGCGATGACTATGCCGTCACCAAGTCCGACCAGGAATGGCGCGACCAGCTCAGCTCTGCGGAGTACGACGTGCTCCGTAAGGCCGGCACCGAGCGCCCGTTCGTCGGCGAATTCACCGACACCAAGACCGACGGGGTCTACAACTGCCGGGCCTGCGGCTACGAATTGTTCCGCAGCGACACGAAGTTCGAGAGCCACTGCGGGTGGCCATCGTTCTACGGCCCGCTGGCCGAAGACCGCGTCGAATACGTCAAGGACCGCTCATTCGGTCGCACCCGCACCGAGGTGCGCTGTGCCAACTGTGGGTCGCACCTAGGGCACGTGTTCGAGGGCGAGGGCTACGACACCCCCACCGACCAGCGGTATTGCATCAACTCGATCAGCATGACGCTCACGCCTGTCGAATAAGGACCGGGGGTTAGGGCGCGTTCAGGATGAAGTAGTCGACGCTGACCTTGGGCCCGGTGTAGAACGGCATCTCTTCCCGGACGTGCAGCCGGGCCCGAGTGTTGCGCAAGTCGCGCATGAGGTCGACGATGCGGTGCAGGCCGTCGGCCTCGAACGCAAGAATCCACTCGTAGTCGCCCAGGGCAAAGGAAGACAGCGTGTTGGCCCGGACATCCCCGTAGTCCCGAGCGGCCAGGCCGTGCTCGCGGAGCATGTCGCGTCTCTCGCCCTCCTCCATGAGATACCACTCGTAGGAGCGGACGAAGGGGTAGACGCACAGATAGCCCCGAGCAGCTTCACCGGTCAGGAACGCCGGCACGTGCCCCTTGTTGAACTCTGCCGGCCTGTGCATTGCGACTTGAGACCACACCGGTTCAAGGTGTACGCCAAGGGCCGTGCGACGGAGCAACTGGTAGGCCCTCTGCAGCCCTTCGACCGTCTCGGCGTGCCACCACACCATCAGGTCGGCGTCAGCGCGAAACCCCGACACATCATAGAAACCTCGAGTGTGGACGTCCATCCGACCCAATGACTCAACGACGTGTTGGACTTGGCGCGCCATTGACTCCCGTGATGAGCCTTCGACCTGCGAATGGCCGAGCGGCGTCGCGACCCGAAACACCGAATACATCGCATACCGAATGCCGCTGTTGATCGCCTCGACCTGCTCATCGGTCGGTTTTGCGTGGGCATCGATCTCAGCGGGGGTGTCAGAAGAAGCCATAAGGCCTATTGTGCGCGACTGGCCTGGGCCGCTGCTGCCCGGCCCGAGGCAATGCACGCGGGTATGCCGACACCGTCGTATGCCGCCCCGCAGACCGCCAAGCCGGGAACCGCCGCGACCGCCGAGGTGATCGCGGCGATTCGCTCACGATGGCCCACGGCATACTGCGGCAGAGCCCCACCCCACCGCTGCACGTGCGCATCGATCGGCCTAGGCACGTCTTGGCCCAGCATCGCGCCCAGGTCGTGACGGACCGCCTGGATGAGTTCGTCATCGGTGCGTTGCAGGTCGGATTCTTCGCGATGGCGCCCCATTGATGCGCGCACGAAGACTGCTCGCTCGCCAGCTTCTGCACCGCTGGCACGCACCCAATCCCACTTGTTGCCGCTGAAGGTCGACGCCTTCACGCGCAACCCCTCAACCGGAGGCACCAGGACCCCGGACCCTGATAGCCTCGGTGCCGTTTCGCCCGGCAGCGCAACAGTGACGATCGCCATCGAGGCCGTCTCGATGGTCACCAAAACCTCAGCCGCTGTAGGTGCCAGGGCGCGCAGCAGGCGTGCGGTGGGAGCCGGAGGCGTAGCCACGATGAGTCGATCGGCTCGCCACTCGCAGGGCTCTGGACGCGGCCCCGTCACGACCGTGAAACCACCCCCATTCTGCGACGACCGCCGGGCAATCTCGCGTGCCCTGACCCCCGTATGAATAGCCACTCCGCTGGTGATGAGCGCTTGAGCCAGGGCGTCGATGAGCCGATGGACTCCGCCCCGCAGCCCAGCGAAGACAGGTGCTTTGACTGCCCCATCCGGCAGTGGGGCCGGCAAGGCACCCCTAGCAGCTTCAAGCAAGGATTCCCCGCCTTGGTATGCCGACAGCATGGTGGGCAGCGCGGCGGCCAGTGAGATCTCGCGAGCGTGACCGGCATACACACCACCGAGTAGCGGCTCGATCAGCCGGTCCACGACCGCATCGCCGAGTCGGGCAACGACAAAATCGCCGACCGAGATGTCTTGGCCCGGAGCTGGTTCGGCCAAGATTTCCTGACCTACTCGGGCGATCTCGGCAGTCGTCAACAACGGACTCAGGGAAGTTGGGTCGCTGGGGATGCCCATCACGGTGCCCGAGGGCATCGGATGCAGCCCGCCGCGACTCCAAATCGCGGCCTGCGAGGTTGCCGGGTGGACCACGTCGTCCCGCAAGCCCAACTCATCGATCAACTGCAACGCCTCGGGACGCCGGGCGAGAAGCGATTCGGCGCCGGTGTCCAACCACACCCCGGCGATACTCGCCGAAGCGATCTTGCCACCAAGCGTCGGGCTGCCTTCGAGCACAGTGATGGTGGCGGCAGGATCAGCCTGGCGCACGGCCCACGCCGCACTCAACCCGCTGATCCCACCGCCGATCACCACATAAGCGTGACCCAACTATTCGAGCCGCCTGCTGGGCTCGCGTTCGGCTTCTGCCCCCGCATCGTTCATAGTGCGAACGCTCTCATCCTCGTGAACCGCTTCGGAGGCGGGGGTGGCGAAGGCACCGTCCCCGTATTCGTAGTCGATGGGGTTGCCGTCCTCGTCGTGGCGTTGATACCACGACGTGTATTCCTTCGAGCTGGAGTCGAAGTCAGATCCGGCACCGCGCCCTTCTTGTGCCCTGTGGACCTGAATCCCGAAGTCGTCGCCGTGGGTGCGCACCCCGGAATGCACTGCCTCGTCCAGAGCATGCTCGCTGTAACGATGTCGAATCATCATCGGATCTGTCTTCAGGTCCTTCGCGAAGGCAAAGAGCATCATGAACAGCACCAGCGCGAATGGCAGAGCCGAAACGATCACCAAATTCTGCAGACCGCTGAGAGCCTCATTGCCGCCGATCAGCAACATCACGATGGCTATACCAGCCAGGCAAACACCCCAGAAGATGATCACGGGGGTGTCTGGCACGGCCTTGCCTCGTTGCGAGAGCATGCCCATGACCAGGGAGCCGGAGTCAGCGCTGGTGACGAAGAAGATTGCCAACATCAGCATCACCACGATCGACGTGATTCCGCTAGCCGGCAAGGAGTCAAGCATGAGGAACAACATGTCCTGCGGGGAGTCCGCGCCGCCGATGTCGGCAGTGCCGTCGAACTGCAGTTTCATGGCCGTTCCACCGGAGATCGCGAAAGCCAGGAAGCAGACCAGCGTGGGGGCTAGCAGCACCACGGTGACGAACTCACGCAACGTGCGACCGCGGCTGATCCGGGCGATGAAGATGCCGACGAAGGGCGTCCATGAGATCCACCAGGCCCAGTAGAAGACGGTCCACGCGTTGACGAAGGCAGCTGCTTCGTCACCTCGCGAGGCTGATCGCCCGAGCATCTGCGGGAGATCCTTGAAGTACTCGATCAAGGCTGAGGGCACGAAGTTGAGCAGGAACAGGGTGGGTCCACCGATGAAAATGAATAGGCCCAAAAGGACGGCCAGGATCATGTTGGTGTTCGACAACCATTGGATGCCCTTGCCGATGCCGCTGACGGCCGAGGCGATGAAGGCCACGGTGAGGACGGCAATGATGGCGATGATCGCCAACTTGGGCAATTCGCCGGTGCCGCCAACGATCTCAATACCGCGACCTATCTGCAGTGAACCGATCCCAAGGCTCACCGCTGTGCCGAAAAGCGTGGCGATGATGGCGAAAATGTCGATGACTTTGCCTGCGGCACCACGCGCATGCTTGGCACCGAACAGAGGCTCCAGGATGCTGGACATCAACGGAACCCGTCCGCGACGGTAGGCACCATAGGCCACTGCCCCACCTACCAAGGCGTACATCGCCCAGGCATTCAGACCCCAATGGAAGGTGGTCTGAGCAAGGGCGGTGTGCATCGCTTCGATGGTCTCGGGCTCCACGGTGCCCGGCGGCGGTGTGAGGTAGTAGGTCATCGGCTCGTAGGACCCGAAGAACAACAGACCGATGCCCATACCGGCACTGAACAACATGGCCAGCCACGACGCCCGGGTGTATTCCGGCTTCTCGTCGTCCAGCCCAAGTTTGATCTTGCCGAACCGGGAGAACCCGACGATCAGCATGAAGACGACGGCGACGATGGCGAAAATGTTGAACAGCCAGCCGACGTTGTTGACGACCCAGGTCAGCGCTGAGTCGGACGCCGACTGCAGGCCTTCGGTATTGGTGGTGCCCCAGATGATGAACGCGACGATGACTCCGGCCGTAACGCCGAAGACGACCTTGTCGGTTCCGTAGCGGACCCGTTGGTCCTCAATGGAGACACCGGGCACCAGTGCCGGGTGTATGCCGTGTGGATAGTTCGTGTCGCGTACGAGATCTTTGGTCTTGCGACCCGCTGATGCGACCTTGTCGCGCGCCGACCTATTGCTTTCATCGACCGTCGAGCCGTCGTCGCCATCTTGCTGATCGGGCATGGTTGACCTCACCTACTGATGTCGGACCAATACCGGCGGAGTGCCAGCAACACGTCAGCATAGCGACTACAGCGTAAAATGTGCGCTATATCACATTTTTCGGGTGACTATGCACCAGTTCGACCACTCGAGTCAGCACGTTGGGGTCGGTCTCCGGCAGGACGCCGTGGCCGAGGTTGAAGATGTGGCCCGGTGCCGCAGACCCCTCGTCCAGGATGCGTCGTACCTCGCGCTCGAGCGCCTCCCACGGCGCGAACAACAGCGCAGGGTCAAGGTTGCCTTGAACGGCATACTCCCCGCCGGTTCGTGTGATCGCCCCAGGGAGGTCCATCCGGTAGTCGACCCCGATCACGTCCGCCCCCGCCCCCGCCATGTCGATCAACAACTCAGAAGTCCCGACGCCGAAGTGAATGCGCGGGACACCGGCTTGCGCCAGGGAGCTGAGCACAGCCCGGCTGTGTGGCTCCACGAACTCCAGGTAATCCCGTCGGGACAAGAAGCCCGCCCACGAGTCGAAGAGCTGGACCGCGCTGGCACCGGCCGCGATCTGGACCGCCAGGAACTGCGACGAAATCTGGGCCAACCGACCGCACAAGGCATGCCACAAGTCTGGATCGCCGTGCATCAGCGCCTTGGTGCGCTCGTGATTCTTCGACGGTCCCCCCTCGATCAGGTAGGAGGCCAGCGTGAACGGTGCCCCCGCGAACCCGATCAAGGGCGTGTCACCCAGAGCCGAGACCAGCTGGCGCACCGAGGTGTCGATGTCGTCGATCATGCCGGTGTCCAGCTCGGGCAGTCGCTCCAGGTCACGGACTTTGGCGATCGGCTCAGCAATGACTGGCCCCACGCCAGACACGATATCAACGTCAACGCCGACGGCCTGGATCGGCACGACGATGTCGCTGAACAAGATGGCCGCGTCCACGCCGTGCCGCCGCACCGGTTGCAGTGTGATCTCGGTGACCAGGTCCGGCGTCCGGCACGCCTGCAGCATAGCCACCCCTTGACGCAGCGCCCGATACTCCGGCAGTGAGCGGCCGGCTTGGCGCATGAACCACACCGGGGTATGCGGAACGGGCAGTCCCCGGGCTGCCCGAATCAATGCGCTGGACGGTTCGGGTGGGTCGGATCTGGGAGAGGCAGAGAGCGTCACGGCAGGATCGTCCCACGCGAGGCTGAGACGTCCCGGCGTTTCGATCCGCCGACTCACGCACCGGTGCGCCTACGCTGACCAGGTGGTCAGCCGCATACCGGTCGGGCGTCCCCCCATCCCCGACATAGACACCTCGCGGGACGCTGCTGCCTTTGCGGTCGCCCTCGATGCCCTGCGCAACGCCGTCATGCGCCCCGAGTTGCTCATCGATGAAGTGCCTGCCCCGACGCGCTTGGCCCCCCACGCCGTGGCGCTTGCCGGCGAAGTAGTGCCGAGCCATGACCCTGACGACGAGCCCATCGGTTTGGGGAGATTCGTGTTGCTCTTCGACCCCTCGGGACCCGAGCCATGGGAGGGCACGTGGCGCGCGGTGACCTACGCCAAGACCGCGATGGAGCCTGAGGTGGGCGGCGATCCGATGGCCGGAGAGGTCGGCTGGTCGTGGCTCACCGAGGCCCTGCAGTCCCGCAACCTGTCCTGGGGGGCCGAGGCGGGCACGGTCACGAGTGTGACCTCGATGAGTTTTGGCGCATTGGCTGACCGCGAAGCCACCGTGGAGTTGGAGATCCGGGCGTCGTGGACCCCTCAGGTCGAGGATGTGGCCGATCTAGGCGGACACGTGCAGGCGTGGGGCGACTTGTTGTGCACCATTGCAGGCCTGCCTCCGTTGCCCGAGGGCGTGGTTGCGCTGCCCGGGATACGTCGTTGAACCATAAGCGACCACACACTGTGACTGACGCAGATGGGCAGCCGTTGGAAGAAGACTCAGACCCTGAGGTCTTCGAGGCGCTCAACGCGCCTCGCGACGGCATACCTGACGTGGTGGATGATGCGGCTGGTTTGGCTGGCGTCGTCGAGGCTGTTTCACACGGCACCGGTCCGATCGCGGTTGACGCCGAGCGGGCATCGGGCTATCGATACGGCCAGGACGCATACCTGGTGCAACTGCGCCGCGAGGGCAGTGGCACGCACCTCATCGACCCCGTCGGCTGCCCGGATCTCTCGGAGTTGGACGCCGCCCTTGTCGACGTGGAGTGGGTGCTGCACGCCGCGACGCAGGACATCCCGTGCTTGGCTGACCTGGGCATGCGGCCCCGGTTGCTCTTCGACACCGAGCTAGGCGCCAGGCTCGCTGGACTCCCACGCGCTGGTCTGTCCTCGGTCTTGGAGTACTACCTCGGCGTCTCGCTGGCGAAAGAACACTCGGCAGTGGACTGGTCGACTCGGCCACTGCCTACACCCTGGCTGCTGTATGCCGCGCTGGACGTTGAGTTGCTCGTCCCACTGCGGGATCGAATGGCTCGTGATCTGCAGGAGCAAGGAAAGATGGAATGGGCTCAGCAGGAGTTCGACGCGCTGACCTCCTTCACCGGGCCCAAAGCCAAGATCGACCCGTGGCGGCGCGTGAGTGGCACCAGCAAACTGCGCAGTCGTCGTGCGGTGGCCACGCTTGAAGCGCTCTGGACCGTGCGCGAAGAGATAGCCCAGGGTCGGGACGTCTCGCCGGGGCGGATCGTGCCGGACTCGACGCTGTTGGATCTGGCCATTCGAGCACCCCGAGACGCATCGGCGATGTCGAACCCTCGTCCGGAGAAGAGCCCTTCCCGAGCTCGCCGCGCGCAGCAGGGTTTGCGACGGCACCAAAATGCGTGGTTACAGGCGATCTCGGAGGCTTCGCACACCCCGGAGGATGAGTTGCCTGCCCTGCGGCTGCCCGCCGAGGGTCTCCCGCCCCCGCGGGCGTGGGCCGATCGCAAGCCGGAAGCTGCTGGTCGCCTCACCGCCGCCAAGCCGTTGATGCAGGAGTTGTCGCAGCGCCACGACATACCGGTAGAGAACCTGGTCACCCCCGACGTGCTGCGCCACGTGCTCTGGGAGCCTCCGCAGCCCCTAGAGATCGACGCCATCGAGGCTGCACTGGCCGGTCATGGGGCCCGTGCGTGGCAATGCGGGCTGGTGGCACCGATCGTTGCTCGGGCCGTCGAGGATGCCATCGCAGAGACCGTTGAGCCTGGCGATACGAACCCGGATGCACCAGCACCCCCTGATGACGCACCATGACACGCCCGAAATGGCTCATATCTCACATGTGATCTAGGGTTCTCGTCATGACTGAGCCCTATCTCTCTCGTATTGGCACGCTGATCCGCGACGCGCGGCGTCACAAGTCGTTGACGCAATCGGATTTGGCCGCGCTGCTCGGCACCAGTCAGAGCGCTGTGGCCCGGATCGAGCAGGGCAAGCAGAATCTGTCGCTGGAGATGCTGGCCCGGATCGGCGAGAGTTTGGACTCCGAGATCGTCTCGGTGGGCAGCGCTGTCCCCCAGAACCTGCGGATCGAGGGCGGCGTCAAACTGTCCGGCACCATCGATGTGCGCACCTCGAAGAACGCCGCGGTCGCACTGCTCTGCGCGTCGCTGCTGAACAAGGGCCGGACCACGCTGCGGAATCTGGCCCGGATCGAAGAGGTCAACCGGATCACCGAGGTGCTGACCAGCATCGGCTTCAAGATCCGCTGGCTGCCGGACACCTCGGACCTGGAGATCGTCCCGCCGCCCACCATCGACTTGTCGAAAATGGACGAGGCCGCGGCTCGCCGGACCCGGACGATCATCATGTTCCTGGGCCCGCTGATGCACGAGTTGGACCACTTCGAGTTGCCGTACGCGGGGGGTTGCGACCTGGGCACGCGCACCGTGGAGCCGCACCTGATCGCGCTGCGCCACTTCGGGGTTGATGTGGTGGCTACCGAAGGGGCCTACCAGGCCACCATCGACAACGATCGCTGGCCGCAGAAGGCGATCGTGCTGACCGAACGCGGCGACACCGTGACGGAGAACGTGCTGTTGGCGGCCTCTCGCTATACGGGCACCACGGTCATCCGCAACGCCTCGTCCAACTACATGGTCCAAGACCTGTGCGTCTTCCTGCAGGCACTCGGCGTGCAAATCGACGGCTTGGGGACCACGACACTGACCGTGCGCGGAGTCGAAGAGATCAATCAAGACATCGAATACAACCCCTCCGAAGACCCGATCGAGGCGATGAGCCTGCTCGCCGCCGCCGTGGTCACCGGCAGCGAGATCACGATCAACCGGGTGCCCATCGAGTTCATGGAGATCGAGTTGGCAGTGCTGGACACCATGCGTCTGCAATACGAGCTCAGTGAGGAATACACCTCCGCCAACGGTCACACCCGCTTGGTGGACCTCACGACGATCGCCGGACCGCTGAAGGCCCCGCTGGACAAGATCCACCCGCTGCCCTTCCCCGGCCTGAACATCGACAACCTGCCATTCTTCGCGATCATCGCGGCGTGCGCTCAGGGCTCCTCGATGATCCACGACTGGGTGTACGAAAACCGTGCGATCTACTTGACGGAGCTCACCACGCTCGGGGCCAAGGTCCACCTGATGGACCCGCACCGCGTGATGATCGAGGGGCCGACCAAGTGGCGGGCCGGAGAGATCATGTGCCCGCCGGCGCTGCGCCCAGGCGTCGTCATCCTGCTGGCGATGCTCGCAGCCCCCGGCACCTCCGTGCTGCGCAACGTCTACGTCATCAACCGCGGCTACGAAGACCTCGCGGCCCGTTTGAACGCCCTCGGTGCGGGCATCCAGACCTTCCGCGACATCTAAGGAGCCAGCCGTGGCGTTCGCCTTCGAGCGCGACGACAGCGGTGGAGTGACGGTGTCGCTCGACGGTCACCCGCAGTCTTATGTCCATCTGGACGACCCTGGCTTGCTGGCCTTCGAGTACGTGCAGCACCTGGCAATTGCGGTCGATGCGCTGCCACCGGGCCCGCTCGCGGTCACGCATGTCGGTGGGGCTGGTCTCACGCTCCCTCGGTATGTCGAGCACACCCGACCGGGCTCCCCGCAGATCGTGTTGGAGCCTGATGCCGCTCTAACCGAAGCGGTCCGCCGTGAGATCCCGCTGCCCCGTCGGCATCGCATTCGCGTTCGAGCCGTCGACGGTGCCCACGGTGTGGCGGCCCTGCGAGCGGACAGCGCCGACCTGATCGTGGTGGATGCGTATGCCGGCGGCCAGGTGCCCGCGGATCTGACCGGTCTGAGTTGGGCCACTGAGGCGGGCCGAGTGTTGCGGCCTGGCGGCCTGCTCGCGATGAACCTGGCCGACGAACCCGGCTTGCGGCATACCCACCGGGTTGCCGCAACCGTGGCCAACGCGCTACCCCACGTCGGACTGCTGGCGCTGCACGAGGTCTTCAAAGGCAAACGTTTCGGCAACGTCGTCGTGCTGGCCAGCGCCCGGCCCTTGCCCGAGCGAATGTTGACGCGCCGCGCGGCCTCAGCGCCCTTCCCGACGGC
>JBGTGC010000110.1:0-14628 GCA_041746935.1 Dermatophilaceae bacterium
CCGCCAACCAGCGCTAGCAGTGCGAGCAGGCCAGCCCGCCCTGTCACCCACGCGCCCAACGGCGCCTCCCCCACGCCGCAGGCGCACGGCAATCCGTCATGCGAGCCGCGAGCCGCCGCCAGATGGGCGTATGCGGTGAGCACGACGAGCAGGGCAGCACATGCCAGGGCGGGCACCCGCCACAGCGTGACCCCCAGCAGGTCAGCGCCCAGCGCCGCGGTCACCACGCTCGCCGCTCCGAGAACGACCTCGGCGACCACCAAGGCGCTGAGGACACTGGGCGCAAGCCCAGCAGGGACGAGACCATGCGAGCGGACGGAGTGAACGGTTGCCGCGAAGTGCCGCAGGTGGGCCGCCCCGGAGAACAGCAGCACCAGACCCACCGCAGCGATCAGGGCAGAGCTCACTGCCTACTCACCACCACGTTGGACATCGAATCGACCAGGACGTCGATGTCTGTGTCGGGCAACGGGATACCGTAGACGACGAAATCGTGGGCCTCCAGCACGACATGACGGCTGTCGGCGGGTGCACTGCGGGTCAGCGTGCCCCCGCTGACTTCGACGCCAGGGGCTTTGCCCTGGCCCTGAACGAAGGCGCGACGCACGTCAAGGACGTAGCTACCTTTCGGCAACGCCGCCGTCAGCACGACGTCATGCGTGCGATAGGAGGACCACGTCACCGGACCGGCCGGGCTGGCGATGGGCCCGTCGGCACCCGCTTCCAGACCAGCATCGTTCAGCAGGGCGCTGAGGCCCTCGAGGCCCAGACCCGGTGGGACAGGACCGAAGAGTCGGTGATCACCCACGTCTAGCACGAACACCAACCCGGTGCCGCCGCCCAAGGGTCCGGTGCGCAACTGCATACCCGATCGCAGGGTCAGTGCACCGCTGAGCACTGACCCGGTCGAGGCCACGTAGAAGTCAGCCGTTGCTTCGTCCCCGCCGTTGATCTCGACCTCGACCCCGTTGACGCTCAACACGCTGGTGCGCACGGCTGCCCCGACCTCAGTGGCGTCCGGCACCTCGATCAGGATTTTTTCACCGTTGAGCAACTGCGAGATGACCTTCATCAGGGCAGGGTCCTTCCGTACTGGTCACGCACGATGGGATCCACGCTGGAGGTGCCCCCCAGCACCATGCCGGACCGTTCGTCCATGGCACTGAGGCGGCGCTCCACGCTGGTGGGCAGGTCCAGATACCGGGTCAACAGCAGCGGGGCTCCGGCGGCACCGGCGACTGCTCCGCCGGTGATCGCGTCGGCGAAACCTTCACCGGTGGCGAGGTAACTGCTTCGTGGCGCGTCGAACTCGGCGGCGACGTTGGCCGAGGCCTCGTATCGGTCGTCGCCATCGATCCGGCGGACGGAGCCGGTGGTGTAGTTCTGAAGGTCGCTTTCTACGATGTTGCGCACGCTTGCCGACCCGCCGAGCACGACGATCCGGCGGGGCCGAAGGCGCTCCAACTCGGTGCGGATCGAGTCAGGAATCGACGTGTGGCCAACCAGCAACATCGGTGAGTCCTGGGCTGCCGCGAGCGCTCCTCCGGAGAGGGCATCGGGGAAGTTGGTGCCGGTGGCCACGAACGCTGTCGAGACCCCAGGGTCGAACTGGCCGGAGATCAACGCAGACGTCTCGTAGCGGTCGCCACCCCCGAGACGTTCCACGCTCGGGGCGTAGGCCTCCAGCGATCGCTGCACGGAGGAGGTCACGGCCCTGGTGCCACCCAGGACGACGATGCGCGAGGGGTCCAGTCGCTCCAGCGCCGTCTTAGTCGCACTGGGCACACTATTCGTGCTCACCAAGAGGATGGGGGCTCCGGTGCTGCCGGCCAGCGCAGCGGCGCTCAACGCATCCGGGAACGTCAGCCCACTCGCGACGTACACCGTCGCGGTGGGCGCACTCACCGACTCGGACACCTTTGCGGCCGTCGCGTAGCGGTCAGACCCAGAAATTCGTGACGTTTCGTTGTCACTGCACCGATACAGCTCTGCTTGGTCGATCAACAACTGGGTAGCAACACCGCTGGTCGAGCGGTGCTCGAAGTAGGTGCTCAACCAACCCGACTCGTCACGCGTGGCGTCGGTGACGTCGATGCTGACGCCTCGATAGCTGGATGAGGTGGAGAAATTTGTGCGCACGGAGTTGACCGCAACCCTGGCGCGAGCCCCGGTGCTGCCTTTGGTGGTGAACCCAAGCATGGTGCGAGCCGGACTGGGCACACGTTGATAGGGCAGGAACATGTGCTCGGCGCCACCGGAGGAGCTGACGTAGGAGCGCGCGGCGTTTGCGCCCTTCGTGCCGCCCGCCGTCGGGAAGAAGCCCGTGTTGTATCGACTCTCCGGGATGTTGTTGAAGGATTGGGCGTAGACGGTCGAGGACCGGCTCAGGCCCTCGGGGCACGGCGACTCATAACTGGGCGAGGGCACGAAGGTGCTCGCCGCAGCTGCGAGCGGGATCGCGTGCGGCGCAGTCGTGACCGCCTCGCCACTCGCGGTCGCACCCAAAGCCCCTACACAAGCCAACGCGCACGCGATACCCCAGGCGCTCGACGTGACACGTTTCATTGTCGTCCCTTACCTTCGCCCACGCCTGCCGTCAGTGCCCAACGATATACCGTCCGCGCCGAGGATCGCCGGAGGTCATGTGGATTCGGTCCAAATGGTGCAGCAGGGCCAGCGCGACAGCGCGTGAGGTCCCCCAAGCCTGTCGCGCTTGGCCCGGCGAGAACGGCTGGTCGAGCTCGCGCAGACGTTCGACGGCCTCGACAGCGACCCGTCGATTCAGCACTAGGCCCTGTCCCAGGTACAGCACCCCTCCTTCGGCGCCAAGGCGGCGCAGCGTGGCTCCGTCGATGCCCCACCGCTTCAGATCGCCCGCGCCCGGGGCCTGCCACGGGTGCTCCGCGAGGTGATCCATCAGCTGCTGAACGCCCTCGGCGATGGGTTCGCAGGCACGCGGGGCGGCGGGCTCGGTGGGCCGGACCGCTCGCTTCGTCGTCCCAACCTGCGTGATGGTGACCCCGCCGAGAATGGTCCGACCACCGGGATCGCGCAGCACCATGCGATCGCCCGGAGTGACGGCATACGAGCGGGGCAGTCTGATTTTTGCCTGTCCCTCGCGCACGCTCAGCCCGGCCGAGAACGACGCAGTCCCCACGCTCACGAGCACTTCGCGCGGCCAGCGAATGACGTCGGCGTGCTGATGTGAGGTCACCACTGGGCCCCTCACAACGGCGTGAATGTCGTGAGCCTCACCACTGAGCAAGGTGCCTCGGGCCACCTCTTCTACCCCGGTGCCGGCGAGATTGATCGCCACCCGGATCGGGCCCTGCACGACACTGACCTGGGCTCCGTGATGCTGCAGCCCGCGAACCCTGGCTGGGCGCTGACCGGTATGCAGGCGCTCGCCGACGCGGATCGAGCCAGCGTGCAGAGTTCCGGTGATGATGGTGCCCACCCCGGATTTGGTGAACGATCGATCAACCCACACGCGGGCCGGACCGCTCTGCGGGGTCACGGCGTGGGTTTGGGCCACCGCGCTCAGGGTGGCCCGCAGCGTCTCGACGCTAGGCGCGTCCTTGGTGCTGACGCAGGCATGGGCCATCACCGCGACGTCCGCCTCCTCTAGTCGGCGCAGCGAATCGTCGAGCACAGGTGTCGGGTCGGCCCGATCGGCTTTGGTCACGACCACGATGACCTTTGCGATGGCTAGGGCCTGGACCACGGCCACGTGCTGGGTGGTTTGCTGACTCCAGCCTTCGTCTGCCGCCACCGTCAGCAGGACTGTCGTGCAGCCGGCCAGGCCGGCGATCGTGGTGGGTAGGAAGTCGCCGTGCCCTGGGGCATCGATGACCGAGACGACCTGGCCGGTGGGAAGGCGCAGCGAGGTGTGCCCCAACTCGATGGTGAGGCCCCGGGAACGCTCCTGTGGCGTCGTGTCCAGATCGAGGCCGGTCAGCGCCCGGACCAGACTCGTCTTGCCATGGTCGACATGACCGGCCGTGGCGATGATCGCCGAGTCGGGGCCTGTCATCCCAGCGCTCCCACGTGCTCACTCAGTGTCGTACTCGACCAGATGGGGACGCGTGGCGTAGTCACTGGCGTGACTGACATACCACGCTTTGGTCGTGTGCAGGTGCGTCGGTGGATCAAGCACCCCCGCGCAGATCGAGGTGGTGTCCGGCGCGTGATCCGATCGCCAGAACAACGACGACCCGCAAGTCCCACAGAAGGCGTATCCCGCCTCAGGCACCGGGTAGTACCACCCAAGCGTCGACTCGTCGTCGTCGATCACCATGTCGACCGTGCGGGCGGCAGTGGCCGCCATGTGGTGCCCGGTGAACCGTCGACACCGATCGCAGTGGCAGTTGAAGACGTCCCGTAGAGCCCCGGTCACCCTGAACGTGATCGCACCGCATACACACTGACCTCGCGCGATAGTCACGCCGCAATCATGCACACTCCAGGGCCGGTCACAAGGCGACTGCTGACTTCAAGGCTGCCGCGAGCGCCCGATCTTCATGCTCGGGTATGCAGCGCAGGTCCACGAGGCAGCGCCCCCGATGCACCCGCGCGATCACGACCGGGAGGCCGTGGCGAAGGTGCCGGGCCACGACTTCGGGGAAGGCCAACGCCAGCGACGGGATCACTACCCCTGGGGCACCGCCGCCACCGATCACGCTGTCCGCCTCGACGAGCTCCCCGCCGGCCACATCGCGCAGGCGGATCAATCGGGGCTCCAAGTCGGAGATGCCAAGAGCCAGCATCTGCTGCGTGGGCGGCTCCTGCGCGCTACGAAGCGTCGCGCTGAGGCTCACCAGCGTCAGTTTGTCGGCACGCATGGCGCGGGCAAGTGGGTGACGCCGCGCTCGCTGGACGAGGTCGGCCCGTCCTAGCACCACGCCCCCTTGCGGGCCGCCGAGCAGTTTGTCGGTGCTGAAGGTCACCAGAGCGGCCCCCTGTGCCAACGCGGTGCGGGCGTCCGGCTCGTCCGGCAATGCGCTGTGCGGCTCCAGGAGCCCGGACCCGAGATCGATCACGACCGGCACCTCGAGGGCGGCCAACTCTGGAACGCCCACCGTGCTGGTGTAGCCCTGCAGCCGGTAGTTGCTCGGATGGACCTTGAGAACACAACCGGTGTCTTCGGTGATGGCAGCGGCGTAGTCGCGGACGTGAACGCGATTGGCGGCCCCTACCTCAGACACCGGTCGCCCTGCCCCGGCCATCATCTCGTGCAGCCGGAAGCCGTCGCCGATCTCGACCATCTCCCCCCGGGCCAGCAACACCTCGCCGGGCAGAGCCAACACGGCCAGCAGGAGAGCGGCAGCACCGTTGTTCACCACCAAGGCATCTTCGGCACCGGGCACCCGGTCGAGGAGATCTTGGCTTACAGTGCTCCCCCGCGGGCCGCGGCTTCCCGAGCCGACCGCATACTCCACCGCGGCGTAGCCGCTGACGTCCTCCAAGGCTTGTCGCGCCCCGTCGCCAAGCGGAGAGCGGCCGAGGTTGGTGTGAACGATCACGCCGGTGGCGTTCAACACGGGTGGACTCTCCCGAGCACTCAGCGCGCTCACCACCTCCTCGATGACCCCGTCAGGAGCCAACCCACCCACACGGACCCGCTGCTGGACGCGGCGCACGGTGGCCGCCACAATCCGCGCGTGCAGCCCTAGGGCGGCCCCAATGACACGGGAGTTGCTCAGGACGGCATCGGTGGCGGGGACACGTCGGCGCGGATCCTCGCTCACGGCTCTCCTCGTGGTCGTGGCGGAGGCGGACGGGAATCGAACCCGCCAGACGAGCGGCGCTCGTCTCTACGGTGTTGAAGACCGCGGGGACCACCAGGCCCCTGACGCCTCCGAGACTGTGTCGCTGGCGAGGATATACGCTCGCGCCGATGCTTTCCTTGCCTCGATTGACCTCCCTATCCGCTGGCGGCGGATGTGCCTGCAAACTGCCCGCCGCCCAACTGCGAGAACTCGTGGCTGGGCTAGGCCCCGGCGACGACACATTGTTGGTCGGACCGCAGAGTGCCGACGACGCCGCCGTGATGACGCTGAGCGACGACGGCACAGCGACCGTGCTGACCTCAGATTTCTTCGGCCCCGTGGTGGACGACCCCCGCACCTGGGGGGCCATCGCCGCCGCCAACGCACTCTCCGACGTCTACGCCATGGGCGGCGAGCCGAGGATGGGCATCAACCTGCTCGCCTGGCCTCGGGAGGTGCTGCCGATGGAGGTGGCCGCCGAGGTGTTGGCCGGCGCCCAGGAGGTATGCCGACAGGCCCGTTGCGCGGTCGCCGGCGGGCACAGCATCACCTCGGCCGAGCCCCTGTTCGGGATGGCGGTGATGGGGACGGTGCTGACCGACGAGCTCATCCGTGTGGATCGCGCCGCGCCCGGGACACCATTGACGCTCACCAAGCCGCTGGGGTTGGGCATCCTGAACGCCTGGCATCACGCGACCGGCCACACCGACGCCGAAGCCATCGCGGTGATGACCACGCTCAACGCGCAGGCTTCGCGCGCCGCCCGGGCGGTAGGGATCAGCGCGGGCACGGACGTCACCGGTTTCGGCCTGCTCGGCCACCTGCTCTCGATGTGCCGGGCCTCTGCGGTATCGGCAGTGATCGACGTGTCGGCCGTGCCGGTGCTGGACTCTGCCCTGGTCGCGCTGGCCCAGGGTCACCTGCCTGGTGGCTCCCGGCGCAACGCCGAGTGGGTGAGCGACCACGTGCTGGTAGGGCCGGACGTCGCGCCACAGGCCATGGATTGGCTGTGTGACGCCCAAACCAGCGGCGGACTGTTGCTGGCTGGAGAGATCCCCGGCCACCCCGTGATCGGGGAAATTGTGGCGTCCGATGGCTCTGCGCAGATCACCCTGCGCTGAGCGGCCAGCGCCTGCGCTGCGAGGAGCTTCGGGCGAGGTGAGGGAATGCCACGGGCTCGGCGTATCGTTGCCTGCTCGATGAGCCAAGGCCCCTTGATTGTCCAGTCCGACAAGACCCTCCTGCTCGAGGTCGACCACCCCGGCGCTGAAGACGCGCGCCGTGCCGTCGCCCCGTTCGCCGAGTTGGAGCGCGCCCCGGAGCACGTGCATACCTATCGGGTGACTCCGTTGGGCTTGTGGAACGCGCGCGCCGCGGGCCACGACGCGGAGCAGGTCATCGACGCCCTGGTCCGGCACAGCCGGTATCCCGTGCCCAACGCCCTGCTGGTCGACATCGCCGAAACCATGGATCGCTACGGACGGCTGACGTTGGAGTTGGCCAATCCCGACCTTGACGGCCCCGGGGACCCCGAGGTGCCGCTGGATCCCCGCACGGGTCTTGCGCCGCGCCGTCTGGTGTTGCGCACCACCGACCGCGCCGTGCTGACCGAGATCCTGCGCCACAAGAAGATCAAACCCCTGCTCGGCGACCGGATAGACGCAGACTCGATCTCGGTGCACCCCTCCGAGCGTGGGCACCTCAAGCAGGAATTGCTCAAGGTCGGTTGGCCGGCCGAGGACTTGGCGGGCTACGTCGACGGCGAAGCGCACCCCATCTCCCTGGTCAACGACGGCTGGACGATGCGTCCCTATCAGGAGCAGGCGGTCAACGGCTTCTGGGACGGCGGGTCCGGGGTCGTCGTCCTCCCCTGCGGAGCGGGCAAAACCATCGTCGGTGCCGGGGCCATGGCCAAATCCGGCACCACGACGTTGATCCTGGTCACTAACACCGTTGCCGCTCGCCAGTGGCGTGATGAACTGCTGGCCCGGACATCGCTGACCGAGGACGAGATCGGTGAATACAGCGGCTCGCGCAAGCAGATCCGCCCAGTGACCATCGCGACATACCAAGTGCTGACGCTGCGCCGCAAGGGCATCTACCCCCACCTCGACCTGCTCGATGCTCGCGACTGGGGGCTGATCTTGTATGACGAGGTGCACCTGCTGCCTGCCCCGATTTTCCGGATGACCGCCGATTTGCAGGCTCGTCGACGCCTCGGGCTGACCGCGACACTGGTGCGCGAGGACGGCCGAGAGTCCGACGTGTTCTCCCTGATCGGCCCCAAGCGCTTCGACGCCCCGTGGAAGGACATCGAGGCGCAGGGCTACATCGCGCCCGCCGACTGTGTCGAGGTCCGAGTCAGCCTGCCCGAGCCGATGCGGATGGCGTATGCCGTCGCCGAGCCCGAGGAGCGCTATCGGTTCGCCTCCTGCGCCAGCGACAAAGACGCGGTCGTCCAGCGACTGGTGGAGCGGCATGCGGGAGCACAGACGCTGGTCATCGGTCAATACATCGACCAGCTCGAAGGCCTTGCGGCGCGTCTGGATGCGCCGCTGATCACCGGGTCGACCACAGTGGCCGAGCGGCAGAAGCTGTTTGGCCAGTTCCGTGACGGCACGGTCGCGCTGCTCGTGGTGAGCAAGGTCGCGAACTTCTCGATCGACCTGCCCGAAGCTTCGGTGGCCATCCAGGTCTCCGGCACGTTTGGTTCGCGCCAAGAGGAGGCCCAGCGCCTGGGGCGGGTGTTGCGGCCCAAAGGAGATGGACGGACCGCGCACTTCTACACGATCGTCTCCAGAGACACGGTGGACGCAGACTTTGCCGCGCACCGCCAACGATTCCTCGCCGAGCAGGGCTATGGTTACCGGATCGTCGACGCTGACGATCTCGACGAGCTGACCTCAGCGTCCTGACGAGAACCAGCAAGCCCTCCCAGCCGACTGTCAGCAGACTCTCAGGAAAACTACCGACAATACGACTATGACCATCCCAGAAGCCACCCTGCTCGTCGTTGAAGACGAAACGAACATTCGTGAGTTGCTGTCCACCAGCCTCAAGTTCGCCGGATTCGAGGTCCATGCGGCCGCGGATGGGGCGACCGCCCTGCAAATGGCTCAGGAGTTCGACCCAGACTTGGCCGTGATGGACGTCATGCTGCCCGACATGGACGGCTTTGCCGTGACCCGCCGGCTGCGGGACACCGGGCGAGAGCTGCCGGTGCTGTTCCTCACCGCCCGTGACTCACTGGAGGACAAGGTCACCGGATTGACCGTGGGCGGCGATGACTACGTCACGAAGCCGTTCAGCCTGGAGGAGGTCGTGGCCCGTATTCGTGCGGTGCTGCGGCGCACCCAAGACGGTGAGCCCGAGGACGACATGACCCTGCGCGTGGCCGACCTGGAGCTCGATGAGGACAGCCACGAGGTCCGTCGCGCGGGCAACGTCATTGAGGTGTCCCCCACCGAGTTCAAACTGCTGCGATACCTCATGGTCAACTCTGGTCGAGTGTTGTCAAAGACCCAGATCCTGGACCACGTCTGGGATTACGACTTCCGCGGCGAGATGGGGATCGTGGAGTCCTACATCTCGTATCTGCGTCGCAAGATCGACCGCGATCCTGACTTAGAGCCCCTGATTCACACCAAGCGCGGCGTCGGATACGTGTTGCGCGCTCCCCGCAGCTGAGCTCATGAGCTTCGTCGGCTCGGTCAAAGCAACGGCATACCGGCATCTGCATGCCCTCTCCCTGACCAAGCGACTGGTGACCGTCGTGGTGGTTATGGTTTTGGTGGCCTACCTCGTCACCGCCTCGGTCACCACGATGTTCCTGCGCAGCTATCTCGCTGAACGTCTGGATGAGGACCTGCAGCAATACATCATTCCGCTCGGCGTCTCCGCCTACTCCCGGTCTGTGGAGGGCGGCGCGTTCGTGGCCGCCGGAGTGCCGAACAGCTACTACGTGGTGATCACCCCCCGGGCCGCCGACTCCACTCCTTTTCCCTACGTGACCACGGCGACCGACCCGGATCACCCCGACCTGGGCCGCGTCGAGTTCGACGACCCGACGATCGGTCGCTCCCCCTTTACCGTCGAAGCCCCGGGCGGGACCAACTGGCGGGTGGCAACGGCACAACTGCCCAACGACGCGGGGACCGTCGCCGTGGCGGTCCCGATGACGGACATCGAAAACACCGTCAAACAACTCTGGCAACTGACCTTCTTGGTGGGGTTGGCCACTCTGACTGCCGTCTCCGTCCTTGGCTGGCTGGCGGTGCGGCGGGCGTTCCGGCCGCTAACCAAGATCGAGGACACCGCTTCGGCTATTGCCGCTGGCGACCTCACTCGGCGCGTGCCCACCCCCGCCGCGCAGGACGAAGTCTCCTCGCTGTCGGGCTCGTTGAACATCATGCTGGCCGACATCGAGCAGGCCTTCGCCGTACGCAAGGCCTCGGAGCTACGGATGCGCCAGTTCGTAGCCGACGCCTCCCACGAGCTGAGGACGCCGCTGGCGACCGTGCGGGGGTATGCCGAGCTGTACCGCGTGGGCGGAGTCCGCGAGCCCGACGACGTGGCCGCAGCCATGCGGCGGATCGAGAACGAAGCAACCCGGATGACCCGGCTCGTTGAATCGCTGCTGCTGCTGACCCGGTGGGACAGCACGGGCCAGATGGCCCGTGAGCCTGTCGACTTGACGGTGTTGAGCTCTGATGTGGTCCAAGACGCTCGCGTCCGCGCCCCGGACCGCGTGGTTCGCTTGGTGCCCTTAGGCGCTGGCACCGGCCGTCCGATCGCCCTCGGCGACGACGGCGCACTGCGGCAGGTGCTGACCAACCTAGTGGCCAACGCCATCGCCCACACCCCCGAAGGAACCGACATCGAGGTTGCGCTAGGAGTCGAATCCGCTTGCTGCGTAGTCGAGGTTCGCGACCACGGCGAGGGCATCGATCCGGCCAGCGCCCAGCGCGTCTTCGAACGCTTCTATCGGGCTGACCCCGGACGCACTCGGGAGCGCGGCGGCAGCGGGCTCGGGCTGGCCATCGTCGCGACCATCGTGGCCCGACACGGTGGGACCGTTCGGCATACGCTGACCGCCGGAGGAGGTGCTACGTTCCGCGTCGAACTGCCGATACAATCTAGGGCGCAGGCCCTGGAGAGCCAGGCCCTCGACGAGGAACTCACCGAAGATCCTGCCGCAGACGAGCGCGACTCAGACTGGCCAACAG
Source organism: Dermatophilaceae bacterium (assembly GCA_041746935.1). GTDB lineage: Bacteria > Actinomycetota > Actinomycetes > Actinomycetales > Dermatophilaceae > Ornithinicoccus. The sequence continues at coordinate 10,994 of JBGTGC010000110.1, forward strand.
CAGACGAAGTCACCCTCGACCGGTCTCACCGGGACGTCGACACCCGCCGCTGATCCACATCCAGCCGGCGCACAGCCAAACACCAGCAACCGCCTAGGCCGAGGGTGTCTCATGGTGAAAGCACAATACTTCTCAGAACACACCGCACTGTATGGAGGAACCCATGTCCGCGACGTCGACCGGTCGGCGAGCTCGTCTTGCTGATCTCACCGCTGTTGGCCTTCTCTCGGCCGCGCTGGCGGCCGGGGGCACCTACGCTCTGGTCGCAACCACAGCCGATGGACCGGTCGTGACCTCGGCAAGCGGCACCGTGGAGGCCGACACGAGCACCGAAGACGCGAACGCCACGCCCGCGGCATACGCCGACGGTCTGGATTGGGGTTCGGTCGCCGACCGGGTCTCTCCCAGCGTCGTCTCGATCCAGGTCCGCACCGCCAATGGCGGGGGCGAGGGCTCCGGGGTCGTCTGGGACGACGAGGGACACATCGTCACCAACGCGCACGTGGTCGAAGGTGGCCAGGAGGTGCGGGTGACGTTGAGTGATGGCCGCAGCTATCCCGCTGAGGTCACCGGCTCCGACCCGTCGACCGATCTGGCTGTGTTGCAGGTCAGCGATGCTTCCTCGGACCTGAAGGCCATTGGGATCGGCGATGAGCAGCAACTTGCGGTCGGCGACCCGGTGATGGCCATCGGCAACCCGCTGGGCCTGTCCGGCACCGTCACCACCGGGATCGTCAGCGCGCTTGACCGACCCGTCAGCACCGCTCCGCTGTCCGACGGTGACCCCAGCACCGCTGCCGTGACCAACGCCATCCAGACCAGTGCCGCCATCAACCCCGGGAACTCCGGTGGCGCGTTGGTCGATGCCAACGGCCAGCTGATCGGCATCAACTCAGCGATCGCCTCCCTACCGACCGGCAGCGGCGGACAGGGCGGCAGCATCGGCATCGGCTTTGCTATCCCGATGACCGTGGCCGAGAGCATCGTGGCCCAGTTGATCGACTCAGGCTTCGCCGAGCATGCCTTCCTCGGGGTCGGTCTGGGCGAAGGTGAGGACACCGTCGATGGAGCCACCCTGACCGGGGCCGAGATCTCCGGGGTCGAGCCTGGCTCTCCCGCTGAAGCCGCTGGTCTGCGCGCCGGCGACGTGATCACCACGATCGATGAGGAGCGGGTCCCCAGCTCCACCGCATTGGTCGCGCAGGTCCGGGAGCGGACATCGGGCGCGGAGGCCGCCATCGGCTACATCCGCGACGGGCAGCAGGACAGCGTGAGTGTCACCCTGGACACCAGGCCTGACGACGGACGCTGAAACACCGAAGAACGTGCCGACAACGGCCACGCCCTGTGGTTCGATGTTCAGGTCACGTCAGGTGTTCCCCCTCGACCCTCAGGAGCTTTGATGCACCCCACCCACATCCCACTACGTCTGACCACCGGTGCCTTCATCCTCAATTCCGGCATCAGCAAACTGGGTGCCGACGAGGAGACGGCCGAAGGAATCCACGGTATGGCCTCGACGGCATACCCGATGGTCAAGGGTATGAAGCCCAAGGACTTCACCGAGCTACTCGCCTACGGGGAGATTGCCCTTGGTGCGGCACTGCTGGTCCCCAAGATTCCTTCTGGAGTGGCTGGCACCGCGTTGGCCGGCTTCGGTGCCGGATTGCTCGGGCTCTACTGGCAGGTTCCCGGGATGCGGCAGGAAAACAGCATCCGCCCCACGCCTGCGGGCCTCGCCATCGCCAAGGACTCATGGCTGGTCGGAGTCGGGATTACCCTGACCATGCAGAGTGCCTTGGGTGCCGCCAAGTCAGCCGCCAAGAGCGCCTCCGGGTCGGCCAAGGACTTGGCCAGCGACATCTCGGCGACCGCCAAAGAGGCGGTGTCGTTCGGCTGAGCTCGGCAGGGTCCGGGACACCCTGACCGTTGGCCGACGCGACATGTGGGTCCCGTAGGCTCGTGTTGTCCTCTAAAGAAGGTGCCATGCAGCCCGAAAAACTCAGACCGCGCGCAAGCGGACTCGTCTCGGCGATCTGGGCCGCCCAAGCCCTGATCGCCGGCCTCTGGATCGTCAGTAGTCTCGTCGAAGGCGCGAGTTTCTGGGTGTGGCCGTTTGGGTTCGCCTGGGCCGCCATCGGCGTCGTGATGGCGCTGCGGAGTCGACGCCAATGGGTAGTGACTGACACCGACGGCATCACGGTTCAGAACGGTTTTGGCCCCGGCTGGTCCTGGACATGGGACCAGATCGGTGACGTCACACCACAGCCAGAGGGGCCATTGGTGACCCATTTGGCGGTGGTTGGCATCGACGGGCAGATAGCCCAAACCCCGCTGGCCAAGGGTGATCCGCGGTTGCACGAAGTGTGGTCAACCATCACCCGCGACGCCGGCCCGAAGGCGCAGGCCCCACCGGCATGACTTCCCCGGCACCATGGGCCATCGCTGACGCGCGCGCGCGATTTCGCCGCGATATCGAGGCGATCGCCCCTGATGCTGGCCCCGCCTTGTGGGACGCCGAGGGACTGTTCATCGTGCGCAGTTGGACTGAGCCGCATCGGGCTTACCATTCGCTGCGACATGTTGCTGAAATGCTCGTTGCGCTGAGGCAGTTGGGCGCGCACGGTGCTGACATGGGGCAGCGGGCCATGGCGGTGGCCAACATGGCCACGTGGTTTCACGACATCAGCTACGACCCGCGCGCCACTGCGGGCAGCAATGAGCAGCTCAGTGCCACGCTGGCCCGGGATCACCTGCACCGGCTCGGAGCCGAGAACATAGAGGTGGATGCTATCGAGGCCCTCATCGTCATGACGGTGGACCATCACGTGTTGAGCCCTGCTCCATCGCCGGCCGACGCAGCCCTGCTCGACGCATTTCATGATGCCGACCTGTGGATCCTGTCGGCACCCGCCCAGCGCTACCGCGAGTACGGGCGTCAGGTCCGCGACGAGTACGCGCACGTGCCACGGGAGCTGTTCAAGGCCGGGCGTCGCCACATTCTGCGTGGCTTCGGGGAGCGAGCACAGATCTATCGCACGGCATACGCCCAGGAGGCTTGGCAGGACCGTGCGCGGGCAAACATTGCGGCCGAGATCGCCACCTTGTCTTGACCGCTAGTCATCGCGATGTCTTGACGACTCGACGTCCCGAGCGTCGAGCCAGTGCTGCACGATGAGCCACCAGGGCTCGTGACCGCACTGCGCGGCGGCCTCGGCAAAGGTGAACCACCGCGCTTCCAACACGTCGTCAGCCTGTGTGGCCACTGGGCGCTGGCCGCGGACCGGGGTGGCAAGGACCGCGATGTAGTTGGGCCCATCGGTCCACATCCCGCGGGACTCCCCGGCCGGGATGGTGATCCGCTCGTAGCCGACAGGCAGCAGTTGCGACGCCTCAAATATCAGACCAGTTTCCTCCGCCAGCTCACGAGCGGCAGCCTCGCGCACCGTCTCCCCTTCGTCGCGTTTGCCGCCCGGAGGAGCCCAGCCGGGTCGCGAATCGTTGCGGACCAGCACCATCTGCGCACCATCGCTGACGAGCAGCACCGCAGCGCCCGCCGTCGGCAACGGCTCCCGCGGCGAGGCAATGATGTCCAAGGTGTGTGGGCCGCCCACGGCCACCAGGGCATCGGCAAA
>JBGTGC010000111.1:0-2312 GCA_041746935.1 Dermatophilaceae bacterium
ACGGCGTGCCCTACCGCCTGCGGGCTCGGGATTGTCATACGGTCGAGGCAGCGACGGCGCCCGCCATCGCTCGGGAGGCTCACCAGATGGAGCATGTGCTCTGGGCGGAGGGCCGGGAGCGGCCCTGCGTCGATCGCAGAGCCGCACCCGGGATCCGCACCGCTTCGACCCAGATGTCGTAGCGCCCACTCAGGGGAGCCTCATGACCACGTCCAGCATGAGTTCTGCATCCATCTTGTCCGAGCCTACGGTGGCGCTGAAGACCTACATCGTCGATACCTCGGTCTTGTTGTCCGATCCGAGGGCGATGCTGCGGTTCGCCGAGCATGAGGTCGTGTTGCCGGTCGTGGTCATCACCGAACTCGAGGCCAAGCGGCACCACCCTGAGTTGGGATATTTTGCCCGCGAGTCGTTACGGCTGCTCGATGACCTGAGGGTGCAGCACGGCGGGTTGAGTATGGCGGTGCCGGCGAACGAAGAGGGCGGCACGGTGCGCGTGGAGTTGAATCACACCGACGTGCAGTCGCTGCCAGCCGGTTTTCGCCTCGGCGACAACGACACCCGGATCCTGGCTGTCGCCACCAACCTCGCAGCTGAGGGCGCAGATGTGACCGTGGTCAGCAAGGACCTGCCGATGCGGGTCAAAGCCTCGGCGGTTGGCCTGGACGCTCAGGAATACCGCGCCGAGTGCTCGGTGGACACCGGCTGGACCGGGATGGGCCAACTCGACGTCAACGACGAACAAATGGCCACACTGTACGACACTGGCCGACTTACTGACCCCGACGCCGCAGGTATGCTGTGTCACTCCGGACTCACCATCTACGGGACCTCAGGCAGCGCCCTCGGACGGGTCTGGCCGGATGGGACGGTTCGACTGGTCCGCGGGGACCGGGACGCGTTTGGCCTGCACGGGCGATCCGCCGAGCAGCGCATTGCCCTGGATCTGCTGCTCGACCCCGACGTGGGGATCATCAGCCTGGGCGGGCGGGCTGGCACCGGCAAGAGTGCGTTGGCCCTGTGTGCCGGACTCGAAGCGGTGATGGAGCGACGGCAACACCGCAAGGTCATCGTGTTCCGTCCGTTGTATGCCGTGGGCGGTCAGGAGCTGGGCTACTTGCCGGGCTCGGAGAACGACAAGATGGGGCCGTGGGCTCAGGCGGTGTTCGACACTCTGGGTGCCGTGGTCAGCAAGGAAGTCGTGGAGGAAATCGTGGCCCGCGACATGCTGGAGGTCCTGCCGCTGACGCATATTCGCGGCCGGTCCTTGCACGACGCCTTCGTCATCGTCGATGAGGCGCAGTCCCTGGAGCGCAACGTGCTGCTCACCGTGCTGTCGCGCATCGGGCAGAGCTCACGAGTCGTGTTGACCCACGATGTGGCCCAACGAGACAACCTGAGGGTCGGCCGGCACGACGGCGTGGCCGCCATCATCGAGAGGCTCAAGGGCCACCCGCTCTTTGCCCACATCACGCTGCACCGCAGCGAAAGAAGCCCCATCGCGGCCCTGGTGACCGAAATGCTCGAAGGCGACGCCAGCTGACGAGGTTCTGTGACGTTGCCCACGATCAGCCTTGTGGGGTTGCCGCAGGCGGTGTGGTAATGGCACGGTGGAACCACCTGGTCACGAAACGGTAACACTCGCGTTGACCTAGTCCGCGAGTACGTGGCCCCACCACAGCTTTACACCCGGAGGTAAAATGCCCAACGGTACGTCCCCTGAAAACGCTTTCGCCGACACGGAGGCCGCTGATGTGCGCGCCGACGATGTGTCGTTCGATAGCGCTGCGTCGGGTCGCCATCGCGGATCAGCGTTCGCTAAGCACCCGGCCACCATGGTCACCGCAGTGATCGCGGCTGGATCGGTCGCCCTCGCCGGTTACACGGCATTCGGCTCCTCGCAGAGTTGGCAGAGCGAGCAGTTGCGCGCAGGCATTGAGCAGAGCGCGCCGGTCGTGGCGGACTCCGCCATGAATGGCGTGGACGGCGGTCAGCCGCTCGCCGACGTGGTGAGCAGCTCCGAGCGTGTCGATGACGTCGTGCTAGGCGTGTCCTCCCTGCAGTCTTCGGAGAAGGCAGGCACCGCTAGTGCCAAGGTCGCCGCCGAGCAGGCCGAGAAGATCGCCGCAGAGAAGAAGGCTGAGGCGAAAGCCAAGGCAGAAGCCGAAGCGCAGGCGAAGGCAGAAGCCGAAGCGCAGGCGAAGGCCGAAGCACAGGCTGAGGCTGAGGCTGAGGCCCAAGCTGCCGCAAGCGCTGAGCGTGAGTCGCAGAGCCAGGCCGCTTCTCGTTCGCAGGAGCGTGCCGAAGCCGCA
>JBGTGC010000112.1:0-9750 GCA_041746935.1 Dermatophilaceae bacterium
CTGCGACGCCTCGGCGTCCGAGCCCTCCCCGCACGCCGCGCCACGCTGGTCCAACTCGCCGCCGAGGTCCCCGCCGCCGTCCTCGCTGAACTCCTCAACCTCACCCCAGGAACCGCCACCCGATGGACCCGAGACGCCGGAGGCGACTGGTCCCGCTACGCCGCCGAACTGGCCCGCAGACACGATCACCAACCATGACGAATAGCCAGGTCAACACATCAGCCACGGAAGCTATTCGACCGGATCCGAACACTGCTGGTTACCAGTATCGCCTCGGGGGCCAACGTCAAGGCCGTCCAGCGGCTCCTGGGGCACGCCTCAGCGGCGATGACACTCGACGTATACGCAGGGCTGTTTCACGACGATTTGGACGCCGTCGCGGCTCGCCTTGGTGATTCTCTTGTGCCCCCAGTGTGCCCCGAGAAGGTCGTGCCGCCAATGAGAAAAGTCGCTGCAAGCCTCTGAACTGCAGGTTTGTCGGTGGGCCAGGTGGGGCTTGAACCCACGACCGACGGATTATGAGTCCGCTGCTCTAACCGGCTGAGCTACTGGCCCCTGCGACTGCGGCACCACCGGCATACGGGCTGCGGCGCCGGGCCAGTCTAGGGCAGCAGCAGGCACCACATCGTCGCCCGGATGCAGTAGGGATCACCGGGCAGGAAGGCGACGGTAGTGCCGCGGGGTTCCTAGTGGCATGACCACATCCACGGCGGCACGTCTCGATGGCGGCGATTACTGTTTTCCGTCATCGCACGGAGCGGATTTACGAGGGCGCTGGGACGAGCCGATGGGGCCTGTTGCCGGCTATGCGCTCTTTGCGCATTGCTTCACCTGCAGCAGTCAGTCCCGCGCCGCCCGCCGCATCGCCGCCGAACTCGCTGGTCGAGGCATCGGAGTGCTGCGCTTCGACTTCACGGGCCTCGGCGAGTCCGGAGGTTCGTTCGCCGACTCGTCCTTCACTGGCAACATCGCCGACCTCGTGGCCGCCGCGCAGTGGTTGACCGAGCACGGTATGCCGCCCAACCTGTTGGTGGGTCATTCACTCGGTGGTGCCGCAGTGTTGGCCGCGGCTGAGCAGCTCCCCAGTGTTCGTGCGGTCGCGACCATCGGAGCCCCGGCCAGCCCCGACCACGTCGCGCGCCTCATCACCGGGACGCCCGACACCGAAGAGACAGGTGAGGATGCCTATCTGGAGGTCGATATCGGCGGGCGGCCCTTCACCATCGGGCGCGACTTCCTCAACGACATCGCTGACCAACCGCACCGTCAGCGCATCGCCAGCCTGGGCCGCGACCTACTGATCCTGCATTCCCCCACTGACGACACGGTCGGCATCGAGAACGCCCGCGTGATCTTCGGGACGGCGAAGCACCCCAAGTCGTTCGTCGCGCTGCCCGGAGCAGATCACCTGCTGGCCCGGAAATCGGATGCCGAGTTCGCAGCGGCCATCATCGCCGTCTGGGCTCGTCGGCTCTTCCCGGAGCCTGAGTCTGAGCCCAAGGCCTCGAGTTCCGCTGAGGATGTGCAGCCGCTGACCGTGTCCGAGCTCGCCGTTGATCGCCTGACGCACGCGGTCGCCGTTCGATCGCACACCTGGCTGCTCGATGAGCCGCCCGGAGTCGGCGAAGACCTCGGCCCCACGCCATACGATGCGCTGCTCGGTGCTCTTGGAGCATGCACCTCGATGACCATGCGGATGTATGCCCGGCGCAAGGGCTGGGAAGTCGGCACCTCCAGCGTCACGTTGACTCACAATCGGGTGCACGCGAAGGACTGCGAAGAATGCGTGAGCGCCAGCGGGATGATCGATCAGATCCACCGCACGATTACGCTCGATCCATCACTGTCCCCTGAGCAGCAAGAGGCCCTGATGGTGATCGCTGACAAGTGCCCCGTCCACCGCACGCTGACCTCGGAGGTCATCATCAGCACGAGTCTGGCGACCAGCACACAGGCATGAGGTGGCGAGGCATCCGGTCGCGGGTCACCCAGCGCGCAGCCGTTCTCCTTCGAGCTGTTGAGGTCGCCACCAGGCCAATCCACCCTGAGGCCGCAGAAGCACTGATGCGTCGGTGGCACGAACTGCCCGACCATGTGAAGACGCCCGCGCAGACGCTGGGCCGACAAGCCGTCGGCTGTGAAGGCACCCACGGCGTGTTTCCCAAGTGCAACTTGGCCTGCACTCCCTGCTATCACTCGCGTGACGCCAATCAGGTCCGAGTGGACGGACGGCATACCCAAGCATCGGTGATGGATCAGATGCGACTGATGCGCACCGTGCGCGGTCCGCGAGCTCACGCTCAGCTCATTGGCGGCGAGGTGTCGCTGCTGCCCGCCGACGATCACGCAGCCACGCTCGCGATCATGCGTGAGCACGGCCGCGAGCCGATGAGCATGTCGCACGGTGACTTCGACTACGACTATCTCCAAGCGGTGGCGCTCGGGCCCGATGGTCGACGGCGCTTCGATCGGCTGTCATTCGCCGGGCACTTCGACTCGATGATGTTCGGACGACGCGGCATCCCCCGACCTCCGGACGAGCAATCCCTCAACCTCTACCGGGCAGCGTTTGTCGAGCGCTTCACCCGGTTGCGCCGCGAGCACGGTGTGAGCTCGTTTCTGGCCCACAACATGACGGTCACCGCCAGCAACCTTGACCAGATCGCCGACGTGGTGCGCGATTGCGGCTGTATGGGTTTTGGTCTGTTCTCCTTCCAGCCCGCGGCGTTCGTGGGCGATGAGCGGCGGTGGCGCAAAGGCGACGCCCACGTCACCAGCGATGAGGTATGGCGGCAGATCGAGGCCGGTGCCGGGGTGCGGTTGCCCTATCGCGCGTTCGTGCACGGGGACATGCGCTGCAACCGGACGACCTACGGCTTCTACGTCGGCGACCGTTATCGGCCCCTGCTCGACGACGCAGACCCTGCCGATCTGCGGGTCCGGGATGCCTTCCAGGAGCACCTGGCCGGTATCACCTTCAAGGCCAAACCCATCCCACTGGTCATCATCAAAATCGCCCGCGTGATCAGTCAGCACCCCAGCATCGTCCGCGCGTTCGCCGATTGGACGGTGCGGACGATCCGAGCCGTAGGGGCCATGAACCTGTTGAGGTATGGCGTGCGTCCGGTGACCTTTGTCATGCACTCATTCATGGACGCCAGCGTCGTCAAACCGGCCTGGGAGGCGATGCAGCGCGGCGAAAGGCTGAGCGACCCCCGGCTGGTCGAGGCACAGGAGCGCTTGGCGGCCTGCTCCTACGCCATGGCCCACCCCGACACCGGCACCCTGGTCCCGGCGTGCGTGCAGCACAGCGTGCTCGACCCGATCGCCAACATCGAACTGCGCAAGCAACTTCCGCTGACGGTGCTGACCGGCTAGGACCAATCAGCCACCGCGCACCGTGGTGTCCGGGTGGAAGAGAACCCAGGAAAACCAGAAGGTGTCGAGGTGAGTCACGCCAGGCAGATGCTCACCCGCCAACGGTCCGTCGGTGGCGTTGCCCAGCACATCCCAGGTGCTCTGTGTCTGAGTGTCCACGAAGCCCTCGCCTTGGCGTTCGAAGGTCAGCGCCTCACCGCCCACTTCGGGGGTGAAGACTCCGACCGTTCCCACATCGAGCCCCTCGCTGATCTGCTCGGTGTCGAGCGCTGAGCTCTGCCCCGGCACGTGCCACAGCACCACCGGCTCCCCGTCCAGATCGATCTCCACGGGGTCTAGGCCGACCAAGGCGTCGCGAACGTAGGCCACGTTGCTGGATGAGCCAGACACCCCGATGACGCGCTCCTTGACGAGCAACCGGGCGTCCAGATCGTCCTCCGAGCCGAACAGCAGGTCACCGTCGGATTGGTCATAGCCCACGTACGGATTCTGGCCGTAGGGGCGGTTGAAGCCCGTGTCTTTGGAGAGCACCTTGTCCTCAGGGTTGGCCGCGGCGAAGTCTGCCCAAGGCACGGTGCCCAGCGGGATGGCGACGAGTTGCTCTCCCGTGCGAACGCCGATCGACGCCTCACCCGTCAGCTGCGGCCACAGACTCTCGCTCTGACGGTCATACATCACCAGGTTGTCCTGAAAGAGCCGCCCCGAGGTGCCGAATGTCAGCACTTCGCCGGCCACCTCGCGCTCAAACGCCACCCCGGAGTTGCACAACGGGCAGTACGTCACCGCCAACGGCGTTCCTGCGACGGTGTCGTTGACGATCTCGTGCCAGGTCATCACCTGCAGTGGATAGGCCCGAGTCTCTTCGCCCACCGCCAGCGACAACACCGGTTCTTGCGGCTCCAGCCAGTCGATCTGAGAGGCGGTCTCGAAGGTCGGCTCGTCAATCGGGGGTATGCCGTCCGGCGGCGGACCACCGCTTTGCACCTGGTCGGGGTCGATCAGTGGCTCGGGGAAATCGGCATCGCGCATATTGGCCAACGCTGAGTTCTCCATCGTGCCGACTTGCGCCGATTCGGCGACACCCGACTCGGTGGCTCCATTCTCGGACAACGCGTTTCGGTCTTGCGATAGTGCGTCCGCGCCGCAAACAGCGAGGATGAGCGAGGTGGTCAGGGCCACAAGCGGGATCGTCAGCCGGGTCATGAGAGCCGCGGATTCGTCATCGTGCCTGGTTATTCGTCATGACTTCGTAACCCGGTTGGGACTTACGCCGCTTCCCCACGGTGTTATTCAATGGGGACGTTCACCAGCAAGGCGAAGCACTCAGCAGATCGAAAGAGGACTGACATGTCGAGGCGACACGGGCTCATTGCCCTCATGACCGTGGGAGCAATGGGGCTCGCGGCCTGCGGCTCAGAGGAAGCAGAAACCGAGCCAGCCGCAGAGCGATCGTCGGACACGTCGGCCGAGGCTGAGGTTGATGTTGAGGAAGATATCGAAGCGGCTCCGGCTGGCGATGCCGCCGATTTGAACTTCACAGCCACCACGCTGGAGGGCACCGAGTTCTCCGGCACCGAACTCGCCGGCAAGCCAGCCGTATTGTGGTTCTGGGCACCGTGGTGCCCGACCTGCCGCGCTCAGGCACCCGCCGTCAGTGACCTCGCCACGCAATACGACGGAGAGGTCACCGTCGTCGGGGTCGGCGGCGCCGCCGTAGCGAGTGAGATCGAAGAGATGGCCAAAGACGTCAACGGGCCGATCCAGCTGATCGATGAGCCGGGCGTGGTCTGGCAGCACTTCGCGATCACCGCGCAGAGCACGTACCTGATCATCGACGCCGAAGGGTCGATCGTGACCGACGGCCAGTTCCTGTCCGACGACGATCTGCGTGACACCGTCGCTGGCCTCGTGGGCTGAGGTGCCAACGTGCTCGATGGCTCCGCCGCCGTAGCCCTGGGCGCTGGCACCCTCGCGGCGCTCAACCCGTGTGGCTTCGCCCTGCTGCCGGCATACCTCACGTTGTTGATCACCGGCGATGATCAGCCGAGCCCGCCTGCCGCGGTTCTGCGCGCAGTCAGGATGACTGCCGCCATGACCGCAGGCTTTGCCACGGTCTTCGCGGTGTTCGGGTTGGCGATCATCCCCGTGGCCAGCTCAGTCCAACGGTATCTGCCCTGGTTCAGCCTCACCGTGGGACTACTCCTTGTCGGCGCTGGCGTGTGGCAGCTCAGTGGACGCACGCTGGCCCTGCCGAACCTGTGGCGCCGAAAAGTTGCACCGGTCACGGCCACCCTCGGGTCGATGTTCGGCTTCGGCGTTGCCTACGCCATGGCCAGCCTGACCTGCACGATCGCGCCGTTCCTAGCTGTCGTCGTCTCAGCGTTTCGAGCCGATGACGTCACTGCGGGGCTGGTCCTGTTTGGTCTGTATGCCGCGGGCATGGGTCTCGTCGTCGGCTCGGCTGCCATCGCCGTAGCGCTGGCCCAGGGTGCGGTTGTCCGCGGAGCGCGGCGCGTCGGTCAGTTCGCGCCCACACTCGGTGCCGCCCTGCTCGTCGTGGTCGGTGCCTACGTTGCGTATTACGGTGCCTGGGAGATCCGCGTCCTAGGCGGAGGCAACCCGGATGACCCGATCATCGACGCCGCTCTGGGCACCCAGGCCTGGGTAGCCAACGCCGCCGCGTCGGTCGGCGCGACCGGCTTTGCCATCGTGGTCACCATCCTGCTGACCGCGGTGTTGACCCCCGTCGCGCTGCGGGCTCGGCGCTCGACAGAGGTCATCAAATCTCGCAACCGCTGAGGCCATATGGCCACGTCTGCTTAGGACACGATTTGGTATCGGAGTTTTGGACCCCTGCCGAAAAACGCTTCCCAGTGGCTATGGTTCCCAGATGACCCAGACTTCTTCATCGCCATCAGGCACCCCTCTGGTCGTCCTCGAGAACGTCAACAAGCACTTCGGTGACCTGCACGTGCTGCAGGACATCAACCTCACCGTGCACGAGCGCGAGGTCGTCGTCGTCATTGGTCCTTCGGGATCGGGCAAGTCGACGCTGTGCCGGACGATCAACCGACTCGAAACCTACGAGTCCGGCAAGATCACCATCCATGGCGATGAGTTGCCGGCAGAAGGCAAGGAGCTCGCGAAGCTCCGCGCCGACGTAGGCATGGTGTTTCAGTCGTTCAACCTGTTCTCCCACAAGACCATCCTCGAAAACGTCACCCTCGGCCCGATGAAGGTCCGGGGCGTCAAATCCGTCCAGGCCAAGAAGCGGGCCACCGAGCTTCTAGACCGGGTGGGGGTGGCTCATCAGGCCAACAAATACCCGGCCCAGCTCTCCGGTGGACAGCAGCAGCGCGTCGCGATCGCCCGCTCACTGGCCATGAACCCCCGGGTCATGCTCTTCGACGAGCCCACCTCCGCGCTGGACCCCGAGATGATCAACGAGGTTCTGGACGTGATGACCTCACTGGCCAAGGAGGGGATGACCATGATCGTGGTCACGCACGAGATGGGCTTTGCTCGCCGTGCCGCCGACAGCGTCATCTTCATGGCCGACGGAGCGATCGTGGAGCGCAACACCCCCGAAGAGTTCTTCACCAACCCGCAGTCCGACCGTGCCAAGGACTTCCTCGGCAAGATCCTCACCAATTAAAGGAGACACCCTATGAACCGCTCCCCTTTCCGCATTGCAGCCGTGCTCGCGGCCTCCGCCCTCGTCCTGAGCGCATGTGGCAGCGACGAGGCCTCCGACTCCGGTGGAGATGATGCTGGCGCTTCGGACGGTGGCGGCGGATCGGCTGACGGCGTGACCGTCGGCATCAAGTTTGATCAGCCTGGTCTCGGGCTGAAGGAGGGCAACGAATACTCCGGTATGGACGTGGACGTTGCCAAGGCCGTCGTCGAGGAACTCGGGATGACCGAGGACGACATCACCTGGAAGGAGTCGCCCTCCGCCCAGCGCGAAACCCTTCTCGAGACCGGTCAGGTCGACATGATCTTCGCTACGTATTCGATCACCGACGAGCGCAAGGCCAAGGTCCAGTTCGCCGGACCGTATTTCGTTGCCGGTCAAAGCCTCCTCGTGCGCGCCGACAGCGACATCACCGGCACCGACACCCTTGATGGCAAGATCCTCTGCTCGGTGACGGGTTCCACGTCCGCACCGGCGGTCAAGGAAGAGGTGCCCGGAGTCCAGTTGCAGGAATACGGCACCTACTCCGAGTGCGTCAGCCAATTGGCCAACGGCACCATCGAAGCAGTGACCACCGACGATGCGATCTTGGCCGGCTTTGCCAACCAGGAACAGTACGCCGACCAGCTCAAGGTGGTCGGGGAGACCTTTAGCGAAGAACGCTACGGCGTCGGTCTGCCGCAAGAGAGCGACAATTGCGAAGAGATCAACGGCATCATCGAGGGTCTGTGGGAGGACGGAACCATGGAGCAGATCATTGCCGACAACCTCGGCGAGGACTACGAGATCAATGAGGCTCTCAACCCGCCGGAGTTCGGTGGCGACTGCGTTTAACGCGCCAGGTGGCTCTGACGGAGCCGCCCTCGACGACTGGTCGGCATACCTGATTCCCCAGAAATTGGGTATGCCGACCAGTTCCCACGTTTGTGCGATGAGGAGTAGCGATGCTTGATCTTATCCAGGAGTTCAATGTCCTTGGTGCCTTCTGGATGACGATCAAGCTGGCGCTGCTGTCCGGGTTCTTCGCCCTTATCATCGGGACATTCGTAGCCGTGTTGCGCCTCTGTCCGGTCAGCATCCTGCGTACCGCTGGCGCCGCCTACGTCACGGTCGTCCGCAACACACCACTGACCCTGATCATTCTTTTCACCAGCCTCGGGTTGTGGGGGCAGCTCGGTTTCGAACCGGCTTCACGTGACTCTCCCACCTTCATCGTGGACCTCAACTTTCGTTTGGCGGTTCTAGGCTTGTCGGTCTACCATGCAGCATTCGTCTGCGAAGCCATTCGTTCCGGTGTCAACACCATCCCGCTGGGCCAGGCGGAGGCCGCGCGCTCGATCGGTCTGACCTTCGCTCAGGGCCTGCGCCACGTGGTCATGCCCCAAGCGTTCCGCGGCGCCATCACACCCCTGGGCAATGTCATGATCGCGCTCACGAAAAACACTACGGTCGCCGTGGCCATCGGGGTTGCCGAAGCAGCCGCCGCGCTACGCAACATGATCGAATTCCGGCCCGACGTGATCTTCCTGAACTTCTTCGTGATCGCGATCGGGTTTGTGATCCTCACACTTCCGCTGGGTTTGCTCACCAGCTACGCGTCTCAGCGATTGGTGGTCAAGCGATGAGCGCACCGCAGGTTCTCTTCGACGCACCCGGACCCAAGGCTGTAATTCGTCACCGGATTATCGCCGTTGTGGGGATCCTCGTGCTTTTGGCCATGATCGGCTTCATCCTGCTCCGGATGGACGAGAAGGGGCAGTTGGCAGCTGACAAGTGGACACCGCTGCTTCAGGCATCGTCCTGGCAGAACTATCTGCTGCCTGGCCTGTGGGATCTCTTCCGAGCGGCCGTCGTCTCGATCATCTTGTCGCTCGTGATCGGGTTGGTGTTGGCGATGGGGCGGATGTCCGGCCTAGCTCCCTTGCGCTGGGCCACCATGATCTTTGTGGAGTTCTTCCGTGCCGTTCCGGTGCTGATCATGATGATCTTCACCTTCTTCTTCCTGTCCTTGCAGCCCTGGAGCAACGACTCCTGGAACCCCTTTCTCGGGGTCGTCGTCGGGCTGACGTTGTACAACTCCTCGGTGCTGTGCGAGGTCATCCGGTCCGGGGTCCACTCGTTGCCGAGCGGACAACGCGAAGCAGGCTTGTCGATCGGGCTCAACCCTTCGCAAGTGCGACGCACGATCTTGGTCCCCCAAGCCCTGACGTCGATGCTCCCGGTGATTGTCAGCCAGATCATTGTCATCGTGAAGGACTCCGCGCTCGGCTACATCATTTTGTATCCCGAACTGCTCACTCAAGCGCGGCAACTGGGCTCAAGCGGAGCCAACGTGCTGCAGACGTACATCTTCGCAGCGGTGCTGTTCATCCTCATCAACTACGCCCTGAGCAAACTGGCCGAGGGGCTGGAGAATCGTCAGCGGCGTAGAGCGGCAGGTGCGGGCAAGAAGACCAAGAAGGACGGCGAGGAAGACCCAGGCGACGGCATGGCCGGTACGGCCGACACGACGATGCAGCACAACACGCCGACCAGCAACTAACGGGGCTGCGCCCCAGCCCGACGAGTCGTGCCGTGGTGACGTTGGGTGGGCGGGCTCCGGTCGGCGGGATGACGGCTGCCGCGCGGGCGACCGTGTTGTAACCGTTGCGTGACGGTGGTTGGCTGCGAATGAGCCG
>JBGTGC010000113.1:0-9107 GCA_041746935.1 Dermatophilaceae bacterium
CCCGCGAGCTCGTGGGCGCGTCGAGCCCTCACGCCGCCGACCTGTCGCAGCGGTGCGGGGCAGACCCCGCCGAGCTGACCGGCATGATGGTGACCCAGTCCGCCGTCGAGGGTGGACAGGCCGCGATCGAGTTGTTGGAAGATCTGGGGCACTGGGTGGGTGAGGGGATCGCATCGTTGGTTGCCGTGCTGGACACCGGGGTGATCGTCGTGGGCGGCGGTGTGAGCGCCGCAGGTGAGCTGGTCTTGGAGCCGGCGCGAGCGGCCTTCGCTCGCCAGCTGACCGGGCGTGGACACCGGCCGGTGCCGCCGATAGTGCTGGCTGAGCTAGGCAACGACGCCGGGATGATCGGCGTGGCAGACCTGGCTGCTGCTCGCGTAGCGCACTGATCGAAACGGCGAGGTTGCGTATGCAGTCTGCCCAGTGGGCCATTGGTGTTGACATCGGCGGCACCAAGGTGGCTGCCGGCCTTGTGGATGAGCGGGGACGCGTGACGGAGCGGGAATATGCCGACACGCCACATCGGAGCACAGCGCCCCAGGTCGTCGAGGACGTCATTGTCACAGTGGTGAGCGCGCTGGTTGATCAGCACGTGAGCGCGCTGGGGTCACAGAGCGTGCCGATTGGGGTCGGGGCCGCCGGGTTCGTGGATGCCGACCGCCGCACCGTGCGCTTCGCCCCCCACCTCAACTGGCGCAACGAACCATTGGCGGCACGACTGCAGGAACGTCTGGGTCAACACGTCACGATCGAGAACGACGCAAACGCGGCGGCATGGGCGGAATATCGCTTTGGGGCGGGTCGGGCCGAACCTCGCCTCGTCCTGATCACGCTGGGAACCGGCATCGGCGGGGGCATGGTCTTCGACGGTCACCTCGAGCGTGGCCGCAACGGGATGGCCGCAGAGTTCGGCCACATGACGGTTGTCCCCGACGGACATCGGTGTGAGTGTGGAAATCGGGGGTGCTGGGAGCAATACGCCAGTGGACCGGCGCTGCGCCGCGAGGCAGTTGAGCGGGTTCGTGCCGGTGGGCCACGTACGACTGGGCTCGCGAAGGCGTGTGGTGGCGATCTGAGTCTCATCACGGGGGGGATGGTCACCGAGCTGGTCAATGCCGGTGACCCTGAGGCTCGTGAGGTCCTGAGCCAGATCGGCGCGGCGCTTGGGCGGGGCTTGGCCAACGTTGTGGCGGCGTTGGACCCCGGAACGATTGTCATCGGCGGGGGCGTCAGTCAGGCCGGGGAGCTGCTGCTCGACCCGGCGCGGGAGTCTTTGGCTCGCCACGTCACAGGTCGAGGGCATCGCCCCGTGCCCGCGATGCGTGTCGCGGCGTTGGGGCCCTCAGCGGGCTTGATCGGCGCGGCGGACTTGGCGCGGCGAGACGATGAGGCGAGAAACGGGCTCGGCACCGCGTGAAAGGCCCTCCACCTCCGGCTCTACCTCTACCTATGCGGGTGCTCACCTACAACCTTCGGGCGCTCGCCGACGACCCTGAGGCCGCAGCTCAGGTCGTCGCCTCGGTCGAGCCCGACGTCGCTCTCTTGCAAGAGATCCCGAGGGGCGTTCGCTCGGCATACCGCATGAGGGCCTTCGCTCACGGGTGCGGGATGAGGTGGCCCGGGCGCACCCGGCGGGTCAGTGGCACCTCGCTCATGCTGGGGCCGCGTGCCCAACTCCTCAGCCGCGAGGACTGCGCGTCGCCGGTGGACTTTGCCGAGAATCCGCGGACCTACTCCAAGGCCATTGTGCGCATCGCAAACAGCTGCACAGTCGTTGTGGCCAGCATCCACCTACCTCTGCGGGCCGAGCAACGCCGCCAGCATGTGGGTCAAATCCTCTCCGAGATGACCGTGCACCGAGACTACGAGGGACTGCCGTGGGTGACCGGCGGGGACCTCAACGAAGAAGTCGATGCACCGGCGTGGCGTCAGCTGGGTCAACATGTGCCCTTGGTGACCTCGCCGAGCCGGCCGACCTTCCCCTCCGCCGCGCCCACCAGAACGATCGACGCCATCTTCGCGACCGGATCCGCGGGGTTCGCCCCAGTCAATCCGGCCCAGTTCGTTTCAGAGCGCGTCTTGACCGCGGCGACCGACCACCGACCAGTCTGCGTGGATCTGACGTTCGCCTCAGACGCGGGCACCGGAGCCGTCGTCGCCGGCCCGGTTCCTAGGGGAGCGCAAAACCAACAGGACGAAACCAACGATGGTGCCCACCATGCCAAGGACACCCCAGGGCATCGCGCCGATGGCCGAAAACAGGGCGCTGAGAAGAATGAGCAAGGGGCCGATGGTCAGGCCGACGACGATCCCCCAGAAGTGCAGATCCCCTGCCGGTAGCGGGTCGGTTGCCGCCGGGACGAAGTGCTCTTCCTCGCTCGTATCGTTCCACTGCCGCCACGTCGCCCCGTCGCCATCGCTGCGTGACAGTGGCGGGTTCACCTTGTCGGGTGGTGCGAGGGACGACTCGTCTTCCTCATCGTCCTCATGGCCAGCCGGCTCGAAGCCAGCCACGATCTCGCCGAAACGGCGGTCGAAGTCTGCGCGGTCGGCGTCGGGGTCGTTGTCCCGGTTGCTGCCCTGGTCGGGAGTGCTCATCGAAACACCACTGCGCTCAGGCCTGACATTGTCACCACGAGTCGATCTTGTCACGGTCCCGGTTGCGGGGGCCCATGTGCCGTAGGCTGCGGCTCGCAGAAGGCGAGGAGGCCGACGTGATCTATTGGGTGCTCAAGGTGATTGTCGTGGGTCCGATCCTGCGAGTGCTGTTTCGTCCGTGGATCATTGGGGAGGATCACATCCCCGACCGGGGTGGGGCCATTCTGGCCAGCAATCACCTGTCCTTCTCTGACTCGATCTTCCTGCCGCTGATGGTCTCTCGTCGGATCACGTTCCCAGCGAAGAAGGAGTACTTCACCGGCACGGGCATCAAAGGGTGGGCCACCAAGATGTTCTTCACCACCACGGGCCAGATCCCGATCGACCGCTCCGGTGGCGAAGCCAGCATGGTTGCCGTACGCCAAGGCATGAAGGTGTTGCGCCGTGGGGAGCTTTTCGGGATCTATCCCGAGGGCACGCGCTCCGGCGACGGCAGGCTGTATCGCGGCAAGACCGGGATGGCCCGGATGGCGTTGGAGGCCGACGTCCCGATCATCCCGGTGGCGATGATCGACACAGACAAGGCCCAGCCGACCGGTCAAAAGATCCCCAATCTGCATCAGGTCGGGATGAAGATCGGCGCACCGATGGACTTCTCTCGCTATGTCGGGCAAGAAGAGGACCGCGCGGTCCTGCGCACCATCACCGATGAGGTAATGGCCGCGCTTGCCGCGCTGTCCGGTCAGCAATACGTCGACGAATACGCTTCCGTCGTCAAGGAGCGGGCCGCTGCAGAGCAGCGGGCCCGGATCAGCGCAGCGACCAAAGCCAGGGTCGAGGAGGCGCGTGCTGGAGTAGAGCACGCGCGGGAGCAGGTGCGCGGCAAGACAGCAAGCGTCGCGGAGCAGCTCTCCGAGCGATTCGGCAAGGACGAGGAGTCCACCGTGAGCACTCCCGCCGATCACCCAACCGGGGACGATGCCGCCCCGGATGACGCCACACGATGACCCAAGCACCCCTGCAACGCTCCTACGATAGGGGCGTGTATTCCGATGTCACTGCTGTCCCCGTTGGCCACGTCCTTGATTGGGAGGACAAGACCGCTGCGCAACAACCGACCTGGGGCGACCCGGCTGCGCTCGCCGAAGTGCTCACCACGTTGTCGAACTACCCCCCGTTGGTGTTTGCCGGCGAGTGCGATGCACTGCGGAACCGGCTAGGTGCGGCGGCCCAAGGCAAAGCGTTCGTGCTCCAGGGCGGCGATTGCGCCGAGACGCTGTCCGGAGTGACCGGCCCCAACATCCGCGACCGCATTAAGACGATCCTGCAGATGGCGGTGGTGCTGACCTACGGCGCCGGTATGCCGATCGTCAAGGTGGGCCGGATCGCCGGGCAATTCGCCAAGCCGCGCTCATCGGGCGATGAGACACGCGACGGAGTGACGCTGCCGGCATACCGCGGAGACATGGTGAACGGCTTCGAGTTCACCCACGAGGCCCGCGAGCACAACCCGGACCGGCTGCTGCGCGCCTATCACGCCAGCTCGGCGACGTTGAACCTCGTGCGGGCCTTCACCGAGGGTGGCTTCGCCGATTTGCGGTCCGTGCATATGTGGAACAAGGGGTTTCTGTCCGGCCCGGCGCAGGCGCGGTATGAGGTGATGGCCGGGGAGATCGATCGGGCCATTCGCTTCTTGGAGGCCTCCGGAGTGGCTGACTCCGAGCAGATGCGTCGCGTCGAGTTCTATTCCAGCCATGAGGCCCTGGTGCTGGACTACGAGCGCGCAATGGTCCGCCGTGATTCGCGCACCGGCAAGCCATACACGACCTCTGGACACTTCGTCTGGGTCGGGGAACGCACCCGTGACCTCGATCAGGCCCACATTGACTTCGTCTCCCGGGTGCACAACCCGATCGGGGTCAAACTCGGCCCCACCGCGACCCGTGAGACCGTGCTGGAGTTGATCGACAAGCTCGATCCGGACCGCACGCCAGGCCGCTTGACCTTCATCACCCGGATGGGCGCAGGACGCATCGGCGAAATATTACCGGGCCTGTTGGACTCGGTGCGCGATGAAGCTGCACACGTGACCTGGATCTGTGACCCCATGCACGGCAACACGTTCACCTCGGCCAGCGGATACAAGACGCGCCGGTTCGAGGACGTCGTGGGTGAGGTGCGCGGCTTCTTCGAGGCTCACCGACAGGTCGGCACCTGGCCCGGTGGCATCCACGTGGAGCTCACCGGCAACGATGTCACCGAGTGCGTCGGGGGGTCCCACCCGGTGGACCTGGACGATCTCGGCCTGCGTTATGAAACTTTGTGCGACCCCCGCCTGAATCATCAGCAGTCGCTGGAGTTGGCCTTCCAGGTGGCGGAGATGTTGGAGCAGGGCACGCGCTGATGCTGGTGGCCGATCTGCGCTCGGACACGCTGACCCGACCCACCGAGGGGATGCGCGGCGAGATGGCTCGCGCGCCAGTGGGCGACGATGTCTACGGCGAAGACCCGACGGTGGCGCAGTTGCAGCAGCATGTGGCCGACCTGCTGGGTCACGAGGCGGCGCTCTTCACCCCGAGTGGGACGATGGCCGGTCAGTTGGCTATCCGTGAGCATTGCGCGCCCGGTCAAGAGCTCATCGCCGATGAGATGTCGCACGTGCTGCGCGCCGAGATGGGCGCGGCCGCGGCTCTGTCCGGGATCACGACGCGTAGTTGGCGTGCCGAGCGTGGAGTGCTGGAGCCGGAGGCTGTGAACCGATTGGCCGCCCCCCTGAGCAGCCCTTACATGGTGGCCACGTCGTGCGTGGTGCTCGAGAACACCCACAATTTCGGCGGGGGAACGGTGCAGCCGTTGCCCGCGATGCAACGTGTGCGGGAGATGACCGCGCAGATGGGAGTGGCAGTGCACCTCGACGGTGCGCGGTTGTGGAATGCGCACGTAGCCACGGGGGTGCCGCTACGCGACTACGGGGCGTGTGCCGACACGGTGTCGGTGTGCCTGAGCAAAGGGCTCGGCGCGCCGGTCGGCTCACTCTTGGTCGGATCGGCCGAGGCAATAGCGTCAGCACGGGTCTGGCGCAAGCGCTGGGGTGGGGGGATGCGCCAGGTCGGCATTCTCGCGGCGGCCGGGTTGTATGCCGTGCAGCATCACCTGGAGCGGCTGGCGATCGACCACCAGCGGGCGGCAGCCGTTGCGAGTGTCGTGGCGCAGGTCCATCCCGGCGTGATCGACCCCGCGCTCGTGCAGACCAACATCGTCATCCTGGACGTCGGCGCGGCGGGCTGGGTCAGTGCCGACTTCCTGCAGCGCATCGGCGAGCACGGGGTGTACGGCTTTGCCACCGACGCCAGCCACGTCCGGCTGGTGTGGCACATGGACGTCAGCGAGCAGGCCAGCAATCACTGTGCGAAGGTGTTGACCGCAGCGCTCGCGACCGGTCCGAGTGCCCGTTGAGCGCTCGAGCGACAGGTTCAGGCCTACAAGACGCTGAGCTTCACTTCGGTGCCGACGGGGATCTGTTCCCCTTCGTCCACACTCTGGAACCTGACGGTGCCGAAGAACGCCTGGGCGATCTCTTCACGCTTCACGGTCAATCCGAGCTCTTCAAGCAACGGTTTGGCATCGCGGAACTGCATACCGATGACCTGAGGCATCGTCACCAATTCTGGACCCTTGGAAATGGTCAACGTGATCGTGTCGCCTCGGGTGCCCTGCCCGCTGGAGGGAGATTGGCTGGCCACTGAACCTGAGGGCACATCGTCGTCGAAGACCTGCTCATCCTCGACTTCAGGCTCGAAGCCGGCATCGGTCACGGTCTGCTCGGCATCCCTTTGAGCCTCACCAACGAGATCGGGTATGTCGATGGGCTCAGGGCCGGCGCTCGTCACGATGTCGACGGCGGCGCCTGGGGAGAGTGGATCGTCTTGGGGCGTGGGAGCCGAACGCAGCACCAACCCTTGCGCTACGTCCTCGTCGAATTCCTCAGTGACCAGTCCGAGGATCAGTTGAGTCTCTTCCAGCTGCTGCGTGGCTTCGTCTACGGTGGACCCGGTCAAGTCCGGCACGGCATACCGCTCCGGGCCTTGCGACACCTCGAGATCGACCGTGCTGCCGTGCCGCAAGGATGCCTCCGGCTCCTGAGAGGCCGCGATCACCGTGCCTGTGGGCACGGTCTCGGAGTACCCAGGGGTCACCGAGGCCTGGAGATCGAGGACCTCCAGGGCGCTGACTGCATCAGCCTCGGGCTCGCCCACCACCACCGGCATATCGGAGTGGATGCCCGGTCCTGCCGTGAAATACCACGCGGCAGCGGCCCCACCTCCGCCGATGAGCAGGAGCAACACGGTCAAGAAGACGCCCAGGCCCAGTCGGGCACGCCGGGGCTTCGCAGAGCCCGTTGGGCTGACCTTGGCGGGCGGGCCAGGTGACTTGGTCGGGCGGTTACCGGTCGTGCGGGCGAAGTTGCCTTCCGCGCTGGGCGGACGCACCGGGACCACAGCGGTCGCCTGATGCACTGGGCGTGTGGCGTCCACGTCGGGAGCACGTGTGCCCTCGGCCTGCGTCGAATCGGCCCGTGCGTCTGCCTCGACCGCCGTAGGCGCCACGGCCACTGCCGGAAGCGCATCGAGTTCGTCATCGCTGAGCTGGCTGAGGAGGTGGCCTAGCTCCGTGCGCAGGGCCACGGCATCAACAGGTCGATCTTCGGGCTCCGTGGCCGTCGCGCGCGCAATGAACACGTCGAGCTCGCCCGGGAGGTCAGTGATGCCGTCAGCCACCGCAGGGACCGTGTCATGGACGTGCTGAAAAGCCACATGAATAGGACTGTCGCCGCCGAAGGCCTTGGTGCCGGTCAGAAGCTCGTAGAGGACGAGGCCCACGGCATACACGTCGGTGCGCGCATCGGCCCGACCGTGCTGGACTTGCTCGGGCGAGAGGTATGCCGCCGTGCCCCACATCACGTCGCTGGTGCGGCTCATGGTGCCCGCCGTGACCGCCCTGGCTAGCCCGAAGTCGGCGACCTTGACCGCGCCCTCGGCGTCGGTGAGCACGTTCTCCGGCTTGATATCGCGGTGGATCAGGCTCGCGCGGTGCGCAGCGGACAAGGCTTGGAGTATCTGATCGATGATCGAGGTGGCCCGCCGGATCGTGAGCGGGGCTTCGTCGTGGATGATGTCCCGCAAGTTGCGTCCGGGGACCAACTCCATCACCAGATACACCAAACCGTCATCATCGCCTTGGTCAAAGACCGATACGACGTGAGGGTGTGACAACTTGGCGGCACTGCGGGCTTCGCCCTGAAAGCGGCGCACGAAGTCGAGGTCTCGAGCCAGGTCCGGGCGCATGATCTTCAGCGCAATCGGACGATCGAGGCGCAGATCGTGTCCTCGATAGACCGAAGCCATCCCGCCTTCGGCCATGTGCCCATCGACCCGATACCGACCGTGCAGGACACGGTCGGTCAGCGGATTCGGGCCAATGCTCACCGCTCGATTCTACGGACGCGGTTGGGCAAACCCTGGGATGCCGGGCCTGATCACATGCGTGCGCGCGAGGCCATGATCGAGGAGACGTAGGACTTGGTATCTGAGAAGAGGCCGTGCTCGTTGACGCTGCCTAAGCCCTGGTAGTAACCCCCGATGGCTTCGTTCTCGTTGTCTGCTGAGCGCTGGAGGGCTCGCATGATGACGGTGCCAGCGGTGATGTTGTCCCGTGGATCGAGGAGGTTGAGCTTGCGACCGACCAAAGACGAGGCCCAGTCGCCCGACGTGGGGATGACCTGCATCGCGCCGATGGCGTTGGCGGGGGAGACTGCCCGGTGATTCCAGCCGGATTCTTGATAGGACAGGGCCAGCATGAGCTTGGGGTCCACACCGTGTCGCCGTGCCGTGGCCCCGATCATCTCTTTGGTCGCAGCGGTGGAGGGCGCAGGCACCGAGGCGAGATACTCGCGGTTCGCCGCCGCCGAGCGGGCCACTGCTGAGCTGTACGTGTAGTGCAAGAAGGTGTCGTCGACATCAGTGTCGGCGAGGTAGTTGCCGATGTTGTCTGGGGTGTACGGGTCGGTGCGCTTGGCGGTGCTGCGCGAGGAGGTAGTGGTGGTCTTGCGGACGCTTGACGGTGCGGAGGACGTGCTACCCGGCAGACGCAGCGAGGAGCCGACCCACAGTCGTCGAGGTTCAACACCCGGATTGGCGGACTGCAGGGCGCTCAGCGACACGCCATATTTCGCGGCAATGCCCGACAGTGTGTCGCCGGGGCGCACCGTGACCGAGGAGGGGATCTTGGCCGAGGTCTTCGACACCGAGGATGTCGACGTGCTGGCCTTGGCCGAGGTCGACTTTGCGGAGGCACCTTTCGCGTCAATGACTAACGGGGCTGCGCCCCAGCCCGACGAGTCGTGCCGTGGTGACGTTGGGTGGGCGGGCTCCGGTCGGCGGGATGACGGCTGCCGCGCGGGCGACCGTGTTGTAACCGTTGCGTGACGGTGGTTGGCTGCGAATGAGCCG
>JBGTGC010000114.1:0-5102 GCA_041746935.1 Dermatophilaceae bacterium
CTCGATTTGTTGCGGGCCGGTGAACCTGGCGTGGCCATGCAACGTGTCCACGCCGTTGCCGGCCAGGCCCGCTTCCATGTTCTGCGGGACCGGGTCGGTGAAGCCGTGCTTGTGCTTCATCAGATCAGCCCAGTTTATGGATTGGCCCGCTTCGGTGATGCCTTTGCCGCGCATCAATCGGGCACTGTCGATGATCTCGGCCCCGCGGCGCAAGATCTTCTTCGGGTCACACCCACGTAGTGCGCACGTGCCGCCATACGGGAGGGAATCGACAATCGCGACGTCCCACCCGGCGGTGGCGCACTTATTCGCTGCCGCGACACCAGCCATGCCCGCACCGATGACGATCAGGTCGTATTTCTGGGTCATAACTTGACTCCTTGGTTCGTGGTTTCCGCCGCCGGGGTCGTGTTGGTCTGCTCGGCAGCAGCGATCATCGAGACATCACCGGTCGGGCTCGCGCTGGCCCGGTGCCGAGCCCACCGCATGCTGCCAGCGACGGCCAGCACCAGTCCGACCGCGACCAGAGCCCAGCTCGGCAACGAAGCGCCAGCGAAGGCACCCAGCAAACCCAAGGAAAGCAGTACCGGCAAAACACAACACAGGCCGAGTACCCCGGCCAGGGCGGCGATTGGGGCGATGACACCCATCCGTTCACGCATCCGTTACCAGGGCCCTCAACTGTTCCAGCGAGGGCGCACCTTGGTACCCATCGGGTGTTGAATAGCGCCGACAGGACAAGCCGACCTGCGAGCCCGGTTCCGCGAAGAGGTCCACGCCGTCGACCTGGATGCTGGGTGAGCCGAGGAAACCAAGACGTTCGGCCTCAGCCGGGGTGCGCACCAAGCGGTGCGCCACGCTCACGTCCGGGCGGGTCTTGGTCACCGTGGCCAGTCGCTCCTCGGCGAGCTTCCAGTTCGGGCAATCCTCAAAGTAGAGCAACGTGATGTCCATAGTTGGGACGGTAAACCTTCACCCATAGTGCAAGGTCAAGTCGATAGACTGAGTCCATGCGCATCGGAGAAATCGCCGACGCCGCCGGCGTACCGGCGCAGACCATCCGCTACTACGAGCGCAGGGGCTTGCTCCCAGCACCGGCGCGGGGCGCCAGCGGCTACCGCCACTACGGCCCGGCAACCCTGAACCAACTGCAGTTCATCCGCGGCGCCCAAGCAGCCGGACTCACGCTGGCTCAGATTGCCAGCATCTTGACCCTGCGCCGAGACGGTGCGGTCCCATGCACCCACGTTCACTCTCTGCTGCTCGCCAAACTGGATGACGTCCGGGCGCGGCAAGCCAAACTCGCCATGCTCGAAGACGAACTCGAAAACCTCATCAGCCGAAGTGACCAACTCGACCCAGCGGACTGCACCGACGACCGCATCTGTCACATCATCGAGCCCAACCAGTGACGGCCACCAGCCAGTCGCCCGTCATGTACCGGGCCACCTGTTCTCGACAGCACATTCTGGGGCTCGCGACACAAACGCTTCCTTCTGGAGCGCGCTGACCGTCCGTCCCATATGCCGAACCGTCTGCGGGGCGCACGCGCTCCTCGACGTTGCGCGGCCGGCTGGAGGCTGTTTCCGTGACCGATTGGGGATCGCTGACCGGTCAGCGATCCTGCTGCGGGCCTCGCAGAGTTTCCCCGCCGGCGCGGTGCTGCCCTTGATTGCCATCGTCGTCGTGACGACTGGGGCGCCGCAAGCATGTCCTGAGAAGGTCTCGTTGCAACGACGGTTACCGCTGGTAGGCGTTCGGAGTACAGTCCGAAGGGCTGGGAGCAACAGCACGCTCGGACCGCGTCAGACCGTACGTCTGCGCACTAGCAATCTCCGGGCAGTTCAGGTAAGTGACATTGAGGAACTCAGTGGATTTGACCCTTCACCATTCAGGTGGGTACGGCCTGGCTTGTGTGATCCCGTGGGGACGTTCCTGCGGATGAGTACGTGAGGCTGAGATGACAGTTCTGAAGAACCGGCGCACAGCAGAACCGACGCAGCGGCGCTCGCGCCCAGCCGAACGAGGCTTGGGACGACGTGTGGTTTCGGTCATCACCACTACCGACCACAAGGTCATCGGAAACCTGTACTTCGTGACGTCGTTCGCCTGGTTCGTCCTGGGCGGCGTGATGGCCATGGTAATCCGGGCGGAGTTGTTCGAGCCGGGCCTACAGGTGGTGGACAATCCGGAGCAATACAACCAGATGTTCACCATGCACGGCACGATCATGTTGTTGCTGTTCGCGACTCCACTCTTTGCTGGCTTCGCCAACGCCATCATGCCGCTACAGATCGGTGCCCCGGACGTCGCGTTTCCAAGGTTGAACATGTTCGCCTACTGGCTTTACCTCTTCGGCGGCCTCATAGCCGCCGCCGGTTTCGTGACCCCCACCGGGGCGGCAGCGTTCGGGTGGTTCGCCTACCAGCCCCTGGCCGGGCCCGCGCACAGCCCGGGGCTCGGTGGTGACCTTTGGGTGATGGGTCTAGCGCTTGCTGGGTTCGGCACCATCCTGGGCGCGGTCAACTTCATCACCACCATCATCTGCATGCGCGCCCCCGGGATGACCATGTTTCGGATGCCGATCTTCTGCTGGAACGTGCTGCTGACCTCAGTGATGGTCATCATGGTCTTCCCGGTGCTGGCTGCAGCGCTGTTCGCGATGGCCGCCGATCGCATTGTGGGCGCACAGATCTTCAATCCGGCTTATGGCGGGGCCATGCTCTGGCAGCACCTCTTCTGGTTCTTCGGCCACCCTGAGGTCTACATCATCGCGTTGCCGTTCTTCGGCATCATCTCCGAGGTCATCCCGGTGTTCAGTCGCAAACCGATGTTCGGCTTCAAGACCCTCATCTTTGCCACCGTGGCGATCTCGGCCCTGTCCGTCGCCGTGTGGGCCCACCACATGTACGCCACCGGTGCCGTGTTGTTGCCGTTCTTCGCTGTCATGTCGATGCTGATCGCGGTCCCGACCGGCGTCAAGTTCTTCAACTGGATCGGCACCATGTGGGGCGGAACGTTGGTCTTTTCCACCCCGATGGTGTGGGCGATCGGCTTCTTGGTCACGTTCTTGTTCGGCGGGCTCACCGGAGTCATTCTGGCCAGCCCCCCACTGGACTTCCACGTCACCGATTCCTACTTCGTCGTCGCGCACTTCCACTACGTCGTCTTTGGCACCGTCGTGTTCGCGATGTTCGCGGGGTTCTACTTCTGGTGGCCCAAGTTCACCGGTCACATGCTGAACGAACGCCTCGGCAAACTGCACTTCTGGCTGCTGTTCATCGGGTTCCACGGCACCTTCCTGATCCAGCACTGGCTCGGTGTCTACGGCATGCCCCGCCGGTACGCCGACTACCTGCCTGAGGACGACTTCACCTGGATGAACCAGATCTCGACCGTCTTCTCCTTCATCCTTGGCGCATCCACCTTGATCTTCATCTACAACGCGTGGAAGAGCTTCCAGGGCCCGAAAGTCGAGGTGGACGACCCCTGGGAATACGGAATGTCCCTGGAATGGGCCACCTCCTGTCCTCCACCCCGACACAACTTCACCTCCATTCCCCGTATCCGATCCGAGCGCCCCGCCTTCGACCTGCACCACCCAAACGTCGACACCCTGGATTCTCCCGAACCCGACAAGGACACGATGGAACATCTCCTCGGCGGGCCGCACACCAACCCCGCGGGACAAACCGGCACCACCGGCAGTGGAAGTAGCGGCAAACCTCAACCGTGACCAGTGCGAGCGTTGGCTTCGCCTGACTCAGGAGGAGGCCAGCATCGCTGGTCTGCGGTCTCGCGAACGCCACTATCGATTCAAACAACATGGCCAGATCGCCCCCTGGACGCGAGGCAGCCGAAGGTGTCGGGTCCGAGAAACTTCTCCGTCTTGGCACCTCCGTGCGGTCCGCGTCGGACCCGACACCTTCGGCCGCCACGAGTAACCCCGTGGAGCAACCACCCCGGTGTCTTAGGTCACCCTCGTCCTGTTTATCTAAGGGTGCGCTGATTTTCTCGGCGGTCCGGGGCGGCGTTTGGCTCGGGGGGGGGCGCCGCGAAATGATGGGGCCATGCGTAGCGAGCAGTCGAGCTTCACTGACATCGAGTATGGAAATCGTCGGCGGGTTTCTCGCCGGGAGCGGTTCTTGGTCACGATGGATGCCACGATCCCGTGGGCGAGGTGGGTGGGGCTGATCGAACCGTATTACTACGCTGAGCGGGCGGGTAAGCGGGGCCGCAAGGCCAAGCCGATTGAGACGATGCTGCGGATGTATCTGCTGCAGGTGTGGTTTTCGCTGTCGGATGAAGGGGTGGAGGACACGATCTAGGCTCGTATGCGATGCGAGGTTCATGGGGCTGGACTTCGGTGTCGAGCAGGTGCCTGATGCGACCACGCTGCTGCACTTTCGTCATCTGCTGGAAGAGCACAAGCTCGGGGAGAAGCTGCTCGCGGCGCAGAGCGAGAGCTTCGAGGAGGAGGGCTGGATCATGCGCGGCGGCAGCATCGTGGATGCCACGATCATCGCGGCACCGTCCTCGACGAAGAACTCGACCGGTGAGCGTGACCCCGAGATGCATCAGACCAAGAAGGGCAATCAGTGGTACTTCGGGATGAAGGCCCACATCGGTGTCGATGCCGGCACCGGGTATGTCCACTCGGTGACCTGCACGGCGGCCAACGTCCATGACCTGGACGAAGCGGTCAACCTGGTGCGTGCCGATGATGAGGTTGTCTCCTGCGATGCGGGCTATCAGGGAGCCCAGAAGCCTCCGGAGTTCACTGGCCAGGAGCAGCTGTTGCGGATCGAGTGGCGGGTAGCGGCCCGCAAGGCAGTGTTGAGAACGATGGCCGAGCAGGACCGTGCCGTGGAGTCACGCAAGGCCTCGGTGCGGGCAGGGGTCGAGCATCCGTTCCTGGTCCTCAAACGCGACTTCGGTTTCGTCAAGACCCGCTACCGCGGCATCGGCAAGAACCTCAACCACGTGTACGTGCTGTTCGCCTCGGCGAACTGGCTGATGCGGGCCCGGGCCGTCGCCCTCGCGGGGTAAGGCATAGCGGGAGCCTGCCCGAAACCGCCCGCAGGGCCCCGAAACCGGGGATT
>JBGTGC010000115.1:0-2583 GCA_041746935.1 Dermatophilaceae bacterium
CAACCCTGCCCAGCAGGTCGTCAAGATCGTCAACGAGGAACTGGTCAACATCCTGGGCGGTGAGACCCGGCGGCTGAACCTGGCCAAGAACCCGCCGACGGTCATCATGCTCGCCGGACTCCAGGGATCGGGTAAGACCACGCTGGCCGGCAAGTTGGGCTTCTGGCTCAAGGAGCAAGGCCATACGCCGCTGCTGGTAGCCGCGGACCTTCAGCGACCAAACGCGGTGAACCAGCTGCAGATCGTCGGTGAGCGAGCGGGCCTGGCGGTCTTTGCTCCGGAGCGCGGCAACGTCTTCGGCCACGACGCAGCCATCGAATCCGGCGAAGGTACCCGGTCGTTCGGTGACCCCGTGGACGTCGCTATCGATGGGGTGGCGCAGGCCAAGGCCAAGGGCCACGACGTCGTCATCATCGACACCGCAGGGCGGTTAGCGGTCGACGTGGATCTGATGCGTCAGGCCCACGACATCCGGGTCGAGACGGCGGCCGATGAGGTCTTGTTCGTCATCGACGCGATGATCGGCCAGGCTGCGGTCGAGACCGCTAGAGCCTTTGCCGACGGTGTGGGCATCACTGGCTCGGTGCTGACCAAGCTCGACGGTGATGCTCGCGGTGGTGCCGCGCTCTCGGTCGCCACGGTGACCGGTCAACCCATCCTTTTTGCCTCCACCGGCGAGAACACCAAGGAGTTCGAGCTCTTCCACCCCGACCGGATGGCCAGCCGCATCCTGGACATGGGCGACGTCCTCACGCTGATCGAGCAGGCCGAGAAGGCGTTCGACGCCGCTCAGGCACGCGAGATGACCCGCAAGTTCATGGCGGACGAGGACTTCACCTTCGGTGACTTCCTGGAGCAGATGTCCGCTATCAAGAAGATGGGTTCGTTGAAGCAGATGCTGGGCATGATGCCCGGGATGGCGCAGATGCGGCAGCAACTCGACTCATTGGACGAGCGTGAATTCGACCGGGTCGAGGCGATGGTCCGCTCGATGACCCCGGCCGAGCGGGATCACCCCAAGATCATCAACGGGTCGCGACGGGCCAGGATCGCGAAGGGCTCCGGAGTCGGGGTCTCCGAGGTCAACCAGTTGATCGAGCGGTTCGGTCAGGCGCAGAAGATGATGCGTCAGATGCGCAACGGGGGCGGGATGCCCGGTGTGCCGGGTATGCCGGGCATGGGCGGTGGCAAAAGCAAGGGAAAGCAGCAGCCTCAGCGCAAGAAGTCCAAGAGCGGCAACCCGGCCAAGCGTGCCGCCGAGGAGAAGGCGGCTGCCAACAAGCAGAGCGCCGCGCGCGAGAACGCGATGGGTTCGGCCTTCGGGATGGGTGGAGCAGGCGCCGACGAGCAGGATCTGTCGAACTTGGAGCTGCCCAAGGGGTTCGAGAAGTTCCTCAATCAGGGCGGGAAATAAGCACCGAGGTGCTTTTGGTCGTCAAAGTTGAACGCGTTTGGTCGTCAGACTTCAGCACATTCCTGGACTAGTCCCATGTGGCTCTTCCGGCCGCCCGTTCCGGGCTGAAAATGGGGGTGTGGTCGCCCGCAGACGTCGTCGTTCTATGGCCCGTTGGAGGTCGTGGACTAGACGGCATGGAGTGACCGCTCGGGTTGTCTGGGGGGTTGCGGGCCGGAGCCTCACTCACACATGGTCGTGGGTTACCGAGTAGGGGCTGCCTGCTTGGCCTATCGGACAGGTGTGGGAGGCTCCGGTGTTTACAGAGCGTACGAGTGTAGGGCTGGATGTGCACGCACGGTCAGTCGCGGCAGCGGCGATTGATAGCGTCACGGGTGAGTTGAAGCAGACGAAACTGACTCCGTCGTATGAGCAGATCAGGGCGTGGGTCAGTGACCTGCCGGGTCCGGTGGCGGTGACGTATGAGGCTGGGCCGACCGGGTTCGGTTTGTCCCGGGTGTTGAACGAGGCCGGGGTGCGGTGTGTGGTCGCGGCCCCGTCGAAGTTGCAGCGCCCATCCGGTGACCGGATCAAGACCGACGCGAAGGATGCGGTGCACCTGGTCAAGCTGTTGCGCCTGGGTGAGGTCACAGCGGTCACGGTTCCGAGCGCGGACACTGAGGCTGCCCAGGATTTGGTGCGGGCCCGGGAGGACTGCCGTGGCGATTTGATGCGGGCCCGGCACCGGCTGTCCAAACTGTTGCTGCGTCACGGGCAGGTGTACACCGGCGGTAAGGCGTGGACCGGCGCGCGTGACGTGTGGCTGCGCCAGGTCGGCCGGGACCACCTGCCCGGTAGGTGCACTCGGGTGGCGTTCGAGGCCGACTACGACGCCGTGCTGACCGTCAAGGCCCGCCGGGACAGGTTGGACAAGACGATCACGGCTATGGCCGCCGATAGCGAGTTCACCCCGGTCGTGGCCCGCCTCGGGTGTCTACGTGGGGTGGCGACGTTGACCGGGTTCGCGTTGGCTGTCGAGATCGGTGACTGGGACCGTTTCGATGGAAACAGCATCGGCTCCTTCGTCGGGCTCGTCCCATCTGAGCACTCCTCGGGGACCAGCCGGGCGCAGGGGTCGATCACCAAGACCGGCAACAGCCACGCCCGCCGGTTGTTGGTCGAAGCAGCCT
>JBGTGC010000116.1:0-9725 GCA_041746935.1 Dermatophilaceae bacterium
GCCCGACACCTGGGCGATGCCGGTGCGGACCCGACCGTCGAGGTCCACCAACACCTCAGCGTCCAAGGACACGAACTCCTCATTGAGATAAGCATCACCTCGCGGGCCCAAACCCAGGTCCACACCGAGCTTTGCCTAGACCTCACCGCCGACGCGACAGACCTGGCCACGATCAAAAGTGGCGACGACCCATCCCCACCCATCAACGTCACGCTCAACGCGGGCATCGGCTGGGCCGATACCCGGCATGCGACGGTAGTGCGGTGTCAACCGATGGCCGTGGCTATCGACGGTGATGACCACGCCGGTGTCCGGCTGACCTGGCCGCTACGGATCGATCACGGTCAGCACGCCACGATCACGGTGAGGCTGCAGGCCACGCGCGCTAGCGCATCGGCATTCGACGCCGACGCCGGGTCCGCAGACTGTGACTGGGTCGACCTCCCCCTTGCTGGTGGCGATGAGTGGCAAACCTTGATCCGGACCAACCTGACCGACTTGCAACACCTCCTGCAACGCGACCCGGAAGCCAGCGAAGACCTCTTCGTGGCCGCCGGCACACCCTGGTACTTGACCTTGTTCGGTCGCGACGCGATCTGGGCGGCACGGATGATGCTCCCCTACTCCAAGCGACTCGCCGAAGGGACACTGCGAACGTTGGCCCGTCGCCAAGCCACCACCACCGACTCCCGCAGCGCGGCCGAGCCGGGCAAAATCTTGCACGAGGTGCGGCGCACGGCATACACCGAAGCCGACCTGGTCCTCCCGACCATCTACTACGGGACCGTGGACGCCACCCCACTATGGATCGTGCTGCTCCACGAAGCCTGGGGAGCGGGAATGCCGCTGACCACGGTCCGAGAGTTGCTGCCACACCTCCAGGCCGCCCTGGACTGGATGAGCGAAGCGGTCGATCAGTCCCCCGACGGGATGCTGCGCTACCTAGACCCCGACGGGCAAGGGTTGAGCAACCAGGGTTGGAAAGACTCCGGTGACTCCATGCGGCACGCCGACGGATCCATCGCCAATGCCCCAATCGCGCTCCTGGAAGCGCAAACCTACGCAGTTCAGGCGGCTAACGGAGCCGCCGAACTCCTCGAAGCCCTTGGCGAGTCGGCAGTACGGGACTGGCGGGCATGGGCGCACCAACTCAGCCAACGGGTACGAACCCGTTTCTGGGTAGAAGACAGCGCAGGCAGGTACCTGGCCATGGCCCTGGATGCCGATGGCCGACCCGTCGACGGTGTCGGAAGCAACATGGGCCATGCCCTCGCCACCGGGCTACTCACCGCGCCCGAAGAAGCCCTTGTAGCACAGAGGCTGATGCGCCCGGACATGCTGCGCGAATTCGGCATCGCCACCCTGTCGTGCGACAACCCGGCCTACAACCCCACCGGCTACCACACAGGTTCGGTTTGGACGCACGACAGCGCCATCATCCTGCGCGGCCTCGCCCTAGCCGGCTTCACCACCGAAGCCGACCGTATCCACGAAGCCCTCGTGCGGCTCAGCACCCGCAGCCAGCACCGCTTCCCTGAACTGATCGCCGGTGAACCCATCGGCAACCACCCCGTGCCTTACCCGGCCTCATGCCGCCCACAAGCATGGGCCGCGGCCAGCGCCGCCGTCCTACTCACCCACCACAACCACGCCTAGACACCGAACCCAGCACTGCTCATGGGGAGGCTTATGCGCAGCTGCGCATAAGCCCCTTGCGGGGTGGCCGCGTAGGTCCTACGAACCTGCCCCAGTTCAGTTCCGAGACAACCCCGGACTTGAGGAAGGCGCGGACCAAAAACACGATCTTCTTGTCCTTGATCCGCCCACGCACCCGGTCAAGCACGACGGTGTGATCGATGTTGTCGAAACATCCTTCGATGTCCGCGTCCAACACTGGACTGATGGATGGAATCCGGACCGGTGGTTTCTATGAATTCACGCGGCGTTGTGGGTTTCGTACCATTCGGTTTCGACTTCTGCGGGTGTTCGATAGCCGAGCGCCGAATGGAGACGTTTCTGATTATACCGCAACTCGATGTAACGGGTAACATCCCGTACGGCGTGTTCCCGGGTTGGATAAGCCGTGCGGTGTACCCGTTCCACCTTCAATGTCGCGTTGAAAGATTCCGCCCAGGCATTGTCATAACAAATACCCGTCCGACCCACCGAGCGAGTGATGCCAACACCTTGAGTATATCCAGCGAACTGTGCCGACGTATACTGGGTGCCGCGATCGGAATGAAAGATCGTGGTTCCTGGCAGGATATGACCATTGCGAACCGCCATAGCCAACGCGTCGGTGACCAGGTCGGTGCGCATGTGAGCGGCCAGGGCGTAGCCGACGACTTTCTTGGAGAAGCAGTCCAGCACGGTAGCCAGATACACCCATCCCGCCCAAGTAGCAATGTACGTAATATCACCGACGAGTTTGGCACCGGGCTCATCAGCGGTGAAGTCGCGGTTGACCAGGTCCGGTGTGTCCCCGGCGTCAGAGGCGATCGTGGTCACCGGTCCCCGTGGTCGGGGCTGGCAGGACACCAGGCCTCGCTCGGCCATGATCGAGCGCACCGTCTGCTCGTCGCAGAACCGGCCCACGCGGGCCAGCGCAGCGTGAATGCGCCGGTACCCATAGGTGCCGTCAGAGTCAACGAACAGGTACTCAATGATCTCACCCAACTCGGCCCGCCACAGCGCAGTGCACGAGGGAGCGCGGTCTTTCCATTCGTAGTACCCACTGCGGGACACATCCGACCAGGTGCACATCGAGCGCACCGAGTAGTTGCCTTCTTCGCCCCGGATGAACGCATACTTCGCGGTCACCGGTACTCCTTCGCGAAGAAGGCCGCTGCTTTTCCCAAGAATTCCTTTTCGGCCCTCATCTCCCGATTCTCTTTACGCAACCGGGCCAGTTCCACACGCTCGGACTCAGATACCTCAGGTTCCTCACCGGCATGTTCACGCCGGTATGCGTGCACCCAATTCCGCAGAGTCTCCGAACCGACCGCGTGTTCACGAGCGACCTCCGCAATCGTTCGCGAAGAACTAATCACCGCACGCACTGCCTCAGTCTTAAACTCCGGACTGTACTTTCGTGGAGCCATCAAATCCCTTCCTAATCTCCCCGAGCATTCTACTTGGGGCTCATGGTCCGGATTCAATCCCTCACCTCACACCCACCGGTACCCGCGGGTTGCGTAGTAGTGGATCTCAGCGACCGCGTCGTGAGCACGCCGACCGGGCCGGAACCCGTAGGAGACTGGCAGGAAGTCAGCCTCGAAGATCGGTTCGAGAACCATCTTCAAAGACTGCTGCACGACCCGGTCGGTGATCGTCGGAATCCCCCGTGGGCGGGACTTGCCGCCCCGTTTGGGGATCAGCCGCTCACGCACCGGACAGGGAGGTAGGTCCCTTCCCGCAGGTCGTGTGCGATTCCTGCCAGGAACACCCCGACCCCGATCTGCTCGCCCACTGCCCGGGCGGTCAGCCCGTCGATGCCCGCAGTCCGGGAGCCGGTGTTGCGCGCCACCTGTTCAAAGGCCGTGGCCAGGAAGAACGGGTGGTGCACCGGGTTATACAAGTCCGCGAACCGCTCACCACGGTCGGCCATTGCCCAACGGTGATACTTACCTGCGTCCGCGCTACCCAGTCCCGGGATGTCTGCTCCAGGGACCGGGCGCCGGAGTTCACCGGCGCATCTTGCGTCATCACAGTCCTCCTATTCATCTTCGCTGCCGCCCCTCCCCATGTGCCCGGCTCTCCCGTGCCCGGAGTACTACGGCGGCTAGGCCAGCCCCTGCACCGGTCAGCGGACGACGCGCTCAGCCCCACGCCCCGTGCTGGATGCACAAGAGCCGGGGCAGGACCAGGGGCCTTCCCATGTTCACTCGCTGCTCAATCGACGAAGGAGGCACCCAGCCATCTGCCTGCGGCCTCGCCAGTGGCTACTCCGTAGTGATTCACCACCGACCCCGCCCAGGCCTCGTTACTCCAGTCCTGGGAGGTCCACCGCCTCCTTACTCCAGGCAGTGGCACACCGCGCCCGTCCCGCATCTGTCAGGTTCGAGACGGTAGTACGTCAAGACAGGTGATCACGCTGGTTCCTCGCGTATACCTCTTCGTCATGCTCGCCGCGCCCACACCATCTGACAGTGCTGGCCCGTCGCGGCTTTGTCAGGGCTGCTCCCGCCCTCCCGGTCGTCCTCCCGGTCGTCCCCTCGGTCGTCCCCCCGGTCAGGCTGCCCTCAGCATCAAGCGCCCGCTACGGCGGGCAACAAGGCAAAGGTCTCTCACCTCCACTCGAACAACAAGCGCCTCATGGCGCGTGGTGACGTCGTATAACACCAACGACACGTCGCCACGGGTCGTTGTGTGCTCGAAGCAGACGGCGGTGATGGTGTCGCGGTAGCTCTTGTCCTGGCACCGTTTCAACGCGTTAACGAACGAGTTCCGGTGCTTAGGCGCAACCCCCAGCCCACCCAACACGCGGCCAGCATCAGAACTGAGGTCGGTTCCACGACCCGCGCCAACACGAACTGGCAGAACGCTTTGTCTACGACCGCCCCGAACCCCAACTCCTCTCAAGCTTGGGTCACGACTTCGATCAGCAAGCGTGAACTGCTCCCGGTGACCACTGCTGAACCCCGCGAGGTTTCTGTTGGCCCGACCGGCACGTCAAGCATGCCCTGGACCGGGTACAACCGTTCGCGCCCCAGGAGCATCAACGCGGCCAACTCAGCGTCAGTGTGGGCCGACCCCAGATGCTCCAACACCCGGTCACACCCAGCCTTGCGCTCCACCAGTTGGACCGCCGTGGCCCCCGAAGCGGTCTTCACCTTCGCAGAAATAGCACCACGGACCCGACGATACCGACCGCTTGGTGTGTCACCAGCTCAACCCGCAAGCCCCTGAACAGCACAAACACCATCAGAAACCAGAAATCGACCAAGAACGGTGCGAGTCAGGCCCGACGTGCTCAACAGGTCTGCCCGCCACCAGCGGTTCCACTTGCACTTCACCCTGACCTCCTCGTGCTGGCTCAACCAAGTCGGGCGCTGGTTCCGTGACCTCACCGAACGCAACCTGCGCCGAGGAATCGTCGCCAGCGTCCCCGACCTCATCACCAGCATCCAGACCTACCTCGAAGCACACAACGAGGACCCAAAGTCATACGTCTGGACCGCGAACGCCGAGTAGATCCTGCCGCGATCCAACGCGCCCGAACCAAGCTCGACCCACCAGTCAGTCAAGACTGAGAGGGACCACTAGGTCTTCGTCCTGCTGGTCGGAGAGGTTGTTTGGCGGGGGAGCGGTGCTGAAGGTGTCTACGTACTGGCGGTACTCGGCGTCCGTGGGCTGTACCGAGACCGGGTGCGGGGCGACGGCGGTCGGCCTAGCTCGAGGTCCTCGTCGTGGGGACCGACTGCCTGGTGCAGGTGGATGGGGTCGCCCTGAGGGTGCTGATCGTCCAGGTCATGGCCGCGGCGGCGTCGACGTCGACGTCGGTTGCCGGTGCGGGGGCGGTGGCTGCGAGGTCGTCCAGGGACCAGCCGCGCTGCAAGGCATGGTCGACGAAGGTGACCAGCGCCGGCCACCAGGGGCCGGTCTGCATCGCCTGGGTCCGGTCGTCCTCGAACTTCTCGGTCAGGGTCGCCACCCACCTAGGGGAAGGTCTACGCCTGGTGTTCTGCCGAGCTTCAGATCGTGTACGTCTGCACTGTGCGAAGTGGCACCAAGAGATCGTCGACGTCCCTGGGATCCACTCGAATGATCCTTGGCCCAGACCGGTACGCCGT
This sequence comes from Dermatophilaceae bacterium, assembly GCA_041746935.1. Classification (GTDB taxonomy): domain Bacteria; phylum Actinomycetota; class Actinomycetes; order Actinomycetales; family Dermatophilaceae; genus Ornithinicoccus. The sequence continues at coordinate 5,793 of JBGTGC010000116.1, forward strand.
GAGATCGCCGGCCGCGATACGACGACGCAACGTCCGCGTACTCAGGCTCGTCCGCTCGGCGGCCTGCGACAATGATTCGAACTGCCGCCGAGAAGTGGGGTGTGTTCGCTGGGTTTGCTCCACATCTCCTTAAGCCCCCGGTTTGCTAGCGGAGGGTCAGAACAGCCAAGCCGATTGCGCAAATGGCAGGTTACCTGTCGGCGACCTGCGACGGCCTCGAAACGGCTTTGTGGACACTACGTAATCGGTGGCTGGAACCGGGGGACCGTGTCGCCGACTCACGACGCCGCGGCAGCGGCAGGGGGTTCCCAGGAGCGAGTAGAGGTGAGTGCCTAACCGGCACGCTACTGACACGGCGGCTCCTGAGTCTGCGTCTCTGGAGGTCAGAAGCGTTGAGCGGAGATTCCCGCCACCTCCACCATCAGTCACATCACGCTGTGCAGCGGCAAGAGTGCAGATCGCCGAACAAATGGGCTCGGCACCTACAGCTGCCGAGCCCATCCGCGTATGAAGAAGAAGCAGCTCACAGACTCAACACTCGGCGGAGCCCCCGGTCTACTTCGTATTGAAGGTTCTGCGAGATAGATCCAAGGGCCTCCCCGAGATCCGACTTCGACAGGGTGGCCAGAGCGGTCACGTTGAGCACGGAGTCTCGTGGGAGCCCGGTCGAGGCAGCAGGCAAAAAGACGTTGCCCGGCATGGTGGCCAGGGAGGTGTTGGATGTGATGACAGCCACCAAGACCGAGGCCAATCTGCTGCGGTTGTAACTATCCGCCTGGATGACGAGCACCGGACGACGCTTAACAGGTCGACTGCCCACGGCGGGTCCCAGGTCCGCCTAATGAATCGATCCGCGCTCGGTCACCACTCGTCCTGGATGGTGTCGAGCAGAGCACGCCCAGAGGCTGAGGCCAGAACGTTCGACTCCGGTTGGTCAGAGTGATTGAGGGCGGCATCGATCTGCTGTTTCACAGAGTCAGCGTCCAAGTCTCTGAGGTAGAGATCGGCAGCTCGAGCGAAGAACTCGGACCGGCTTACCCCTAGCGCCTCGGCGCGCTGCGATGCCCGCTCGAAGATGTCATCCGGGACAGATCGCAGTCTTCATTCAGCGAGTATAACCGGGTATTACTGCAAACCCCTAGGCTTCGATTCGTTCCGGCGTGACGTTGTGATCCACGTCCACCGACGGTTGCGCAGCCCTGCGTTCGTGGAGCGCCAAGGCAGTGATGCTGACCACAACGATGGCCAGACCGACCCAGCGGCTTGGGGTCAGGGTTGCCTCGAGCAGGGTCACGCCGACGACGGTTGCAGTCACGGGAAACATCAATTCGGCCAGCGTGGCGCGTGAGGCCGCCGTCTGTTGCAGCCCGAAGTAGTAGAGTCCCAGCGCAAGCAAGCCGGGGATGAGCGCCAAGGCAACCAAGGACGGAGCCTGAGCGAGCGGCATCGCCCACTGCGCACCCACAACGGTCACGATCACTGCCGCTGCTGGCAGCCCGAAGGCAAATCGCAACACCAGTGTGTCTTTGGCTCCGAGATCGCAACCCACCAAGCGGCCAAGCACAGTCCCACCAGCCCACAACACGGCCGCGCCAAGGGCTAGCGCTGCGGCCTGGGCGTCGGCAACGGCGATCGAGAACGGGTCAGCGAAACTCAGCATCCAGGCCCCGATCAGCGCAGGCACGGCAAACAGGGCAAATCGCGGGCGCAACCGTTCACCCAAGAGCAGCACGCCCAACGCAATAGCCACCAGCGGTTGCAACTTCTGCAACACCTGAGGCGTGATCGGGTCGCCGTAGGCAAACGCCGCCGTGAACAGCGTCGTCGCCAAGGCAGAAGATCCCGCACCGATGATGATCGAGCCAACGCGCACCCGGGACGAGGCCTGCGCCCAATGACGCAGCGCAGGCAACAGCCACGGAGTCAGCACCAACACGATGACCAAGTGCTCGTAGAACACGATGGTCGAGGCGTCGACCACTCCGGCCAGCGGCTCGCGCAGCACCCCCGAGGCACCCCACAGGATCGCGGCAATCGCGATCACCCAGGTGCGGTCACGCGTCATACGGTGCTGCGATCGCCATCCGTAGCGGCTTCGGCACCTTCCTGCTCAGCCAACTTGGCCCGCACGTCGTCCATGTCGAGGTCCTTGACCTGCGTCAGCAGCGACTCCAGCGCCGGGGCGGGAAGCGCACCGGGCTGGGCGAAGACCAGGATGCCCTCACGGAAGGCCATGATCGTGGGGATGGAGGTGATCTGGGCGTTCTGCGCCAGCACCTTCTCGGTCTCGGTGTCGATCTTGCCGAACGTCACATCGGTATGCCGATCCGAGACCTCCTCGAAGATCGGTCCGAACTGCTTGCACGGCCCACACCATTCGGCCCACCAGTCGACCAGCACGATGTCCTGGGTGTCAAGGGTGGTTGCGAAGGTCTGTTCGGTCAGTTCGATAGTGCTCATGGATGCGTGAACCCACCACGGCACCGCGCGATTCCCGCGAGTTGCCGCATACCCAGCATGGGATGCGCCACAATGTCGCCATGAGCCCCGCGCCGTCCGTGTCCAACTCGATCACCGTGCGGCTGGAACTGCCCGCCCGAGTCACCGCCGTCAGCGAGATCACCGGGGCGGTCGAGCGAGAAGGTGGGATGGTCACCGCGGTGGACATCGCCGAGTCGGGCACCCAACGGCTGCGCGCCGACCTCACGATCGCCACCCGAGGCAGCGACCACGCCGACGAGGTCGTTGCCGCGATGCGCAAGGTCGAGGGCGTCGAGATCGGCAAAGTCAGCGACCGGGTGTTCCTGGTGCACCTGGGTGGCAAGTTGAGCGTGGAGTCCAAGCTGCCGATTCGCAACCGTGACGACCTCTCGCTGGTCTATACCCCTGGGGTGGCCAAGATCTGCCAGGCCATTTATGAGAACCCCGAGGACGCTCGCCGGTTGACCATCAAGCGCAACACGGTAGCCGTGGTCACCGACGGCACGGCCGTCCTCGGGCTCGGAAACATCGGCCCCTTGGCCGCGATGCCGGTCATGGAGGGCAAGGCGGCATTGTTCAAGAAGTTCGGTAACATCGACGCGTTCCCGATCTGCCTGGACACCACGGACGTCGAGGAGATCATCACCGTGGTCAAGGCGATCTCGCCGGGATTCGCCGGCATCAACCTTGAGGACATCTCGGCCCCACGATGCTTCGAGATCGAACGCCGCCTGCGCGAGGAGCTGGACATCCCGGTCTTCCACGACGACCAACACGGCACCGCCATCGTGGCGTTGGCCGCGCTGAACAACGCGCTGCGCGTGGTGAAGAAGGAGATCGAGAACGTCCGGGTGGTGATGTCCGGTGCGGGGGCAGCGGGCACGGCGATTATCCGCCTTCTCCTCAAGGCGGGTGCCGGCAACGTGATCGTGGCCGACGTGAACGGCTTGGTCCACCCCGACCGCCCCGACATCCACGACGGCGACGACGAAAACCTGCAGTGGATCGCCGAGCACACCAACTCCACCACGATGACCGGCACCTTGCGCGAGGCTCTCGTGGGCGCCGACGTCTTCATCGGCGTCTCGGCCGGCGGTATCCTCAACGGTGACGACATTGCCACGATGGGCGAGGACGCGATCGTCTTCGCGATGGCCAACCCGGTCCCTGAAGTCGACCCAGCCGAAGCCGGCAAGCACGCCACCGTTGTGGCCACCGGACGCAGCGACTTCGCGAACCAAATCAACAACGTGCTCGTCTTCCCTGGTGTCTTCCGCGGGCTCATCGATGCCGCCACAGACGAGGTCACCGACGACATGCTGCTCGCGGCAGCCGTGGCCCTGTCCAACGTGGTCGGCGAGGAGGAGCGCAACCCGACATACATCATCCCCAGCGTGTTCAACCCCAAGGCGACCAAGGCCGTCGCCGAGGCCGTCGAGGCGGCCGCGCGGC
>JBGTGC010000117.1:0-5694 GCA_041746935.1 Dermatophilaceae bacterium
CAGAACGGCGACTATCTCGTAGCGCCAGCCAGTGCATACAGCGAGGCGCTGGTCGCCTTCGCTCGAGAGTCTCGCGTCGAGGATGCTCGGGAAGCGATTGTTGCCATGGGTATCGAGGTGGCCCCCCTCGATGCCGGAACGGCCGAGCAGGCTGCGGCCCTTCGAGCGCGCCATGATCGCCTACGGCTGCCGGATGCGATGGTGCTCGCGACCTCCCAGCAACTCGGCGGACGCATGTTGAGCTACGACCAACGACTACGGCGCTACGCCGCTGACGAGGCAGATGGGACTGACGAGACGGCTATGCCCGAGTCGCCCAGTGGCTATGAGGATGTCGGTCCGCTTACCGATCCGTGATGGGATCCTGGGGTCGTGCCCGCGAAGGAAGCCGCGATGACTGACGCCGAAGTCACTGAGATCGTCGGCTGGTTGGAGGCGCGCCACGCTACCTACCAGGTGAATGGGGGCTGGGCTGTAGATGCGCTCCTGGGTCGTTAGACCCGAGCGCATCGAGATCTCGACGTCTTCGTCGACACCGAGGTCGTCGATGAGTTCCTAGCTTGGCTCGAGGAGCGGCAGTACGCCGTCGCCGAGGACTGGCTCCCCATTCGAGTTGAACTCGTGGCCTCTCGCGGGAGAGTCGACGTCCACCCCATGACGATTCAAGCCAACGGTGACGGCATCCAGAAAGGATTCGGTGACGAGACTTTCACGCATGCCGCGAGGGACCGAACCTCCGGAGTGATCGGAGGCGTCACCGTCGTAGTCGCGTCAGCTGCGCGGCTTCGCTAGCTGCGGCAGGGCTACGCCCACCGAGACGTGGACCTTCACGATCTGGCGGTCCTTGAGAGCCTGTGACCAAGCGCGACGTCCCGTAACAGGAACGTCATGCGGTGGCGCTCGTGCACTCCTGCCCATCGAGGAGACGGACGTGACTGGCGAGCCCCCGCACCGACGATCCGGGTCAGAAGGCTCAACGCGTGGGCGACGTCATGTCACGCCTCCAGCCAAACACGACGTTCGGCGTGACATGGAAGGCCGGCCCTCCCGTGCCGCCGGAGTCGCGCACCTCCCCGTCCTCGGTTGGTGTGAGCGGGTAGTCGTACTTCGGGCCATAGACATCGCACAGGCGTTGCAGGTCGGACAGGTCGGTGCACGATGTGCCGCTGCCCTTGAGCACGACAACCTCGTCACCGTCCTCAAGGTTGACGCTGATCGCGGGTCGAGTGACCAGGTTGTGCCGAGCTAGCGAGCCAGTGCTGAACCAGAAGCCGTCGCACAGCCACACGCCCCACACCGGTCGGCAGTGCGGCCGCCCGTCGGGGCGGGTCGTGGCGATCCAGTAGTCCCGGGCGTTGAACGAGTCGATCCTCAGCCCAACTCCACTCCAGCAGGTCCGCGGAGGGTGCGGTCCCGCCGAACAGAATCGGCACCGATGCCTTAGGAAGTGGCAGATTGCGCGGCATGAGAACACGGTAGACCCGGTGCCCTCGACCCGTGTCCAGTCCGTCCCACCTGAGGAACCCCATACGGCGCTGAATCTGGCATCCGCAGGAGCGCCGCCAAAGACATCAGCGTTTTCACCGTTTGGGGACCAATCCTCAATCGGTGACGGTGGCAACCTCGGTCTCGGCAATGCCGGTGCCCGTGTGAGCACTGCACGACGTTCCGCTTGGGGTGACGCGTTCGCATCGAGCAGCTCAGTCTGTATCGAGTTGTCTCGCCAGCGACTTGGGCGCCGTCATTCGATAGGCGTCGCGGACACAGAGTTCGACTCTGTCCCAGTCGATGTCGTCGACGTCGAGCCGCATCCCGACCCATCCTCGAGGACCGGTGTAGCTGGGGATGAAATAGCGATCCGGGTCGGAGTCGACCATCGCCGTGTTGACGCCGTCGGGAGCCTTACATGTAATGACAACGTCGCCGTTGCCGTGGTGGTCCTCGAGATACCAGGCCAGACGCCTCTTCCGCACCGAAGCACCGAGGTGTCGTTCGCGTTCGCCACCAACCTCTAGGTCGACCTCCGGCAGCGCCTTGAAAATGTTAATGATTCGTTCCCGGCTCGTGGACATGTCTGGCATCTTTCCAGCAGGGACGGGGGACGGTGCGCCTCGCTGCTGGTGTGGTGAACTTGCGGGCGTGGACGATCGGCGTCTCGTCCCCCTCGGCTGGCGGGACGGCCTGATCGAGATGCAGCCGGTCGGCGTTGGCTTCTGCTCGGACCCCCACCGACTAGCGCTTTGACCCGGCTGGCACAGACATCGAAGATCTGAACCTCGCCGACAGCGGCGAGTTCGCGGCCCAGCCGAGCGTTGCCCCGAGGAGCGAGGTTATCGGCCGTCTGCGCGGCGAGAAGGTCGACCAGCGATGCCAGGCGCGCGATCCTGGCACAGAGGGTGGCGCGTGCTTGGCGTCGCGCGCAAAGCCGCCATCGGTGGGCTCGGCCCCCAACCCACCGCCACCCACTACGGCTTCACCACCCTCAAGCCCACCCCCTACAACTCGACGGCGAAGTACTCGCCCTGGACGCACACTCAGGTCACCATCAACATCGCCCCGCAGGCTCTGGCCACCCTCACCTCTGCCAAACCGAGCCGGACGGGGCCCCGTCAGCGACGCAGGACCCTGGTGAGTCGGCTGCGGCGGCCCTTAGGGTGGGCTCTGCCCTGTCCTGCGGGGTCTTGTTCTCATCGTTTGTGTGGTCCTGACTTGGGTCACTCTTCCCGATTCCAGGCCGGCGCAGGCCGCTGACCTGCGGTGGTACGACGACCGACGGACTCGTTAAGGCACTAAGGCGGTGGAATCAGAGGGCCGATGGCGGCGCTCGGCGGCGGACACGACACCGCTGGCGTGTACTGGGGCACCTCAACATCGAGATCTCGGCACGCATTGGCGACGGCGGACGGCGTGTCGGTGTTGACCCGGGCGTTCACGGGCGCGATCAAAAGCTGATGGTCACCGCTGCAGCCCGCACTGATGCCAAGGCTTGCCCGCAGCTGGCGGATACCAACAGTAGGCTGACCTGCGACAACGAACTGCTCGCATGCTGGCTCCACTGTCACGAGCTAGGCACTAAGCCGATTGACCCAAATCAGGCCAAACCGAGCCGGACGGGGCGCCGTCAGCGACGCAAGACCCTGGTGAGTCGGCTGCGGCGGCCCTTAGGGTGGGCTCTGCCCTGTCCTGCGGGGGTCTTGTTCTCATCGTTTGTGTGGTTGGTCAAGGACTGGGCGCCTTCGGTTTTGGCGAGATCACCTTCGGGTGTCATGACCGGCAGATTCCCGGGGTCCTGGTCCCCGGCGCGTAGGTCCACTTGCTCACTGAGGTATCGCAACGTCACGACTAGGCATGCCGACAATGGCACCGCGAGAAACGCTCCCACGATGCCGAAGGTCGTTCCACCTATGGCCACTGAAAGCAGGATGATGCCGGCGTGCATCTGCATGGTCCTGCCCTGCAGTGCAGGTTGTAGGACATTGCTCTCAAGCTGTTGCACGAGCACCACCAGGCCCAGGACGGTTAGGGCGACCTGCCACCCGTTGGAGACTAGCGCTACCAACACTGCGAGAGCCCCGGCGGTCACCGCCCCAACGATCGGGATGAAACCGGCGAAGAAGGTGAGCAGGGCCAGCGCGAATGCCAGGGGCACGCCTAGGAGCAGTAGCCCCGCGCCGATGGACACCGCGTCCACGGCACTGACAACGGCTTGGGTACGGATAAAACCGCTGAGCGTGCGCCAATTGCGGGTCAGTACCTCTGTGAGGTGCAGCCCTGCGGTGCGCCCTGTGAGCGTCCGTAGCCACGGCAGGAAGGCTGGCCCGTCCTTGAGGAAGAAGAACGTGAGCACCAGGACCAACCCGATCGTGACGAGCCCGGACCCCACGCTGGTCACGCCGGTGAACACGCCGGAGGCGATGTCGGCGCTTTGGTCCCGCAGCCACGTGATGGCTCGCTCAATACCGTCGTCGACCTGCTCGGTGTCCAGATTCAGGGGCGGCCCGGCCAGCCACTCCTGCACCTCATCCACTCCCTCCAGGGCCGCGACCCCGATCTCCTGGGACTGCTGGCCCATCTGCGGTGCGATGGCAGCCAGGACCCCGAAGAGAACTCCGAACGACACCAGCAATGTGACCGCAACAGCCAACGCCGCAGGAAGACCCTTCGCGGTCATCCAGGCCACTGGTGGCCACAGCACCGTGGCGAGGATCAGCGCCAACAAGACCGGCAGCACACCCACCCACAACTGGCCAAGGGCCCAGACCAGTACGAACAGGGCTGCGGCGATCAACAGAAAACGGCCAGACCATTGCGAGACCGTGTGAACTCCGGACAAAACCACCCTGCCACGGTCGAGACCAACATTGCTCACCGGCGCTACCTCACCTGTGGGCGAGGTGCTCGCCCCAGGAGTCACTGGCGGCCGGTGGCCGGCCCGGCGCCGCTCCTTGGCCGGTAATGGTGTGTCAACCACAAGTCACTTCCTCTACGGGCGGGCCAGGTGTCAGCGGCGCTCCAAGACTGGTCGGTTTCGGCGCCTGAATAGTGAACGGTTTCCGGCAGTCTAGGACTGCGCTTGGTCGGTGGTGGTACGGATGCTGGGCAGGCTATCGATCCCGCGTCCGCGGATGCGGTAGCTGGCGCGTTGAGGGTGGGTACGTCGGCGTGGTGGACGATGCGATCAATCATCGCGGCGGCGACGGCTTGGTCGCCGAAGACGCCGCCCCATCCAAAATGGCAGGTTCGAGGTGAAGATGAGCGAGGCGTGTTCGTAGCGGGATGAGATGAGTTAGAAGAACAGGTTCGCGGCACCTTGCTCGATCGGGAGGTACCCGACTTCGTCAACGATGATCAGTGCGTAGCGTCGCAACCTGGCCAGCTCGTGGGGAAGTCTGCCGGTTCGGTGTGCGTCGGTGAGCCGGGTGACCCAGTCGGTCGCGGTCGCGAACAGCACCCGCTGGCCGGTTCGGGCGGCGGCGACGCCTAGTGCGGTCGCGAGGTGGGTCTTGCCGGTTCCCGGCGGGCCGAGGACGACGACGTTGCGCGCTTCGGTCAGGAATCCACCTGATGCCATGGCGCCGAGTTGTTGGGGCACGGCTGGCTGGGTCGCGAAGTCGAAGTCCTGGAGGGTCTTGACTGCGCCGAATCCGGCGGCGCGGATCCGTAGTTGGGCACCGGAGGAGTTGCGGGCACTGACTTCGCGTTCCAGGACGGCAGCGAGGTAGTCCTCATGGGTCCAGCCCGCGTCACGAGCCTGGTCGGCCAGCCGGACGGCGGCCTCGGTGATCCTGGGCGCCTTGAGCGCGGCCGCGAGGTACGTGATCTGTTTGATCGACTCGGTGCCGACCGGCGTTATCGCCTTCTTCGCCGAGGCCATCCGTTGATCTCCCCGAATTCGCTGAGCCCGAACGCGCGGTCGTAATCGGACATGTCCCGGGCCAGGTCATCACCGGCGGTTGCCAACGTGCGGGGCGCTTGGAGCAACTCACCGACGCTTCAAAGCTTTGTAGAACCGATGCCACGACTGCTGACCCACGCACCTAGAGCGTGTCTCCTAAATGAGTCTTGATGTAGAGAGTGCTGGCGGCCAGGAGGACGCCGCCGAGGAAGGTGCGGGCGTGCTTGTCATAGCGGGTCGCGATACCGCGCCACTGCTTGAGTCGTAGGTAGCTACGTTCGACCGCGTTGCGTTTTTTG
>JBGTGC010000118.1:0-2019 GCA_041746935.1 Dermatophilaceae bacterium
CATCGGCCGGTCCGACGTGTTGCGCCTGCAAGGCGTCGGCGCCATCCTCCTCGGCGTCGCCTTCACGACGTGGCTCCGCCGCCGCGGCCACTGCAGCCCCGGACTCGTCGTGGCGAGCACCCTCCTCCCGGTCCTCACGTACACAGCAGTCATGAACCCGATCGAGGACGTGCTGCCCTTGTTTCCCTATGGTCCTGAAGGTGCTTGGGCGTCCAGCCGCATGCTATGGCTCGGCCTCTCGTGCCTCGCGGGTGTTGCTGCCGCAGCGTCCTGCTTGGAGGGCCCATCCTCGCTGTCAAGGGCGCAAACCCCTCATCGTCATCACAAATGGCAACACAACCATGGGTCGGCGTAGTTGCATGACACCCTCCACGTACATGAATCTCTCCCACGAGGACCTGGTCGAGTCGCTGCGTGCGGCCGCCCTAACCGCGGCCGACACTGCGGACGGCGTCCCGAACGCAATACGGGTCAATACCAACTCTCAACACCCGGCACACCTCAGGGCGCAACAGGCTTGGCAGCGGGCGATCTCTGCGGAGACCGGGGTGCGCGACTGGGACCGGGAGGTGTTGACCAGGTTGACTCCGGCCCCCTCGGATCGAGCGGGGTTCACGCAGCCGCCGAGGATCGTGTTGTTGGCCGCTGATGCTGAGTCGAACACGGCGATTGCGTCCAAGGGCTGGGGTGTTCCGGCCGACGGTGATCGACGGGCGCAACCGCCACGCGGGGCAGGCGATGGTGGGCTTGGAGGACGACCCGCGGGCCGGGCGGCCGCGCACGATCGATCACCGGATTCACGTGCACTTCACCCCCACGTCCGGGTCATGACCCAACCTGGTCGAGATCTGGTTCGGGGTTATCGAACGCCAAGCCATCCGCGCGGCACCTTCGCCTCCGTCAAGGACCTCAACGCCAAGATCCGAGACTTCGTCAGCGGTTGGAACGATCGATGCCACCCCGTCGTATCAACAAAAACCGCCGACGTAATCCTTTAGAAAGCCAACCGCCCGACCACTTCAAGCACGGAGCACTAGTTACGGAGGTTCACCATGCACCAGCGCGACACACTGGGACCCGCCGACGTCACTGACGAGGAGTTGACCGATCTCGTCGGCGCGCTGCTACGCGAGCCCGCAGGGCGGGTCACTGTGCTCGACTCTTATGCCGAACGGGTTGCCTATGACCTGCCGGCTATCACGACAGCCGGTCGTTACTGGGTCCGTGGCCAAGCGCTGGTCGGGGGGCGCCGCCAGTCCTTCTGCTTCTTCGTCAAGCACGTACAGTCATGGGGCAGATCCCCGCTGTTCGCGGGGGTGCCGACCGAGATCGCGGCGATGGCCGAAGCGGGCGTGCCCTGGCGGACGGAGCCGTTGGCTTACCGCTCCGACCTGGGCGAGCGACTGCCCCTGGGCCTGCGGATGCCACGGGCCGTGGGGGTTTTCGATATCGATGAGAAGTCGGCCAGCATCTGGATGGAAGAGATCACGACCATACCGGCATATTGGGATACGGCCCGGTTCTCGCGGGCCGCTTATCTCCTAGGCCAGCTGGCGGCCAGCCCTCGCGTGCGAGAGTGCGCTGGCGTGGGTGAATTCGAGTGGACCATCCACGACTACCTGGGCGGGCGGCTCACGCACCAAGTGATCCCGTTAGTACGCGACCCCAACATCTGGAGCCACCCACTAATCGCCGCGGCCTTCAACGACCCGCTGCGCCGACGACTGCAGGCCGCCGCCGAGCGAGCCGGCGACCTCGTCGACGAACTCGCCGCCCTCCCGCTGGGCACCATCCACGGCGACGCCTGCCCGAACAACCTACTCATCACCCCCGACACCAACGGCTTCGTGCTCATCGACTACGGCTTCTTCGGCGAAGGCCCGATCGGCTTCGACCTCGGACAGCTCCTCGTCGGCGACATCCAGATAGGCCGCCAACCAGCGTCCACCCTGCAGACCGTCGAAGATACGGTCCTGCCCTCCTACGTCGAAGGCCTCCAAGCGGAGGGCCGCGACATCC
>JBGTGC010000119.1:0-6346 GCA_041746935.1 Dermatophilaceae bacterium
CGTAAGGGGTTGCTGGAGAGTGGCGGCCTTCCCGGCAAGTTGCGTGACTGTCAGACCAAGGACCCCACGATCTCCGAGGTGTTCATCGTCGAGGGTGACTCGGCCGGTGGCTCAGCGGTGGCCGGTCGGAACCCGCACAACCAGGCCATCCTGCCGATTCGAGGCAAGATCCTGAACGTCGAGAAGGCGCGGCTGGACCGCATCCTGGGCAACCAGGAGGTCAAGGCACTCATCTCCGGCTTCGGCACCGGCATCGGTGAGGACTTCGACATCGCCAAGGCTCGCTATCACAAGATCATCTTGATGGCCGATGCCGATGTCGACGGTTTGCACATTCGCACGCTGTTGCTGACCTTGCTGTTCCGGTTTATGCGGCCCTTGATCGAAGCGGGCTACGTTTATTTGGCGCAGCCGCCGTTGTTCCGCATCAAGTGGACCAATCACGAGCACCAATACGTGTTCAGTGACCGTGAGCGCGACGCCGTCATCAAAGACGGGTTGTCCAATGGCCGTCGACTCCCCAAAGACTCGGGCGTGCAGCGCTACAAGGGTCTGGGTGAGATGGACTACAAGGAACTGTGGGACACCACCATGGACCCCGACGGCCGCGTGCTCCTGCGCGTCACGCTGGAGGACGCGGCGGCTGCGGACGAGATCTTCGCGGTGCTGATGGGTGAGGATGTCGAGAGCCGCCGCGGCTTCATCCAGCGCAATGCCAAAGACGTTCGCTTCCTCGACATCTAATCTCCCGGGGGCTTCGCCCCCGTGTCCCCCGACCAGCACCGGCCGCAACGAAAAGGACTCGCGTGACCGAAACGCCGATGACCGACCGTATCGAGGGCATTGACCTCAACACGGAAATGCAGCGCAGTTACATCGAGTACGCCATGAGCGTGATCGTGTCGCGGGCTTTGCCCGACGTGCGTGATGGCCTCAAGCCCGTGCACCGTCGCGTGATCTACGCGATGTATGACGGGGGCTACCGACCCGATCGCGGCTTCAACAAGTGCTCACGCGTCGTCGGGGACGTGATGGGCCACTACCACCCGCATGGCGACACTGCGATCTACGACGCCTTGGTGCGCCTCGTGCAGCCGTGGTCGCTGCGTTACCCGTTGGTCCAGGGCCAAGGCAACTTCGGCACCCCCGGAGATGACCCCGCGGCTGCGCCTCGCTATACCGAGTGCCGGATGGCACCCCTGGCCCTGGAGATGGTCCGCGACATCCACGAGGACACGGTGGACTTCGGTGACAACTACGACGGTAAAACGCAGGAACCCGCTGTGTTGCCGGCTCGGTTCCCGAACCTGCTGGTCAACGGCTCGGCCGGTATTGCTGTCGGCATGGCCACGCAGATCCCGCCGCACAACTTGCGCGAAGTCGCCGATGGAGTCCAGTGGTTGTTGGAGAATCCCGAGGCGACCCGCGATGAGTTGCTCGAAGCCCTGATCGAGCGGATCAAGGGCCCTGACTTCCCCACTGGCGCGCTCATCATGGGCAAGTCCGGCATCGAAGACGCCTATCGCACGGGTCGCGGATCGATCCCTATGCGGGCCGTGGTGGAGGTCGAGGAGATCCAAGGCCGTCAGTGCCTGGTCGTCACGGAGCTGCCGTATCAGGTCAATCCTGACTCGCTGGCCAAGAAGATCGCCGAGCTGGTCAACGACAGCAAGTTGGGCGGCATCGCCGACCTGCGCGACGAGACGTCCGGGCGCACAGGTCAGCGCCTCGTGGTCGTGCTCAAGCGCGACGCAGTGGCCAAGGTCGTGCTCAACAACCTCTACAAACACACCCAGTTGCAGCAGAACTTCAGCGCCAACATGCTGGCGCTGGTCGACGGGGTGCCGCGCACCCTGCCGCTGTCGGCGTTCGTGCGCCACTGGGTGGACCACCAGATCGAAGTCATCGTCCGCCGCACCCGATACCGCCTGAAACGCGCCGAAGAGCAGATTCACATCCTGCGCGGGCTCCTCAAGGCGCTCGACGCTCTCGATGAGGTCATCGCTTTGATTCGGGCGAGCGCGACCGTGGAAGACGCCCGTAACGGCTTGATCGAGTTGCTGGACATTGACGAGCTGCAAGCCCGCGCCATCCTTGACATGCAGTTGCGCCGGTTGGCGGCCTTGGAGCGGCAGAAGATCATCGAAGAGCACGACCGGTTGGAGTCGATGATCATCGACTACCAGGCAATTCTGGACAGCCCGCAGCGCCAACGCACCATCGTCAGCGAAGAGCTGGCCGAGATCGTCGACAAATACGGGGACGACCGGCGCACCGTCGTTCACGCCTTCGACGGCGATATGTCGATGGAAGACCTCATACCCGAGGAAGACGTCGTGGTGACGATCACCCGCGGCGGATACGCTAAACGCACCAAGGTCGCCGAATATCGCCCGCAGCACCGCGGTGGCAAGGGCCGGCGCGGCACGTCACTGCGGGCCGATGACGTCGTCGGGCACTTCTTCACCACCTCGACGCACCACTGGCTGCTGTTCTTCACCAACATGGGGCGGGTCTATCGCGCCAAGGCTTACGAGATCCCAGAGGGCGGTCCGACCGGCAAGGGCCAGCACGTAGCGAACCTCTTGGCGTTCCAGCCTGGCGAGCAGATCGCCCAGGTGCTGACGCTGCGGGACTACGAGCACTCGGCATACCTGCTGTTGGCCACCCGAAACGGACTGGTGAAGAAGACTCGACTAGGCGACTACGACTCCCCCCGCACCGGTGGGTTGATCGCAGTCAACCTTCGCGACGCAGACGAGCTGGTCAGCGCCGGCTTGGCTGAGGCCGACGACGACGTGTTGCTGGTTTCGGTGCGTGGTCAGTCCGTGCGCTTCACCGCGACCGACGACACGCTGCGCCCGATGGGTCGCGCCACGTCGGGTGTGACCGGGATGAAGTTCCGCGGCGACGATCACTTGCTGGCGATGCAGGTCGTTGCGGCCGGTGAGGACCCATTCGTCTTCGTTGTCTTCGAGACCGGGATGGCCAAGCGCACCCCGGTGTCGGCATACCGCATCCAAGGTCGTGGTGGTCTGGGCATCAAGGTAGCCAAGGCCAGTGACAAGGGCGGCACCCTGGTCGGGGCGTTGACCGTGGACCCCGGCGACGAGGTGCTGGTGGTGATGGAGGGCGGCAACGTCGTCCGCTCGTCCATCGACCAGGTGCGCGTCACCGGGCGGGACACTGCCGGAGTCCGATTCGCCACGCCGGGGGCCGGGGATTCGATCGTCGCGGTCGCTCGGAATGCCGAGACTGAGCTGGCTGCGGTGCTCGATGGAGCGGAAGTGACTGCTGAGGTCACTGACGAGTCGGGCACCGATGGCGTAACGTCGGACCAAGCAGTGGGCAGTGATGACCATGCGTCCTTCGATGGTGAGCCCGACCCGCAGACTCCCGAGCAGGACAGCACCGGAGGTGAGTGATGAGCACGGCTGAGCAGCAGACCAAGGCCTCAAAAGAGGCTGAGTCGTCGCAGGATGCCCCCGAAGGCGACAAAGCGACGTCATCCGGCTCTGACGAGACGGCTGCCCCCTCCGGCAGCCCGGCCGATACTGGCGAGTCGGCGAAGGACCGACCCACATCGGGTTCGATGCGCGAAGGTGCCATGGCGCGGGTTTCTCCTCGACGCGACCTGTCCTCGCGGCGACCCGGGCCCTCGCGCAGCGCTGGTGTTGCGGGAGGTTCGGCGGCTGCAGCCTCGGCTGGTCGCCCCCAACCATCTGATCCCCAGAGTGCCCGCACGGGTAAGCCCGGGGCGAAGCCTCGCCGCACGGGGCCGCGTCGCGTCCGGCTGACGATCCAACGGGTCGACCCCTGGTCCGTCTTCAAGATTTCTTTGCTGGTGGCGGTCGGGCTCGGCATCGCCATGGTGATCATGGTTGCTGTGTTGTGGACGGTGCTGTCGGGGATGAACGTCTTCGCCACGATCAACGAATTCATCGTGCAGGTCACCAGCGGTGAGGATTCGGCCAGCGCGTTCGACCTGATGCAATACATCGGTCTGGGCCGGGTGCTCTCCTTGACCGTCGTGTTTGCCGTGGCCAACGTCCTGCTGCTCACGGCCTTGGCCACGCTGAGCGCCTTCCTCTACAACGTGTGCGCGGCGCTGGTCGGCGGCGCGCACCTCACCCTGTCCGACGAGTGAGGTCGGCGGTTTTGTCGGCCCGGCGTGCTGTGAGGTAACCTCATGCGTCGCGTGGCCTGTTGTTCTCTCGTGTGAGCGCAGGTCAAGCAGGCGAAGTGGGGCCTATAGCTCAGTCGGTTAGAGCGCTGTCCTGATAAGACAGAGGTCACTGGTTCAAGTCCAGTTAGGCCCACCCTGACGTCAAACTGAACAACATCGAGGAGTCGAATCATATGAAGCGCATCCTGGTGATTCTCGCCACCGTGGCCGGCGCACTGGCTTTGGCCAAGAAGTCGCAAAACGAGCAGGCCGAGCGTGACCTGTGGGCCGAGGCGACCGACGAGGTCAGCAACAACTGAACAACCAGACCCGTCGGTGAGGTATGCCGTCGGGTCGCCCTCGGGGGCGTGGCGCAGCTGGTAGCGCATCTGCTTTGCAAGCAGAGGGTCGTCGGTTCGAGTCCGATCGCCTCCACCGAGTTCAGAGGCTCTTCCCGATGTCCGGGAAGGGCCTCTTTCGGGTCCGTACCCCAGAGAAGTACTGCAGTCTCTACTCTGCGCCCAACTCGCCGTCATTTTCCAGATGCCGGTGCTGTGTCACTTCTCTACTCGCGGCCAGTGGAAGTCTGCTACCGCGAGCCTAGTTCCCCGCGCCTTCGGCACGCTCAAGACGTACTTAGGGCGCCGCTCCCTTCCCGTGCCACCCACTTCGCCAGGGGCCTGCTTACCCTGCTGAAATCCCGTGATCTGTCCCGCCACCTTGGCTGCTTCAAGCTCAGCCGTGTCATGGAAGTAGAAGGCCTCGATGTGAAGCGGTTCGAACGCCGCCTTGCGCTGCCGTGACTTCCCGGAATTGGATGGCTTCGACTTCACGCCCTGTCGTGACTTGAACGCACGGTGCCATTCCACAAATGCCTTGTCCTCATCGGCGACGGCAACGCCGCCCACCATGAGGAAGCCCAAGCCTTGGTCTTCGATGCACGCGGCCATTGACTCCTGGTCGTTAAGCGGCGCTACGCTTTGGCCCTTTTGCGTGTTGCCGGAGACCGGGTAGCGCCAGGCCTCGGTGTGGGCCTTGAGGTCCCAGACAAAGCGCAGCGAATAGTCGAACGACGAATTGCCGTATCGAGTTCTCGGAGGGTTGGGGTTCGGGGTGAACGCACTGTTGAGCACTGCTCTGCCTCGAGACTCCCAGTAGAAGCCCTGCCACTCGTTCTGGTTGGGACCTTCCGTCGCGCCTTGGTCGAGCATCCAGTGGATGCACTTGGGTCCGTCCCAAACGACCCGTTTGCCGCCATCTGGATGAGGTGTGGCGCGCCAGGCGTCGAGAAGGGCGGCTGCCAGCGCGATACCTTCCTCTTCGGGCGTGCCCAAGAGCATTGCGCGGTCCCCGCCAAGTCTTCCCAGTCGGCGCTCGGCTCCAGCCAAGACCGTGTTGAGGCCAGCGAGCGAGATCGTCTCCCCGGTGGACTCGCACTCGTCAGACCAAGGTGCGTCGAACTCGTCTGCCAGGGCCGCGGCGAGCTTCGTCTTGGAGAGCCGGGTGTCAAGGTGCGGCGAGAGAGATCTCGCCAGGTTGATAAGGACCCGCTTGTGCTCCTTGCTGCCAGGGCCGAGCCACTCCGGACCCGACTTGGTCAAGGCGCTGATTCGGTTGACCGCCTCGATCTTGGACTGGGCCGGCTCGAACGCCCTCCACAGGGGACCGTCCAACCTTGTCGGTCGTCTTCCTGCGAGCCGGCGAAGCGAATCCTGGTGGTATGCCTCCGTCGCCCCTTCGAGTAGTGCGTTTAGACCGTCGAGGTTGACGCGGTTGAGGTCTGCGTAGGAAGGTCGCCACTCGACGCCGAGCACCTCCGCAATCCGCTGGGCCATGTATGCGTTCGTGCGGGCTACGTCGACGTCCAGCCTGAGCGCATCGCGAAGGGCGACGATGGCACGCTTTTCTCCGCGGGTGCCCGCGTCTGGCGCGCCTGTCAGCGAAAAGATGCGCGCGACGGCCTCGGCGACCGTGGCGGCGGGAAGGAAGAACGTCGGGTCAGCAGGCACGGGAGACACGAGGGAACGCTAGTACCTGTGTCACGACCGCGGGGACTGGGATGGGCTTGAACTCAGCTGGCGGCAGTCTCTGTGAAGGCCACCGTGTTCTTCACTTCGTGGATCAAGGCTGCTTCGCTCAACGCATCTCCCGTCGGGTTGAGGGGCGCATTCAGAACGGCCC
>JBGTGC010000120.1:0-5944 GCA_041746935.1 Dermatophilaceae bacterium
GGCACCCTCATGTCGAGGATCTGATGGGCACCCATCCGCAGGATGTCCAGCACGGCGACATCGATAGTGTCGAGGTCGCGCCGAGCCGCGACGGTGACGATAGCGTCATACAGCCCCTGCAAACGAATCGTTCCGTAGCAGAGCTCGGTGGCAAAAGCCGCATCGCGACCTGACAGGCGGGCTTGGCGCAGTTGGTCTGGCAGATCGAGATTGGCGTAGGCACCGTGCGCGACGGCTCGCATCGTCAGGTATGCGGTGTGCCGCGCCGGGTCGCTGTGTCGACTGCGGTCAGCAGGCTTGGTGACGGAGCGAGGACGCTGTGCCATCAGCCGTGAATCCCCAGGAGGTCGCCTGCGTGAAGGCGAGCACCACGGGCCCACGCCGCCGCATCCATCGGCCTCTTTCCGGGCGGCTGGACCTCGCCCAACCGGACCACTCCTCCACCGGTCCCGACAAGGACCTCTCGGCGGTCGACATGCGCTTGACCCGGGGCCAGCGTGTCGATGCCCGATCCAGTCTGCACGACGGTCACCGGGCCAAGGTTCAATCGCTCGCCGTGCACGGTGGTGAAGGCTCGCGGTGCGGGAGTGCATGCGCGGATCTGTCGGTCAACGGCATATGCCAGCCGATCCCATCGCACGCGAGCATCGTCGCGGGTCAGCTTGGGGGCATGGCTGACGCCGTCAGTGGCTTGCGGTTGCGGTTGGGCGGTGCCCAACTCCAGTGCATCCAGGCTGCCCACCAACAACTCTGCGCCCGCATGGGCCAAGCGCGCAAGCAACGCACCGGAGGTGTCGTCGTGGCGGACTCGCTCCGTGAGTGTGCCCAGCACCGGCCCCGTGTCTAGACCCTCTTCGAGCAGGAACGTGCTCGCCCCAGCGAGCTCGTCGCCGGCCATGATCGCGTGTTGGACTGGAGCAGCCCCGCGCCATGCAGGCAGCAGCGAGAAGTGAAGATTGACCCATCCGTGCGTTGCCACGTCGAGCAACGCCGTCGGGATAATTCCCCCGTAGGCCACCACGGGTGCCGCGTCCAGTCGTAGCGCGGTGAGGCGGTCGGCGAGCTGCGGATCGCGAGTGGAGGTCGGGGTGAGAACGTCGATCCCCGCCTGCTCCGCCGCAACCCGGATCGGGGATCGGTGCATGACCCGCTTGCGCCCAGCGGGGGCATTTGGACGGGTCAAGACAGCGATCACGTCGTGATGTGACTCGCTCAGCGCCTTCAGCGAGGGCACTGCTGCCTCAGGGGTGCCGGCGAAGAGGACGCGCATGCGTCATACCTTCTCATCCAGCGAGGGCTGTTCGGGCTAGGCCGGGTCCTTGTCGATGGGCACCGACATGGCTGCATGGTATTGATCGGGGTCGATCTTCAGTTCCGCGACGTCTTCACCCAAAGAGCGCAGCAGATCGTGTCGAGCGTCGCGTCGACGACGTTGCTCCGCCGGGTCCGGCACCGGGGCGGCGGCGATCAGTCGCTGCGTGTAGTCCTTTTGAGGATTCTCCAAGACCTGATCACGCGGCCCAGCCTCGACGACTTGGCCATTCCTGAGTACGACGACCTTGTGGGCCAACAGATCGATCACCGATAGGTCGTGACTGACGAACAAGCAGGCAAACTTATATTCGGCCTGCAGCTCAGCGAAGATCTTCAGCACTCGCGCCTGCACCGACACGTCGAGGGCCGACGTCGGCTCATCGGCCACCAACAGCTCGGGATCCAGCGTAAGGGCGCGCGCAACACTGATGCGTTGACGCTGGCCACCGGAAACTTCGTGCGGGTATCGGTTGAAGACCTCGCGCGGCAGTTGGACGGCCTCGAGCAATTCGTAGACCTTTTCCTGTCGAGACTGCTTGTCACCGACGTGATGCACGACCAGCGGCTCGGCGATGCACTCGCCGATGGGCATCCGAGGATTCAGTGAAGCAGCTGGGTCCTGGAAGATGACGCCAATTCGCTTGCGCAAGGCCTTGAGCTCGGCGCGCTTCAGCGAAGGCAGGTCCTCACCCAACAACGTGAACGTGCCAGAGGCAGCCGGGATGAGCCCCAAGGCACATCGACCGATGGTCGACTTGCCCGAGCCGGATTCACCGACGAGCCCGACGATTTCTCCTTGGCGGACGTTGAAGGAGACATCGTCGATAGCGCGGAACGGCGGCTTGCCTAACCGCTGATACTCAATCACCAAGTTCTTGAGGTCGATAGCGAGCTCAGCATCGGGGTCCAGCGTGTCCCGCACGTTGATGCCCATCTGCCCCCGGCCCGACCCGAGGCGCGGAACCGATCCCAGCAGCATCTTGGTGTAACCGTGCTGGGGGTTGGTGAGCACTGCTTCCGCGGTGCCGTGCTCGACGATCTCACCCTTGAACATGACCGCGACACGATCGGCCATATCGGCCACCACGCCCATGTTGTGCGTGATCAGCAGAATTCCCGTGTCCAGTTTGTCCTTCAGTGACCGCAGGAGGTCCAAGATGTCGGCTTGCACCGTGACGTCCAGCGCCGTCGTCGGCTCGTCCGCAATGATCACTTTGGGGTCGCAACTAATGGCCATAGCGATCACGACGCGCTGCCGCTGACCGCCGGAGAGCTCGTGCGGATATTGCTTGACGCGTTTCTCGGGCTCGGGGATGCCCACCATCTCCAGCAACTCGACGGCTCGCTTCTCCGCGTCCTTGCCTACCGCAATGCCGTGAAGCTCCATCGACTCGGTGACCTGGGTGCCAATGGTCAGCACCGGATTCAGCGCAGTCATCGGTTCCTGGAAGATCATGGCGATGTTGTTGCCGCGCATCTTGCGCATCTTGCGATCGGAGATCTCTCCGACTGAGACCCCACTGACGGTGACGTGACCGTCGATCCGGGCGTTTCCGGGCAGCAGACGCATGGCGGTCATCGACGTGACGGATTTGCCAGAGCCCGATTCGCCGACGACGGCCACAACCTCACCGGGCTTGACGTCCAAGGTGACACCCTTGACGGCGTGCACCGACCCGAATTCCGTCTTGAAGCGCACGTCGACTTCGTCAAAACTGAGCACGGCACCGTCAGCGTTGTGTGGGCCATCTCCTGCGTCAGTGCTGGATTCACTCATCGCGGTGGCCATCAGTCGGCGCTCCTGTTCTGACGGGGGTCGAAGGCGTCGCGCAGACCGTCGCCCAGGAAGTTCACGGCCAATGCGATGCCCAAAATCATCATCCCCGGCCACCAGAACAACCAGGGGCGAGTTTGGAAGGCGTTTTGATAGGTGCTGATCAACAGTCCGAGCGAACTGTCGGGCGGGTTGATGCCGTAGCCCAGGAAACTCAACGCCGTCTCGAGCAGGATGGCCGTCGCGATAGTCAGCGTGGCGCTGACGATGATGGTGCCGATGGTGTTGGGCAGGATGTGCTTGAAGATGATGCGCAGCGACGACGTTCCGATCGCTTCGGCCGCCGTGACGAACTCCCGCTCTCGCAGCGACAGAACCTCACCTCGCACCAGTCGAGCCAGGCCGGTCCACACCAGGATGCTAAGCGTGAAGGACATACCCCAAATCCCGGCGTCCAGCGTCTTGGCGATGATCGCCGCGAGGATGAGCAATGGGACAACGATGAAAACATCGGTCAACCGCATGAGGATTGCTTCGACCCAGCCACGGTAGAAGCCAGCGAATGCACCGACGAAGGTGCCGATGATGGTGCTGCCGATGCCGACCGAAAGTGCGACGATCAGCGACTGTTGGGTGCCCCGCATCGTCAGTGCGAAGTAGTCCTTACCGGTGGTCTCTTGACCAAAGGGATGCTCACCGATGCTCGGCGGCCACAACGACATTGTCGGGCGGCCCCCGTCGAGCACGATCGAACTTCGCAGGTAGGACTTGTCCCACCACCCTGGAAGAGGGCCGATGCCCACAGAGGTGTACGCGATGACGGTGATCCCGACCAATACTCCGAGAGAGACCATCGCCCCCTTGTGGCGAAAGAAGCGTCGCCGCACCAGTTGGCCTTGGGAGTAGGACTTTTCCTCGAGGTTGATCTGCTTTTCGACCGAGTACTTGGTGTCTAGGTCGCCGTGTTGTGGCGATCCCGGATCAGCCTGGCCCGGCATAGGCGAGAGTTCTTCTCGACCGGAACCCGGGGTATCCGGTTGGTCCTGTGACGGGTGATCGTTGTCAGCCATATCGATTCCCTATCTCGAAATCCGCGGATCGAGCGACGCGTACGCGATATCAGCGAGCATGTTCATGAAGATGGCGGCGGCTCCCGTCACCAGGAAGAAGGCCATCACGGGATTGGGATCTGATGCGTCGAGTCCTGCGTTGAACAGTGCCCCCATCCCGCTCCACCCGAAGATTTTCTCGGTGATCACGGCCCCGCCAATGAGCGAGGCGAAGTCGAAAGCCACGATGGTGGTGATCGGGATCAACGCATTGCGGAGCGCGTGCTTCGTGTTGACGATGCGGTCGGACAGGCCTTTGGAGCGAGCCGTCCGCATGTAGTCCTGCTGCGTGGTCTCCAGCATGGAGGACCGCGTGAAGCGCGAATATCCCGCCAACGAGATCAGCGTCAACGCGATAGTCGGCAAAATCAACTGCGTCGACCAGTCCCACACCCCCTCGTAGAAATTGCCGCTGAACAGCGGGGATCCCGATCCGATCGTCGAAATGGGTCGACCCGAGATCTGGAGGTAGCCGTTCCAGTTGGACAAGAGGCGATCCAAGAACGTGAAGGAGCCGAAAGCCAAGGCAGTCCCCACCGAGACGGTCACGGCCGTCTTGCGTTCGTATCCCCCGAGAGTCACGCCGATGATCGCTCCAACGGCCGCCGCCGCAATCCCGAGGCCCAGGATCACCAGCCACGTGGGGTCTTCCAGCACGGATCCCAAGGCGAAGTAGGACACGATGCCGACACCAATGGTGGCCAACCCGGCGTAGATGACTTGCCGGTTGCGCAAACCCACCGTCAGCATCAGCAGAAGGCCGAAGGCGGCAACAGAGAAGAGAACCACGAGCCCGATGCCAAGGGCCGGGAAGCGCCACCAGTCCACGGCATCGAAGTAGGTCACCACCCCAGACAGCACCACGACCGTGGTGAGAAAGGTAATCACCCGGCGCTGGGTGTCGCCGCCCGCCACGACAGAAAATACCAAGCCGAAGATCAGTGCCATCAACAACGTCGTCACCAATGAGACCGATGGATCAGCTATCCAGTTGTTGAACTGGATCGCCCCGTACTGCTTGAGCACGATCGCCGCAGCGAACACCGGCAGAGAGAAGAACAAGAAGGCGAGGAAGGTGACGGCGTAGTCGAACCCGCTGTACTGCCGGATGGCGGACAGGATACCGATCGCCACTCCGACGACGATCGCGATGACCGTGGCCAGAGAAACCAGGCGCAGACTACTGATGACTGCTTGCGATACCTGGTCGGTGACGTTGGAGCCGGATAGGTCGCTGCCGAAGTCGCACGAGAGCACGAGGCACTGGCTAGCGCCCCCCAGCCACAGCCAGTAGCGTGTGTACCACGGCTCCTCGAGGTTCATAAGGTCAATTCGAGCCTGGATCAACTGCTCCCGGTTGCTCGATTGGATGCCGTAGAGATCCTCGAGTGGGTCTCCGGAGTTAATCATGAGGACATACGTCAGGATCGAAGCCAAGAACAGAATCAGAAGCGATATCCCGACCCGCCGAAGGATGAACTGAAGCACGACATCGCCTTCCTGTCAGATGCTGCACGGCACCTACCGGTGTCCATGACAATGTGTGAAAAGTGACCCTATCGTTTTGGCGTCACTCAGGCGGTGAACCAAGGTCCAACGGGTGGGACAAACGTAGGGGCGGAAGTCTTGGCGACCTCCGCCCCTACGGAACCACAACTAGCGTGCTATCTCTGGGTCACTCAGCGCGAACCCACTGCTCCGCGTTCCATGAGATCTGCGTCTGGGTTGAGTTGAAGTAGACGTTGTC
>JBGTGC010000121.1:0-12079 GCA_041746935.1 Dermatophilaceae bacterium
TACCAGACGATGTTCGCGCAGCGTGCGGTGACCAAGACCTACCTCGCGCTGGCTCCCGCCCTCCCGGCCCTGCGGGAGCCCACAACGATCCGCAACCGCATCGTCAAAGAACGCGGGCGTATGCAGGCTCGTGTCGTGCCCGGCGAGCCCAACGCCGAAACCTCGGTCGAGTTGTTGGCGGACGAGAACGGCGTCGGCACATATCGGCTGCGTCCAATCACCGGGCGCACCCATCAACTGCGCGTGCACTGCGCCGGCCTGGGTATGCCGATCCTGGGCGACCCGCTCTATCCCACCGAGCTCGGCGTAGCCGCGGACGACTTCTCAACGCCGCTACGTCTGCTCGCGCACCGCATAGAGTTCGTGGACCCGCTGACCGGCGAGGAACGCACGTTCACCAGCGAAAGGTCGTTGCGCGATGGCTGATGTCGTGGCCCTGCTTCGAAGCGTCAACGTCGGCGGCAACCGGATGAAGATGGACTGGCTGAGATCGGTGGCCACTGGGGTCGGCTGCGAGCAGGTGCGGACGGTGGTTGCGACGGGCAACATCGTGATGTCGCCGCCGAAGGATATGGAGCGGATGAGGCTGGACCTCGAGCAAGCACTCGCCGAGCAGTTTGGCGTCATCTCCGTGGTGATGCGCACCCACGCGGAGTTGGTGGACGGGTGTAAGCGCAACCCCTGGGCCGACGAGGTCGCGACGGGCGCTTTGGAGGGGCGCGCGGTCCACACAATCTACTGTCAGAGCGAGGCCACTGCTGAAGCCATTGCGGGCCTGCAGCGAGATGGTTCCGACGATGAGTTCGCCGTGGTGGGCAGCCACGCCTACCTGCGACTCGCCGGGTCGGCTGCCGACTCGAGATACACCGGGGCCTGGTTTGAGCGGCACCTCAAGGTTGTCGGTACCGCCCGCAACCACAACACGGTCCTGAAACTCATCGCGGCCACGGCGTGACGTGACGGGTCGTTGCGCGGATAATCGCCCATAGTCGTGGTGAGCGATAATTCGCTCACAGTGCGTATGAGCGGATATGGTGTCACCGAGGTGATCAAGATGCAAACCAGCAATAGTCAACTGTGGTCCCGCCCACGCACGGCTGAAGATATTGGTGCCTTCGTCGCGGAGTTGCGCCGAGACTCAGGCCTGACCCAGGCCCAACTCGCCCAACAGCTGGATATCCCACGCCGTGCCGTCTACGAGATCGAGGCTGGCAAGTCGACCCAGTACGTTGATCGACTGTTGGCCGTCCTCAACCTGTTGGGTGGCGCTATTGAGCTCACCACGCGTGCTCGTGCACCCGAGGAGGACGACTGGTGAGCGTCGACGAATTGACGGTGTGGCTGTACCGAACGCATATCGCCACCCTCAGGCGAGGCGCATCGCGAGCTTCGAGCGGTCGTCTGCAGTGGACCTGGACGTCGGCGGCGGCGGCGCGCTGGGGTCTGCGCTCGCGGGTCGTCTCACATCTGCTGCCCGTCGATCGAGGTGGTCGCTCGCCCTCTGACGTCATCGCGGGAGCCTTTTGCCAGGGGCTGCTTCCCGAGGGGGCCACCCGGGTTCACCACGCGGTGGCAGCCGGTGTGGAGCCCGATGACACCTTTGGCTTCTTAGCCCGATACGGCCAGGACACCGCCGGTGCCTTGCTCTTTGTCAGAGCGGAGCAGCCACCATCGGGCCCCTTCGCGATGAACGACCACACGGGATACCGACCGCTCACCTCGAAACAGGTTGCAGATCGACTTCGAGAAGCTTCCGAGGGCACCGGCGTCAGAGCGCTTCAGTCCATCTTGCTGGCAGGAATGATCCCGAAGGTAGGTCTGGGGAGAGGGCCAGATGGGACGTGGCTCGAGCCGCACAGCGGAGCCCCGTCCACCTGGATTCTCAAAGTCGCACACGGCACCTCGGCGCCAGCCAGTGATGTGGTCGACACCGAGGTGTTGTGCCTGCGGCTCGCCGCGCGCGTGGGGATCACGAATGTGACCGCCGAGATCGTGAATTTCGAGAACGTTAAAGCTATCGGTGTCTCGCGCTACGACCGATTCCTTGGTCCAGATGGCGGTGTCGGGCGCGTTCACCAGGAGGACTTGGCGCAGGCCCTCGGACTCAACACGGCGGACCCCATCCGCAAATTTCAGCGCGGCTCGACCATGCCGTCATGGGCGGCGGCGGCCGCTGTCCTGCGCGATGGTGGCGGCAAGGTGGCCCCTCTGGCGAGGCTCGTCTGCTTCTCGTTCGTCGTCGGAAATACCGACCATCACGCCAAGAACACATCTTTCCTGCGACACGACGACGGCAGCGTCAGTCTTGCGCCGGCATACGACATCGCTGCTCACCTCCACCACTCAGGGCGGCACATGAGTGCCCTTGACCTCGGGGGGAAGCGCGACTTCGATGAGTTGACCATCGACGACGTCGTTGCCGAGATTGCGAGCTGGGGAGTGCTGGCCGCGCGAGCGCGAGCGGTCTGCCGCGATGTCGTGTCCGGGTTACAGGACTCCTTGCGCAGGGAGGATAGAGCGAGTTACCCCGGCGTGGCGGACGAAGTCTGGACAACGCTGCAACGCCGAACCGAGATCGCCGGTCAGGCTCTCGCTGAGTAGGCCCTTGCCGGATGTCGTGACCCTAAGTAGAGTAAGACTATGGGTACACCGATACGCTTGACGGGCACTACCCAGGCGGTCCTGGAAACCGTCTTGGCTGACCCCAAGGCCGACCACTACGGACTCCAAATCGGGGCCGAGACGGCGTTGCCGAGTGGCACGATCCACCCCATCTTGGCGCGTCTGGAGTCCATCGGCTGGCTGACCAGTGGCTGGGAAGAGATCGACCCGGCGCAAGTTGGTCGTCCCAAGCGCCGCTACTACCGCCTCACCGCCGATGGTCTGGTGGGGAGTCGAGCAGCTTTGTCGGCTGCGCGGGAGCGACGAGCGAAGTATGCCGCCCAGTTGCGGCCGCAAGAAGGTCTGTCGTGAAGACCTTGGCGGCAGTCTTACTGTGGATCGGCCTGCGTCTGATCCCACGGCACCAACGACGCCGGTATGCCGCCGAGTTCGCTGCCGATCTCGCGCAACTCGATGACCGCGAAGCACTGGGGTACGCCTTCTCCACGCTGCGCGGTGCGCCTGGATTGCGGGTGGCTTTGGTGTCCCGGATCGACGCCGAGGGGGAGAAGCGCCGATCACTGCGCTGCGTGGTCGGGCGACACGACTACACCGCGGTCCGGCTCAACTCCGAGGACGCCGGCATCGTCAGCGGGCAATGCGTGCGTTGCCTGCGAATCAAGGAGGGCCCAGGCAACTTTCCCCACGATCACACCAAAGGCACCGTCGGCTGGATGGGCCTGGGGCAGGGCAACGGTGGTTTGGGTATGTAGTGAGACGGGTGATCGATCAGATGTCGACGGGCTTGCAGTCAGCGCCGCAGCCGGTGACCGAGGCTTCCGAGGTGGCCGTCGCGCGCCGATGAAGGACGGCGTGGTCGACGGAAACGTGGAGATCATCGCCATGAGCGTGCGCGATGCCGTCAACGATGAGCGAATAGCCATCGGCCGCATCCGGGGGATAGAGCAGCGTGACGCTGGGGAAGGACGCCGCTAAGGTCACCGCCGAGCGACCTGGCGCGTCGACATACATCACGCCGTCGGCCCAGGTCGGCACGACCTGCACCACATGCGGTCGATCGTGCCCCGGGCTCAGCAGATAGGCGTACGGGCGGCCCGCGATCGCGTCGGCCAGTTCGGATTTCTCGACCTTGGTGCTCATAGTCACCCAGCATGCACGACACTGGGACCCATGAGTATGCCGACGGCTCATCCAGTCACTGCGCTGCTGCTTGCCGCCGGGCAGGGCAGCCGGATGGGCACGCCTAAGGCCGTGGTCGAAGTCGAGGGGCGAACTCTGACCGAGCGAGCCATCCAAGTCCTACTCGAAGGCGGCTGCGGTGACGTGTTGGTCGTCCTGGGCGCGGATGCTCAACGCGTGCGAACCCGGTTGGAGACGGGACGCGCTGCGTGGGGTGATCGAGTCGCCACCGCCGAATGCGCCAACTGGGCCGGCGGGGTGAGCGAATCGCTGCGCACTGGGTTGGCGACGCTGGCCGCCCGAGGCCGCCGATGTCCCTCAGCCACGCTCATCCAACTCGTGGACGTGCCCGACATCGGACCCGACGTCATCACCCGCGTGCTGAATCAGGGCCGCGAGGGCGGCTGGCCCACTGCTCTGGCGCGGGCATCGTACCGAGGCAAGCCAGGTCACCCGGCGCTCATCGGAGCCACTCACTGGCAAGGTGTGATGGACACGGCGGTGGGTGATCGAGGTGCCGGGCCGTACATGCGCAGACACGATGCCGTGCTCATCGACTGCGGTGACTTGTCCGGCGGCAGCGACGTCGACACCCCGGCTGAGTTGACGGCATACCTGGATCGGCATCGCTCGTAGGGGATCGGTTGGGGACGTGCCTTCTCACGCGCTGCGACGTAGGTCGGCCACCTGCTCGTGCGCAGTGAAACCAGCCGCAGCATAAGTAGCCATGGCGCCAACGTTCGAGTTTTCGGCGCAGACGATGGCGCTCGAGGACCCCATGTCGCGCAACGCCGACGCCGCAGCGCGGGTGATGGCCACGCCATACCCGTGTCCGCGGTGGTCTCGATGAACCCCCATGGGCTCAAGGAGTCCCGGCCGGCCTGGTCCGGCCGACCACGCGGTGGCAACAGCCACGGCGTTATCGCCTTCGTCGAAGGCGGCCAAGCTGCGCGCGGAGTCGTACAACGGGCCAAGGGCCATCATGCGGAATCCGTCTGCGAAGAAGCTCCGGTCATCCTCGGTCATCGGCGCGGCTTGAAACGCGGAGCAATGGACGGCCACCCAGGCCTCGGCTCGATCGGACCCCATCACCTCCACGCGTGCGGTGATCTCGCCGACAGGCTCAGAGAGATCGCGGTGAAACGGCGTCCATGGCTCGTCCTCGTGCCACCCATTTTCCGATAACAGCTGCACGATTTTGGGAGCACCACGGGCTTCGATGGTCGCTTCGCCATCTTCTAAGACTCCCCGCTGTTGATCCGTGACGTCAGCGACGACCTGAGCGGCCAGTTCAGGGTCGTCGCGCGCCTCGGGGTCAACGGCCATCCGCAAGAGCTGAGGGCCGTCCAGAAGTCCGATGGCCACGATCTTCTCTCCACGCGACCAGGTCCGGATGGCAGCGGCCGTCACGGCGGCACCCTTCGTGGAGTGCCAACCCAGATCACCAGGGGCTAGGTGCAGCGGCCCGTCGTCCTGTTGCCATCCCGCCAGCGCAGCCGTCACCTGATCAAGCTCGTGAACCCCCGGGGTGCTCAGCACAGTTCTCATGGCCTCACCCAACGACAGAGGATCACGCGGACGCAACTGATTATGCGCGCTCCGCAGGGTCAGATCGCTACAGACATCGTCTGGAATCGGTTTTACATTGGCGGGTATGGCTGACATGGGGAGAGATTGGCGGGTCATTGATGGCGTTGCGACGGCGTGGTTTGATGCGCCTTCGATGATCGAGGGGGCTGCGCTGACTGGGCGCATCGTGGAGCTATCACCACAGATCGTGATCGACCTTCGCGCGACAGGCCTGCGGGTGCGCCTCGACTCAGACGACCATGCGGAGGCGGTGTCGGCAGCCGCGCGGGACCTCGGGCTAGCCGCGCAGCCTGCCGTCCTGCAGCACCTGAGCGTCGTGGTCGAATCCGCGAACCCAATTGCCGTGACGCCGTTCTGGCAGAGCGTGCTCGACTACTCGCCTGGGCAGCCCGGCGAGTTGGCGGACCCGATGCGCCGCGATCCCGCGATCCGGATCCGGCAGTCGAGCGAGCCACGGCCGTTGCGCAACCGCATCCACGTCGATGTGTCGCGGCCGGCCTCAGCGGTCGAGCGGGCGAGCCTTGGTGAGGCATCGGGACCGTATGGCGTCCGTCACGCCGACGCCGACGGCAACGAGGTCGACCTCGTGCCGGGCGTACTGCTCGGCGAGACGCCTAGGATCGAGGACTGGCAGGCGGTGTTCAGCGCGATCGCTTGTTACCGAGTCGCCTCGCCGACGCAGCGGCGTGATCTAGCCGCCGTGGCAGCGACCCTGGCCGACGAAATGGGCTTTCCGCTGCTCATCGACCTGCGCCCCGGGCTCGTCATCATCGACAGCGGGAAGGACCAGTGGGAGGGCGACGCCCACGGCCTTGGGCTCGACTTCTCCGACCTGGCCGGCAACCTCCAGAGCGCCGCCCGCGACTTAGGGGCCATTGCAGATCCTGGGCTGCCGCGCTTCGCCCAGCTGTTCCTCGATGCGGCCGATGTTGCCGCGGTGAGCGCGTTTTGGGTCGCCGCCCTCGAATACACTCCTGACCCGCGGGCCGGCGTCAGCGATATCTGCGATCCGCGGCGGCTGAACCCGGTGTTGGTGTTCCAAGAGCTTGACGCGTCAGAGACGGAGCGTCGCAGTCAACGTAACCGGATCCACGTCGAACTCGCGGTGCCGTCGGACCTTGCGCAGGCGCGCCTTGCCACGGCCCTCGCATCCGGGGGCCGGCTCCTCGACGAATCAGAGGGTCGCTGGCGGGTGGCCGACCCCGAAGGCAACGAAATCGTGATCAGCAGTGGGGCATGACTTCGCGCTCAACCTGGGTGCCACGCCGGACGAGACCTCATGCCCGATCTTCACTCAGGCTCGGTGGGTGCCAGCAGTTCGACCCGATTCCCCTGACCGTCGGCAGTGTGGCACCGCTCATTCCCTGGAAAGTTGTGCCGCTGACTCCAGTCGACCTCGAATCCAAGGCTGGTCAACCGCTCGGTGACTACCGCGAGTTCGGTCACACTCTCGACCTGCAGCGCAGGGTGCGCCTTAAGCGCGGGGACGAAAGGATTTTCGACGCCAGCATGTATCTCGGCACTCACCAAGCCCGTCTTATCGTACGCCCGGAACCACACACCGCCCTTGGCCTTGAGGTCCTCCGGCTTCTCCACCTCGGTTAGACCAAGGCCGTCTGCGTAGAACCGTCGCGCTGCGTCTTCGGTGCCCGCAGCACAGGCGACCTGGACATGATGTAGGCGCATTTTCTCTCCCTGTCGCTATGGCTATTCGTCATTCGGAGGCCAGTGCCGGACGCTGCGCAGCACTATTGTGCGCGTCGGCGACTACTTCCAGGACTGCTCGGGATCGAGGTGCCGGCGTAGTTCCATGGCGTCGTGGAGGATCCGACCGACGACCAGGACTCCACCTTCATACCGGCAGATCAAGAAGTGTCTTGGGCGATGGACCTTGCCCCCGGGCGAGTGCGTGCGGCTTTGCGCCAGATGCCAAGCGAACACCCCCTCACCCAGTTCAGGGCGGATCAGCAGACCCGACTGGTCGCTGTGGGTGGCCGCGTCTCGGATGGCTGCGACGATCAATGCTTCGTAGCGCTGGCGTGCCTCCTCGCCAAACTGGTCGTGCGACCAGGCGAGGATCGAGACGATATCGCCCTGGGCGGCGTGCGTGAGGCGATAGTGCGCCATCAGCCCGCTGACTGACTCCGGGCCGCTCGGATGCCAAGCTGCCTGACGAAGTCCTCGAGCGAGTCATCATCGACGTCGTCGAAACGTCCCGAAGCGAGATCTGACCAGCCCTCACTGGTCGCTCGGCTCAGGGCAGCAACCTTGGCCGACTCCTCGGCGTGTTCGCGTTCCACAAGCCGAAGACCCTCGCGCAGAACCTCACTGGCGTTCTGATATCGACCAGACGTCACCAATGCCTCGACGAGTTCGTGCTGGTGTTGGGTCAGAACCACGTTGCGCGTCGCCATGCGACCACCTCCGTTGGCAGTATATGCCAACCCTCAACGTATCAGGGGGCGCGCGGGTTGCTCCCTATGAGAACGACACCCACGCCCACGGACGGATCACCATGAATGCGCCGGCGACCGCGCTCGCGATCAGCCTGTTCGATGACTTCGAACTGGTATGCGGCGACGAGGCCGTGGAGCTCGCCGGGTCTGCCCAACGGGTCGTCGCCTACCTGGCCACCTCACCTGGAACAGTCAGCCGGTGCCGCATCGTGGGGGACGTGTGGCCGGATCTGGCGTTGCCCGCCGGACTCACCCGATTGCGTGACGCTGTCTATCGCATCCGCACGGCGACGCCGGAATTGCTGAGCACCAACGGTCATCGGCTCTCGATCAACGCGGGAGTCGATATTGACGTCGCACGCATGATTCGCAATGCCGAGGGCGTCGTGAACGGCAACCTGTCGGCTTCGCGCATCAGTGTGGCTGACCTCGCTCCACGAGACATCTTGCCTACCTGGGACGAGCCGTGGCTCGAGACGTTGCGGCTGGCCCTGGCGGTGACGTGTGCCCGCGCATTGGAATACCTTGCGCACGACCGCATCGACCAGACCCGATTTCACGATGCAGAGCGGGCCTGCCGCCTGGTGATTAGTGCCGAGCCCTATCGAGAGAGCGCGCACCTGCTACTGGCTCAGGTCTTCATCGCCGAGGGAAACCCGGCTCTGGCCCTGTGCGCCATGCAGGATTACGAACGCAGGCTCCTTCAGGACTTGGGCTGCACCCCCGGGCGGGCCGTTGCCTACGTGGAGCGATCCATCCGGGAATCGACGGCTCATTTCGTGGGCTGACTAGCTCACGAGGCCCAGCTCGATCAGCAGCGGGGGGCCGTCGAGGACACCTTCGGTCACGCCGTAGCGCTGCATCGTGACATAGTCGCCGACCTCCACCTCGCCGGAACCATCGAGGTCAAAGTGAGCTTGCACCGCATACCCCCGCGGTGGTCCCTGCGCAGGAATGTCGACGGCGCAGATCATCGGGGAGCCTGGGGCGCACTGCAGATCTGCGTCCACCACCTCCGAGATGACATTGGCGCAGGCATCGGCGCGAGAATCGTCAACGACGCGGACTCGCAACGTTCCCTTCGGCGGCCCAGCAGGACTGGGGCTCAGGGTGCACTGGCACATCATGATGGCCATGGTCGCTCTGCCTCTCGGGGATCGGGGTGACACTCACACCCTGCCCCACGAAGATGGTGTGGGACAGGGTGCGAGTGTCATGCCGGTGTCAGCTCGGGTCGATGCTGGGCCCTGGTGCGGCGCTGGACGCGTCAGCAGTCACGGCCAACTCGTCATCAACGACGACGCTGGGGTCGGGTGCTTCCCCTGATGCGTCGGCATCTCCGGTGCTTTGATCTGCTGCCTGATCCTCTGGCACGAGGGTGGGGACTCCGTCTTCAGTTACCGCCGAGGCGGCCACATCTGCTGCCTGTGGCTCCAGGCTCGGTGCCTCCGCTTCAGAGAATGTGCCCAGGCCGGCTGCGTGAGCGGCGTCGGCCGAGGCCGGCACATCGACGGTTATTGTCACAGTGGTGCTCATGTCATCTCCTTCGGTGGCTCTCGCCGATCACAGATAGACCGAGGTGATCTCGTTGGAGGCGTCCACGTTCACGGTCGCCTTCTTGCCGTTGGCGCGGGCGAGCGCGAGCAACAGAAACGTGTTGGTGACGCCGTCGGTGCTCGTCCCCTTCACTTTGCGCCAGGCACCCGCGTCCGCGGGGTAGGCCCAGGCGTTCTTGCTCGAGGGAGTTGCGTAGGTCAGTTGAACGTCGGTGCTGGCCATGATGATCTCCTTGATTGGGTGGTGCGTGAATGTTCTGTGCGGGTGGTGTGGTGACTCAGAGTCCGTATGCCGAGGTGATCGTGGACCCGTCGAACGTTGCGTGGACCTTGCGACCGTTGGCCCGCGCGAGGGCTAGCACGGCGAAGGTGTTGCTCACCCCGTCGATGCTGGTGCCTTCCACTTTCCGCCAGCCGTTGCCTGCCATGTAGGCCCAAGCGTGCTTGCTGGTGGGAGTGGCGTAGACGATCGACACATCGATGTTGTAGTGCGTCGTGCGATACATCGAGTGAACTGCCTGGATGTCACCGGCGCTGAGTCCGCTGCGCTGACCGATGGTCGTCCCACTGCGCAACTGCACGATCGTCGGTTGTCCGTTCTTGCTGAAGGCCGTCGCGCCGTAGTGCATGATCGAGCCGTAGTCGTAGCCGCCGATGTCGTCACCATCGGAAATGTGCTGGTTGAAGTTGCTTTCCTTCCCAGCGGTGATGTTCGCCCACTTGATCTCGACGTAGGTGTTGCGATCCTCACGGCTCTGCTCGTGCCAGAGTCCCCAGGCATGTCCGAACTCGTGGATGGCGTTGCCGACGCTGCAGCCGGCGCCCAGGCTGAGCATTTGGCGCCCACCCTGCATACCAACGTAGGACCAGCAGCCGCCGTCATCGAAGACACGGACGTAGTTGGGGTACTGAGCGGCGTTGGCCGACGTGCGCTTCACGAAGCGCATGTTGGTGTTGGCTTCCCAGTGCGCCACCGCATCGGTGACGCGGCTCGGGCTGGCCAGCGAGCTGTCCACCTCATACGGCATCAGTGCATTCGGCCAGCGATATTGCGCACCGACGATGCCCACGCCGAAGGCAATGGCGTCATCGGAACTCTGCGCCAACCCGGCGCCGCGCTCCATCTCCTCGACCGTGCCGAGGCAGATATCGCCCTCGAACATCGCCCGTCCATCGACGTCGATGTACTGGACGGCCTTGCGTTCGAACGTGGCCCCGGTGATGAAACCGGTGCGGACGTCTGCGGCGGTGCTGTCCGGCCCCTCTTCTCCGCTACGTTCGGGGCTCGCAGCCTTCCTCTCTTCTGAGCCATGGGCTCCTCCTTGGTCTGGGTTCCCCTCGATCGTGGGAGTGGATAGAAGTAGTAGAAGAGGCGTCCGTCGACCCGTCATTGGTGATTCGTCGCCACCCCGTTGTAGGGGCGTCGCGGGGACATCGTGACAGCGTCGCGCCGCTTGTAGGAGCCTAGAAATCCCGAAAATAATGGAGGAGTATGCGGCCATGAAGGTCCCACGCTCACGCCGACGTTTGCTGTTGCCTGCGATCGCGGGGGCCGCGGTGATTGGCTCCCTCACCGGGTGCTTCGGGGACCCGCCACCTGATCCCGCCACGGCACCGCTCGAGATCGTGCTGGATGGGTGTGTCCTGAACCGCGATGAGGTTGCTTCGGGCTCCCACGAGGTGAGCGTTATTCGGCGCGAGGGCAATGGCCCGGGACACGTTGTCGTCACGGACGAGAGCGGGACCGAGGTGTTTGCTGAAGAGTCACAAGGCAGCGGCACCTTTATCACCTCTGAGCAGACCTACACGTTCACCTGCACCGTCGGCGACCTCGTGACGTCCTCGATCATGGAGTCTGCGCCCTGACCTTCCCAAGCCCAGGTCCATCGGTGATGCTGTGACGATGCATCCCGAGCCCTCGTTCAGCAGCCCGGCCTCGGTCACCTCGGCGCTCGCCGAAACGGGGTATCTCGCGGATGAGGGACTGGCCACGATGACCTACCTCGCGGGGGAGTTGGCCCGCCCGGTGTTGCTGGAGGGCGAGCCCGGCACCGGCAAAACTGCGCTGGCCGAAGCGCTGGCGCAGGTGTGGGGCGCGCCGCTCATCCGGTTGCAGTGCTACGAGGGCATCGATGCGAGCCAAGCCCTGTACGACTGGGATTTCGCACGACAGATCCTGCACCTGCGAGCGGTCGAAGCCTCCGCCGCTGCCGGGGCACGGGACGTGGAGGGCGAGGTGTATGCCGACCGTTTCCTGCTCGCACGCCCGCTGCTGCGAGCGTTGCAAGAGCCGGGTTCGGTGCTGTTGATCGATGAGATCGACCGCGCCGACGACGAGTTCGAGGCGTTCCTGCTCGAAGTGCTCTCGACCTGGTCGGTCACGATCCCCGAGATCGGCACGATCACCGCCGAGCGGCCCCCGTTCGTCGTGTTGACTTCGAACCGGACCCGCGAACTGCACGACGCCCTCAAGCGCCGATGTCTCTATCACTGGATCGATCACCCCGGTCTCGAGCGCGAGCTGGCGATTGTGCGGACCCGCCTGCCGGAAGTTGCTGCGGAACTGGCTGAGCAGGTCGTCACGTTGGTCCAGCGACTGCGCGCCGAGGGCGAGCTGATCAAGCCTCCCGGGGTCGCCGAGACCCTGGACTGGGCACGCGCGGTGCACGCCCTCGG
>JBGTGC010000122.1:0-25636 GCA_041746935.1 Dermatophilaceae bacterium
CAAGGAAATCGGCTTCGTGAATTGGATGATGCTGGGGGTGCCGCTCGTCGTGGTCTTCCTAGCGATCGCATGGTTCTTGATTACCCGGGTGATGTTTCGCTTCCAACTCGACGAGATCCCGGGTGGACGGGAAATGATCGACGAGGAGATCAGCGGTCTGGGGCCGATGACACAGGGGGAGAAGACGGTGTTGGCCGTCTTCGTCGGAGCGGCCTTCTTCTGGATCGTGCCTGGTCTCCTGTCGGGCATCGGAAGCCTCGGTGAGCAGTTTCCGTGGCTTGATGCGCTCGATGACACGACCATCGCCATCGCCGCCGGAGTGCTGCTGTTCATTCTCCCGGGAGACCGCGAGGGGCACATGGCTCTCGACTGGGACGACGCAGAGAAGGGCCTGCCGTGGGGCGTGCTCTTGCTCTTTGGAGGTGGCCTCAGTTTGGCGGCCGCAGTGGCCTCGACCGGGCTCGACGAGTGGTTCGGCCAACAGGTCGGCGGGCTCGAAGCCTTGCCGATCGTGTTGCTGCTGGCGGCTGTCGTGACGATCGTCCTGCTCCTGACCGAAGTGACCAGCAACACAGCGACAGCAGCCACATTCATACCCGTTCTTGGTGGCGTCGCCATCGGTATCGGCGTCGACCCGGTCACCCTGCTGATCCCGGCAGCCTTGGCCGCGACGTGTGCATTCATGCTGCCGGTCGGCACCCCTCCTAACGCCATCGTTTTCGGCACCGGCGCCGTCAAGATCTCCGAGATGGCGCGAGGCGGGGCGATTCTCAACGTGACCGGCGTCTTGTTGATCACCCTGTTCGCGGTCGTGATCGGCCCGTTCGCGTTGGACTTGGTGATCTAGCCTGCTTGACCCTGATGAGGGTATAGACGCAAGCGGCACAATCCGCACCGGGCTAGCTCGCCACAAGGTGCCGCAGGCGTTCGAACCCCTCGTGGCAGCGTGCCTCAAGCTCACCACGCAGGCTGGGCCCGACGTATCCACGTTTCTGTACGGCTCCGTGGCCACCGGCATGGCCGTGCCAGGCTCATCGGACGTCGACATCCTGACGATCGGCCTGCCCGAATTGGATGCGGCCAGGCTGAGCCGCGAACTGAGCGAACGGTTTGAGGGTAGGACTCGCGCCGTTCAAATTGCGGTCGCGCAACCGGAGCACTTCGTGGGCGATGGCGACGAGGCCCACGGCAACCGCGTCTTCCTCCGGCACTACTGCATACCGCTGGCCGGGCCGGACTCCTCGTCGGGGTGGTCAGCATTCCCCGCTGATGCCCGTGCAGCCCGCGGATTCAACGGCGACATCGGCGGTCGGCTCAACCAGTGGCGATCCACGGTTCGGCTCCGCGACGGGGACGGCCCGGACGTGGCTGTGTTGGCTCGTGGGGTTGCGCGCAAGACCCTCTTTGCGACGGCCGGGCTGGTGAGCGTGACCGAAGGCATCTGGACCACGGATCGAGGCACGGCTGTCACGCGATGGGCGGCCCTTCGGCCCGCGCTCGCAGAGGGGCTGGAGCGACTGGGGTTGTGGAGTGCGGGAGAAGCCATGCCGGGGTGGGATGAGCTCGAAGCGAGTCTGCATACCGGAGGCGTTGTTGATGAGGTGGCGCGCGAGTTCCGCGACGCGATAGGTCTTTGGTGGGCACACGAGTGAGTCACGAGTG
This sequence comes from Dermatophilaceae bacterium, assembly GCA_041746935.1. Taxonomy (GTDB): domain Bacteria; phylum Actinomycetota; class Actinomycetes; order Actinomycetales; family Dermatophilaceae; genus Ornithinicoccus. The sequence continues at coordinate 1,663 of JBGTGC010000122.1, forward strand.
CGAGCCTGGGAGCTCGGAGATCGTCTCAGGTGTAGCGCTCGAGGAGCGCGTACTTGTTGAAGCCGGGGATGACGACGTCGATCCGGCCATCGGTCGTCGAACCCCCCACGTCGAGGCGACCGCCGAGCACCATGCGGAGCAGGCCGATCCCGCGTGGAGCACACTGCCTGGATCTCCAGGGGCGTTCGCTTGCGGTCGACCTCATCGGCTATCTCACGCCAACTCTCGGCAAGGTCGAAGTCCAGCGGCCGGTGAACGGGATCGTTGGTCGGTGCCACGGATGACACGCGGTCGACCCGGAAGGTTCGGCGGCCGACCCTCGGTGTGGGAGACGGGATAGCACGTCGGGTCTTTCGCGACGATTCCCAGCGGGTGGACGGTCCTCGTGGTTCCGGTGCCGTTGCGATCGGAGGCCACTCATGACCATGAGGCCAACGCAGGCTCCGGGCACAGGACGAAAACGTCCTCGGACACGCTGACCTGATCCAGCCAGCGACACATCTGCGCGTGAGACCACAGGGGTTCATCCATTTGCCCACTCTGGCCCATGCCGTGTCGTTTTCCTGCCAGCACCAAGAACCTCTGAGCGCGAAGATGACGTGATGACGAAGGCCACGGCACCCCTAGGGACTTCAGCGAAACCCACCGGGGAGCCCCGTTGGTGCTGTCATCGTCTTGCTGTCCGTGGAAATCTCTCAGCAGCGAGACAGGCCAGCAGCGTATGCAAGTCGGCAAGTGTCTCGGCGACGTCGGCATCGTCGGTCTTGAGCACGGCGATGGCCGGACGCAGGGCCCGGTAGACCTCAAACTCCTGCCGCGAACGCCGTAATGCGCCACCCCTGCCGTCGGCCAGGATGGCTTCATCAACGGGGTCCGTCCCATAGGCGGCAGTGGACCTCTGGTGCAACCGTCGAATCTGCTCGTCGGGCTGAGCCACCAGGGCGATCTCAAGATAGTTGCTAGCTGTTTGCCTCGCCACCGCCTCGAAGCGCTGCGCCTCGCTCGGGTTCATAACGAGTTGGGGCATTACCACGTCAGATCCGCTTCGAAGGTGCTCACCAGCCATCGTGAGGGCCAAACGTCGAGCCTGCCCAACCACCGCGAAGAAGTCCTCGCTCGCCCCTCCGATCAGCGAGGCGACCACATCGATGTCCAGGTTGAGCGCACCAGGGTGAGCCTCGGCATACACGCCAGCCAGGGTGGATTTGCCGACACCCGGCGGTCCGTTGAGGTGGATCAGCGTGCGCATCTGCCCACCCTAGGCAGCCCGTCTATTCGCCCTTCATGGCGGCACTCTTCTCCAGGCCGAGCGTTTCTTCCATCTCCTCCAGCGGGATTCCCTTGGTCTCGGGCATCACCTTGAGCGTCCAGAAGGTCATCGCGATCCCGAAGATCAGGAAGAATCCGAAGGCGATACCCCCGCCCAGGCCGCCGGCCACGACTGGGAACGACAACGAGATGACGGCGGCGAAGGCCCAGTGAGTCAAGGCCCCGAAGGACTGCCCACGAGCACGGATCGCGGTCGGGAAGATCTCGGAGATGAATACCCAGATGACTGCGCCTTGTCCGAAAGCGTGAACTCCGACGAAGAGAGCGAGACTGGCGACCACGACGGCGCTGGCGACGCCGGAGAAGTCGCCGTCGTAGATGAAGAACATGACGGTCAATGTGCCGAGCGTCATCACGTACCCCGCTGAACACACCTTCATCAGCCACTTACGACCGACCTTATCGATGAGGTAGAGGGCACCGATCGTGCACAGGAGGTTGGCCAACCCGATACCGGCACTGCTCAGGAAGGCAGCGCTCTCACCCAGTCCGGCGTCTTCGATGATGGTCGGGGCGTAATACAGGATCGCGTTGATTCCGCCGAGCTGGTTGAAGGCAGCGATGGCGAAGGCCAGCAGGATCACCTTGCGGTGTGCCATGGTGAAGAATTTGACGTTGGGCGTCGCCTCATCCTTTTTCAGCGCATCTTCGATCTCCTCGCGCTGGAACGAGGCTTCCTCTTCGTCCGCGGACAACCGGCCGATGATTTCGCGAGCTTCCTCCTTGCGGCCAGCTGCCATCAACCAGCGCGGGCTCTCCGGCACGATGAACAGCAACAAGAAGAAGACGAGGGCGGGCACTGCCTCGACACCAAACATCCACCGCCAAGCGGTCTCGTCGGGGAAGATGCCGAGGATGGCGTAGTTCGACAGATAGGCGACCAGGATGCCCACGGTGATGTTGAACTGGAACAAGCCGACCAGGCGCCCGCGGTCCTTCGGCGGGGCGACCTCGGCGTTGTAGATCGGGGCGACGGCTGTGGCTGCGCCGACACCGACTCCGCCCAGGAACCGGAAGATCATGAAGACGATCCAATCGGTGGCGAACGCGCTGCCCAGGGCCGAAACGATGTAGAGAATCCCGATCGCGAACAGGACTGGCTTCCGACCGTACTTATCTGCCGGTTTGCCCAGCCCGGCGTATGCGGCACCGATCACCGTGCCGATCAGCGCGGTGGCCACCGTGAAGCCGAGCCAGAAGTTCGACAAATCGAAGACCCGGGCGAGATCCTTCGTCGTCCCGGATATCACCGCCGTGTCGAAGCCGAAGAGGAGGCCACCGAGGGCCGCGATGATCGCGCTACGCAGGACGAGAGGCTGCATACTGAGCTCCGTTGCTCTCGAGGCAGGTGAGGGTCACGTCGGTCCGGGCGGTGCCCGTTGATTGAAGCACTGGTTGGCTCAGTGCGCGAGGCGGAAGGGCCTGGTCACCTGGCGATTCTCCTTCGATGGTTTGCGCAACCGGTGATCGTGACGCCCGACGTGCCGGGCACCACCTTCCAGAATGCCTCCGGCGATACGTTCACCTTGGCTCGCGAGGGTGTGGGGGTCTGTGTCTCTGGGGTGACGACGACCACTACGCGCGCAGATCCAATCTTTACATGGCGGAGTGGGCCTTCCTCCAGGTGAGGGTGCCCTACAACGACGACTCCTACTTCAACGAGGTACTGCCCGTGCAGGCGGGAACGCGATGTCGGTCTTGGCCCTGTTTTCAGACCGTACGCCGCAGCCGCTCATCGAGGTCATCCTGTGTTCGGTTGCCGCGGGCTCCGGTGGACGGGGCGACACCTTCGAGGGGGCGGCCTCGACGTGACTGGTTACTACACTGCCTACGACGAGACGTGGGCCGAGCCAGCGCCGATCAACGACGGAGACGGATCTGGGGTTAACCCAGTCGTCGAAACCGACGTGCCAGCCACACCGCATACGACGCGGGAGTGCTGTTCGGCTTCGGCGGGGCTTCGGGGCGGCAGGGGTCCTCGGCATCAGCCGCCCTCGCCGACAGTCCCAGCGATGAGTTCCAGGTCCACGTCACGGGTCATTGGGCCACTGACCTGGGCCTGAGGGTCACCGGGTGCCGCTCGTCGACAGCGGCTCATCGCGCCCTAGCGAAGGTCTGCGTCGAGGTTATTGTCGTCGGCATGGCTCTGCCGAAACGGATCGACTTCACGGCCAAGTCTGTGTTGAACGGCGCTTTGGTGACCCTTCGACCCGTGAGCGTCGCTGACGTGCCGGTGCTGCACACCGCGATGTCAGATCTAGAGTGTCCCACCTCACCGGCTCGATTCACTCCTGGGCCGAGGCGAGTGAAGTGCCCAGGACGGTGGCGCAGCTTAAGGACACCTACGCGCGGTGGGCTGTCGCCGATGACCGGATCGTCTGGGTCATTGTGGAGATAGTCTCGGGTCAAATCGTCGGCGAGTCAGTCATCAACGACCTCGACTCGGGCAACCGATCTTGCAGCTTCCGGATCGGATCTCAGGGGCGCGTGGCCGTGGGCTGGGCACCGAGGCGACCCGTGCCTTCAACCCGCGGGCTCGTCACGTTTCCGAAAAGGTCGGCTTCGTCCATAAGGGCGTTAAACGCCAGGCCCTGCTTTTTGAAGGCGAATGGATCGACGCCGAGGGTGATGTCGTGCCTGGCCGAGGAACGGGATAACAGCGCCAGCGACGGAAAGGGTCGGTATGCAGTGTCTCCTCTGCCGTCATGACGAGGCCGACCGGGAGTTCGAGCGGGTCGAGGTCTGGCCCGACGATCTCTGGCGGCTCACCGTGAGCTTGGCTGCTCCGGTTGCGGGGTTCGCCTACCTGGAGCCGCTGCGGCATATCCCGCACATCACTGACCTGGACGGCGCAGAGGCTGACACCCTCGGGTGGGTCCTGGCCCACGTGACATCGGTGTTGAAGACAGCAACCGGCGCCGAGATCGTCTACGTCAACGTCTTCGGAGAGCGGCACGCGCACCTCCACTTTAACCTCGCGCCTCACCGCGAAGGAGATGCGTTGATCGGAGGGGCTGGGATGCTGCGGGACGACGCGCAGGCACCACCGTGGGAAAAACTCACGTCAGTGGCAGCCCAGATCCGCAGTGCGATGTCGACGGACATACAACCCGGAGCAACACCTACTCAGCGTCCCCGCGACGGGTTCGGTTGACCGACGAACCCCCGCCGCTTCCAAGGTATAGCGCGGGTGGGGGCTTGTGGCAAGACCCCCGTCGTGGCCCACACTTCTGCGCTGTAGCGCATTCTGGACGAAGACATGAGGAGTTGTGATGGTTGAAGTGAACGAGCCGAAGCCGTTCGAGGTCTACGAGTCGGGGGTGCTTCTGCACGGCACCAAAGCGGACCTCGAGAGGGGAGATCTCTTGGTGCCCGGGCGTATTTCAAACTTCGGCGTGGGCCGGACTGCGAAGCACATCTACGTCACTGCGACCTTGGATGCCGCGACGTGGGGTGCCGAGCTAGCGGGAGGGGAGGGGCGTGGCCGGATCTACATCGTGGAACCGCTTGGCGCACTCGAAGACGATCCGAACGTGACGGACAAGAAGTTCTCTGGCAATCCGACTCGGTCCTACCGAAGCAAGGATCCGGTGAAAGTCGTCGGTGAAGTCCTGGACTGGGTTGGCCATTCTCCGGAACGATTGCAGGGAATGCGGGACGGCCTCGCCGACCTCGAGCGACGGGGCCTCGCAGTCATCTACGACTAAAAGTCTGTGGTGATAACTCATGGTCGCACCTGTGGGTCTTGGCTTAAATTGGATCGATGATCACGCATATCGGCACGGCCATGCTGTACGTATCCAGCCAGGAAGAGTCACTGGCTTTCTACCGGGACCTGCTGGGCTTCTCCGTCGTTACGGACCAGGACATGGGCAACGGGGCTCGGTGGTTAGAGCTATCACCGCCCGACGGGGTGACCACGATTGCACTTCACGATGCTGCCCTGGACGGCAAGCAGCCCGGTGAGGGGGCTTACCTCACCTTCGCCTGCGATGACGTCGCTGCAACAGTGGCTGAGTTGCGTCGAAGGGACGCCAAGGTTTCGGACCCCGACGAGCAACCGTGGGGGACCTTCGCATTCGTAGAAGGCCCCGACCAGCACCGCGTGCAAATCCACGAGAAGTGATCGAGGCCGTTCTGGCCTCAGACGAAGGCGGCATACCGGCCCTGTGTCCTTCTTCGACGGTGGTGCCGGCACGCTCGTCACGCGCTGAACGAGCATGGTGCGTACTACACCGTGAGACGATGGAATGCTCTGTTCGTTGGGCAAATATCTCAACTGGGATTCAGGGTCGGAGGCCTACATTCGTTTGAGGTTCAGTCGGTAACACCTGTACACGCTCAGGTGCGGACCGGGGGCGCGGTGGCCACGTCGTCCACGACCTCGACAATGATTTGGAGGTTGGCGATCAACGCCCCGTACAACGGCCACATCAACCCCGACAGGTCCTCGGTAGATAAGTAATGCGCCAAGTCGTGTAGGTCGGTTCGCAGGTCGGCGACATCCGCAGACGGTTCCGCGATCCGATGACCGACCTCGGCCAATAGGTCGATGTAGCGGTCCCTGAAGCGGACATCCCATTCCTGGGCTTCGCGACTCGATTCACGGATGTGCCTCGCGATGCTGCGGGTTTGGGATACCCCTTCTTCCAACCGGCGCAGAATCTGCGGGTAGCGCTCGAGGTCTTCGGCTGGATGTCGGACTCGGCGTGGGTTCCACGGCCTGCTTTCTTGCGCGGTCCGCACCAAAGACCAGGCACGGTCAATGTCGGTATCGATGGACCGTGTCTCTTCGATCCAATCTCCTTCCTCCTGGACCGCATGGGGATCACGCAATTCACGGGCCACGCCCATCAACAACGCCCCCAGCCGGCGGTCAATGTCATCAATCTGCTGACGCGCGCTGCGGTCATTCAACGGGGCCAATACCAACAAGTTCACCAACACCGCAACCACCACCCCGATACTGGTACTCAGTAACCGATCCGGCAACAAGTTGATCGCCCGCTCATCCGAAATCTGATAGCCGGTCGTGATCACGAACAACGCCGTCGTAGCGATCGTGATGTCTTCATCGTGAAGCACCCTGACTCGGCCCAGAAGCAGGCCGACGAACAGGGCCAAACCCAGAGACCAGAACGTGACGTCGAAAGCTTCCACGACCGCCAACGACAGAAGAATGCCGACCGTGACCGCGAACACCGTCTGAGCACCGCGCCACACCGTCCGGTAGACCGTGGCGTGCACCGTCATCAGAGCAACCCACGGCGCCAAGAACGCCTGGCGCAACTCCAAGACCAACTCAGCCAAAACCCACGCGGCCACCGCAGCCAACACGGCTTTGACCATCTGCAACACCATGGTCTGGGTCACCGGTGAGCACAGCCACACCCTCAACCGCTCAACCACTCTGCCCCTTCATCGCTGCCACAACCGTCAGTTCCACTGAACTTTGACAACACGGCAAACCTACCCCGAGAAAGGCAGGCCCGCGCGGTCCTCGAGATCCGGCTCCGCTTCATGGATATTTGTGTACACCAGGAAAACATCGGCTGCGATTCGAGACTCACCTGTACTTCGGGCATGTCTGGCCCCATGGAGTGAGCCAGGCAATCAACTCGCCGGCTCCCCAGGTCGCGACGCCGTGCTTGTCGTGTTTGCCTTGAAGGATGACGAAAGATCAATTGACCTTCGACAACCCGGTGGACCGCCACCCCACTCTCACCCCGCCGCAGCAAGACCAGGACATGCCCGGTCTGGATCGCGACCTGAACCCGAAAGCAGATCGCGGCGAATCCTCCTACCGGGGCACCGGGCGATTGACTGGTCGTAAGGCCCTGGTCACCGGTGGCGACTCGGGTATCGGCGGCGCGGTCGCCATAGCATTTGCGCGGGAGGGCGCCGACGTTGCGATCAACTACCTACCGGCCGAAAAAAGCGACGCAGACGACATCGTCGCGTTGATCGAAGCCGAAGGGCGCACCGCGGTGGCGATCCCGGGCGATGTCACCGACCGAGACTTCTGCGACGAGTTAGTGCAGGCCGCCGTTAATGGGTTGGGCGGGCTGGACATACTGGTCAACAACGCCGGCAAACAGGTCACCCAGCCGAAACTGTCGGGGCTCAGTGATGAGCAGTTCGACGTCACCATGAAGACCAACATCTACGCCATGTTCTGGATCACCAAGGCCGCGTTGCCGCACATGCCGGCGGGGTCCGCGATCATCCAGAGCACCTCGGTCCAAGCTTATGCCCCAAGCGAACACCTCGTCGATTACGCCACGACAAAGGCCGCCATCAACGCGTTCACCAAAGGCCTGGCCAAACAGTGCGCGCCCCTGGGCATCCGCGTCAACGCGGTCGCACCCGGCCCGATCTGGACCCCTCTGCAAGTCGTCGAAGGCCAACCCAAGGAAGCCATACCCGAGTTCGGTATTGGCACCCCGCTCGGGCGCGCCGGTATGCCGGTCGAACTTGCGCCCGCCTACGTCTTCTTGGCCTCGCCCGAGTCGAGCTACGTCATCGGCGAGACGCTGAACGTCAACGGCGGGCTCGACTCTCCGTAGTTGGGTTGCCCTCAGCGCGCTATCTCAGTGGAGTCGGGACAGGATCTAGACCACCCATTCACCCAGTTACCGCGCAGATCAAATGAGAGGCCACCTCGTGCTGTACAACGGAACCGAAGATTTGCTCACCGTCCTTGTTGTTGCAAGCCTGGCCTACCTCTGGTTGGTCCTGCTGTTAAGAATCAGCGGTAAACGCACCCTCGCCCAACTCAACGCCTTCGATTTCATCGTGACCGTGGCGTTAGGCTCAATCCTGGCCAGCGTGGCCCTGACCAAATCCGTGTCCTGGTCCGAGGGCGCCATGGCCTTGGCTGTTCTCACGCTCCTACAGTTCATCAGCGCCACCGCAGCGACCCGCTTCGCGTGGGCCCGGACCGCGTTAACGTCCAAACCCACCGTGCTACTGCGTGATGGCCAGGTCCTGGAGCACGCATTGCTCAAAGAGCGTATTCACCACGACAGTCTGTGTGCCGCGGTCCGCAGCAGCGGCAACGGAGGACTGGAATCGGTGGCGTTCGTAGTGTTAGAGACCGACGGCACTTTGAGCGTCATTCCTCGCAGTGGGCTGGGTGCTGGCACTGCCCTTGCCGGTCTCACCTAAACCCTGTCACTGACCTTGGTCTGCGGATAGAAACGCTGCGCGTCGTAGTTGCTCGTGTGCGCCACCAATATCGAGGAGTTGTCGTTCGGCCCGAGCGCTCAGGGCCGTGAGCTCGTCCAGGTCCACAGGGAGCTCATCGACCAGATCAATCAACGTCTGCCACAGCCGCAGCTTGCCGATCACACCGGCCGAGAGCACCTCCAGTTCCACGACCGGAGTCAACGGCGAACGAGTGCCCACCCGCCCGTTCAGTTTCAAACGCCCCACCAGTTCCCCCACCCGGGCACTGGCCTGCTTCACGAATCCAGGACTCAAATCCAACCGGGTCACCAGCGAAGCCACCCACGCGAACTCTTGTCCGACTTCCGCGTGCAGCTCTTCTACGAGAGGCGCGATCGACAGGTCCGTGTATCCCTTCATCTGACCCAACCGGTTCAACACCCCCCGGGCACCAGCCTGATGATCAGCCAGATAGATCCGCAACAAGTCCCGGTCAAGATCATGGGATCCAGTCATGCCCAAACCGTACGCCCACCAGACACCAACGGCACCCGCAACTATGAGCGAGTGGCTACTTCACGTTCTTCCGGCGAACAAGGGGGCACCATGGGTGGGTCGTTGCTCCGGCGAGGTGCGGAGTTCGGCTACTTGGTTCGTTGGGGTGAGGAGTGTGGACGTCGACGACGTGAACGACTCGGTCCTGGACGTAAACCAGATTCGAGCCCACCCGAGAGCCTGTGCTGCCAGCGGTCGTCGGGACTGCCGTCCCGCTGGACCACGGCCAGTTCTCCTTTGAGTCGGTAGTTCGTCGGAGTCGATTCCATCGGGTGGCGGGTAGGAAACTCCCAGGCGTCGAACACCGCGTTGCGTTGGGTCGCCACCACATCCCGCCACCCGGTCTGAGCCTGCCTCGTGGCGAACACGATGGTGAACTCTGCCTTCTTGAGCCGGCGTGGAACTGGTTGATTCTCTGCGCTCATGCTCGGGGGTCAGCGGCGGCCTCGGCCGGATTAAGCAACTCCAGCTCATCGTCCGCCGTGCAACCGGCGGCAACCTCTTCCGCGGTGGCTTTCCACGAGTGGAGCGTCAGAAGAAGGGGGTCGAACCGCGAAACGGTTGCGCACGCTCGGGCAATGTCGATGATCTCCTGGGCGAACGTTTCCTAGTCGGTGTGAGAGAGCAGCACGAGCCACGGGAACGGTTGGCGCAGTCTCTGAAGTTGTCAAGACACTGACGATCAGCATTGGGAATGTTCTTTCCCAAGTCGTAGTTGAGTCTTGTGTGCTCAACTTCAATGAGTCTCGGTTTGACAAGAGCCGGGGGTATGCCGCAAGTTGAGTGACTAAGCATCAACTCGAAGCAGCAACAGCAACGGGAGTACCACGGGCAACCACACTGACGCATCGACGCGCAGATGGACCCGGCCCCTCGACATACAGGAGTGATTGACACATGGGACGTGCAGTAGGCATCGACCTAGGAACCACCAACTCCGCAGTTGCCGTCCTTGACGGTGGCGAGCCGGAGATCATCGCCAACGCAGAGGGCGGCCGCACTACGCCGTCCGTCGTTTCGTTCGCCAAGAACGGTGAGGTCCTGGTCGGCGAGATCGCCAAGCGCCAGGCCGTCACTAACGTCGACCGCACCATCCGCTCGGTCAAGCGCCACATGGGCACCGACTGGAGTCAGAAGATCGACGACAAGGACTACACCGCGCAGGAGATCAGCGCTCGCACGCTGATGAAGCTCAAGCGCGACGCCGAGTCCTACCTGGGCGACGACGTGACCGACGCGGTCATCACCGTGCCTGCCTACTTCGATGACGCCGAGCGTCAGGCCACCAAGGAAGCCGGCGAAATTGCGGGCCTCAACGTGCTGCGGATCGTCAACGAGCCGACTGCTGCCGCGCTGGCTTACGGCTTGGACAAGGGCAAGGAAGACGAGCAGATCCTGGTCTTCGACCTCGGTGGTGGCACGTTCGACGTGTCGTTGCTCGAGGTGGGCAAGGACCCCGACGACGGCTTCGCCACCATCCAGGTGCGCGCCACCCACGGTGACAACAGGCTCGGTGGCGACGACTGGGACCAGCGGATCGTGCAGCACCTGCTGACCACGGTCAAGAACTCCACCGGCACCGACCTGTCGAACGACAAGATCGCCATGCAGCGTCTGCGCGACGCTGCCGAGCAGGCCAAGAAGGAGCTCTCCAGTTCCTCCAGCACCAACCTGAACCTGCAGTACCTCTCGATGACCGAGTCCGGCCCGATCCACCTGGACGAACAGTTGACCCGGGCACAGTTCGAGAAGATGACCCAGGACCTGTTGGACCGCACCAAGAGTCCGTTCGACCAGGTCATCAAGGACGCTGGCGTCAACGTGTCCGAGATCGACCACGTCGTGCTGGTCGGCGGTTCGACCCGTATGCCGGCTGTCGCCGACTTAGTCACAAAGATGACCGGCAAGCAGCCCAACAAGGGCGTCAACCCCGACGAGGTCGTCGCCGTCGGCGCTGCCCTGCAGGCCGGAGTCCTTAAGGGCGACCGCAAGGACGTCCTGCTGATCGACGTCACCCCGCTGAGCCTGGGCATCGAGACCCAGGGCGGGATCATGACCAAACTCATCGAGCGCAACACCGCCATCCCGACCAAGCGTTCCGAGGTCTTCACCACGGCGAGCGACAACCAGCCTTCGGTGAGCATCGAGGTCTACCAAGGTGAGCGCGAGATCGCGAAGCACAACAAGCCGCTGGGCAACTTCGAGCTGACCGGCATCGCGCCTTCGCCTCGTGGTGTGCCGCAGATCGAGGTCACCTTCGACATCGACGCCAACGGCATCGTGCACGTGTCCGCCAAGGACCGTGGCACCGGCAAGGAGCAGTCGATGACGATCTCCGGTGGCTCCGCGCTGCCCAAGGAAGAGATCGAGCGGATGATTCGCGACGCCGAGCAACACGCGGAAGAGGACAAGGCTCACCGCGAGATGACCGAGGCGCGCAACACCGCCGAGCAGATGGTCTACTCCACCGAGCAGTTTTTGTCCGAGAGCGGCGACAAGGTGCCCGCGGAGTCCCGCGAGCCCGTTGACGCCGCGATGGCCGACCTCAAAGAAGCCATCAAGCCGGAGTCCGAAGCCACTGTGGATGACATCAAGGCCAAGACCGAGACGCTGTCGACCGCCAGCCAAGGCATGGGATCAGCCATGATGGCCGCGCAGGCCGAGGCTGAGGCCGCCGGAGCCGAAGGCGCTGATGGCGGCGAGCAGGCTGAGGGCTCCTCCGATGAGGACGTCGTCGACGCCGAGGTCGTCGAGGACGACGAGGAGACCAAGTGACCCAGCACGACGGTGCGGCTCACCCCGAAGAGGGTGAGCCCACCGGGCCGGTCATTCGTGACAAGCGCAAGGTGGACCCGATCACCGGGGCGGTGCGAGACGCCCAGGCAGCAAAACAGGCTGCCGAGCAGACCGACGCGGCATCCGAAAACCCCATCAACGACACGGCAAGCAGCGAAGGCTCAGTTGACCTCGGTGACTGGGTGGCCGCCGACGCCGCAGATATGAGTGGAGCGCCGGTCGAGGAGGCATCTTCTGGAGAAGATGCGTCGACCGACGTTCTGTCAACCGAGGCGCAAGCTGCGGCTGATCGCTTGGAGGACCTCCGCCGGTTGCAGGCCGAGTTCGTCAACTACCGGCGCCGAGTCGAGCGCGATCGCGCCAAGGATCGTGACGTGGCGGTCGGAAGCGCGCTGGAAGCAATGCTGCCGGTGCTCGACGACATCCACTCCGCGCGTGAGCACGGCGATCTGGGCGAAGGCCCGGTCGTGGCCATCGTGGACAAATTGCAGTCGACACTGAGCCGGCTCGGTGCCGAGATCTTCGGCGCCGTCGGTGAGCCATTTGACCCGGCGATGCACGAAGCGTTGATGAACCTGCCCGACGCTGAATTGCCCGAGGATGCGATGGCGACAACGATCGTCCAGGTCATCCAACCCGGCTTCCGGGTTGGCGAGCGTTTGGTCCGTCCGGCGCGAGTGGCGGTCGCTGACCCCGATTAGCGTCGCTAGCGCGGTGTTGCGGGCGAGATGTCCGCAACACCGCGCCGCGGCCGGTTGGCAGACACGACTTAGGAGAGAGGCAGAGATGGCTAGTCAGGACTGGTTCGACAAGGACTTCTACGCGATCCTGGGCGTGCGGCAGGACGCGGATGAGGTGGCCATCAAGAAGGCATACCGCAAACTCGCCCGCGAATGGCACCCGGACTCCAAGCCCGGTGACACCGCTGCCGAGCTGAAGTTCAAGGAGATCGGCGAGGCGTATGCCGTCTTGTCCGATCCTGAGGAGCGCAGCCAGTACGACGGCGTCCGAGCCATGTCGCGCGGGGGAGCACGATTTACCTCCGGGGGGCCGGGGGCTCAAGGGGGTGCAGGCTTCGAGGATGTCTTCGCCCAGATGTTCAACAACCAAGGCGGGGGTCGCCGCACCCAGCAGTCATCCTTTGGCGGTGCCGGCGCGCAAGGTGTGAACCTCGAGGACCTGATCAGCGGGTTCGGCGGGGGCGGTATGCCGGGTGGCTTCCCCGGAGGCGGCCGCGGCGGAGTCACCGGTGGCCCCGGATACGGATTCGGGGCCCCCACCAAAGGCAGAGATGTCGAAGCCAGAGCCACCCTGTCGTTTCGACAGGCTGCCTCCGGCGACAAGGTCACCGTGTCGAGCCCGTCGAGCGGTCAGATCACTGCCCGCATACCGGCCGGAGTCAAGGACGGCCAGAAGATCAGGCTCAAAGGCAAAGGTATGCCGAGCGAGACCAGAGGCCCGGCCGGTGACCTGATGATCGCGGTCACGATCCAGGCACACCCCGTCTTCGGCCGCGACGGCCTCAATCTGACGCTCGACCTTCCGGTGACTTTCGCCGAAGCAGCCCTTGGAGCCACCGTGAGTGTGCCGACCCTCGACGGCAAAACAGTCAAGGTCAAGGTCGCTCCGGGCACGCCCTCGGGCCGGGTCCTTCGAGTCAAGGGGCGCGGGTTGGTGACCGACAAGGCCACGGGAGACCTGTTGGCCAAAGTGCAGGTCGTCGTCCCCCAGCGGTTGAGCAAGGCCGCTCAGGAGGCGATCGAAGCCCTGCAGCACGATGAAAAAGGTGTCGATCCGCGCGCCGAGTTCTTTGCCCGGGCTGAGAAGTAATCCACACTGAGTAAAGCAAACTGAGGAACGCATACTCATGTTGCGCAACCTCACACATCGCTGGGAGGTGATGGAGATGGCACGGACTCGATCCGAGGTCGATCCAGACACGCCCGTCTTCGTCATCTCGATCGCCGCCGAACTTGCCGGAATGCACGCTCAGACGCTGCGTCAATACGACCGACTTGGGCTGGTCACTCCGCGACGCACTCGCGGTGGTGGCCGACGCTATTCCTCCCGCGATGTCTACCGGCTTCGCGAGGTGCAGCGACTCTCCCAAGAAGGCGTCAGCCTGACGGGGATTCAACGCATTCTGGAGTTGGAGCAGGAGGTCAGCCGTCTGCAGGGTCGGCTCGAAGAGGTGGCCGAGCGCAACGAGGCACTGATGCACGCGTTGGGCTCCAGCGACCGGATCTTTGCCGCTGGTCTCAGTGGAGAAGTGGTGGCCATGCGCGCTGGTGCTCGGCCTCGTCGTGGTCGCACCGGCACGGCGTTGGCCCTGTGGCGTCCGCCTCTGGGCTAGAAGTGCGACGTTTGTGGGGCCCGAGGCCCGATTCCGTCACACGTATGGATCACGCCCCGGCTAGCGCAGCGTTGCCAGGACTTGATCCTCAACGGTGCTCGCCACCGCCGAGGATCCACCGATCACGACGACCTCGCGTGGTTTGAGAGCCGTCAACCGTTGCAGTATCGGCGCAGCTGATCGAGTCGTCAGCTTGTTGCGACGCTGCCGTCGCTGGTCCCGCGAAGCCAGGATCACCACGCCTGCGAGCACTGCGACTCCGTTGTCGCGTAACGTGTCCCGGTCCCAGAGCCATGTGAGCCTCACCTTACGCCTCGGTTCGTTCCCGGATCAGCCGGTGATCTAGCGCAGGTCTTTGATCATCGGCACGACGTCGGCGATCGAATCTCGCACGTACGTCGCCCGATAGGGATAGCGCTCGACCTCGGACTTCTTGGTCGAACCACTGAGCACCAACACCGTGCGCAACCCGGCCTGCACGCCGCTCATGATGTCGGTGTCGATGCGGTCACCGACCATGACGGTGCTCTCGGAGTGGGCTCCAATGTGGTTGAGGGCGTGCCGCATCATCAGTGCGTTTGGTTTGCCGACGAAGAACGGCTCAACCCCGATGGCCTTGGTGATCAGGGCGGCGACCGCGCCGGTGGCTGGAATCGGGCCGGCCGCCGAGGGGCCGCTGGGGTCGGGGTTGGTCGCGATGAGGCTCGCCCCTTGGTCGACGAGACGGATGGCTTTGGTGATCGCTTCGAAGGAGTAGGTGCGGGTTTCGCCGAGGACCACGTAGTCCGGATCGCGGTCGGTGAGGATGTAGCCGATGTCGTGCAGCGCCGTGGTGAGGCCGGCTTCGCCGATGACGTATGCCGATCCTTCCGCGCGCTGGCTGAGCAAGAACTGCGCCGTGGCCAGCGCCGAGGTCCAAATGCGATCCTCGGGCACCTCGATGCCGCTGGCCTTCAACCGTGCCTGAAGGTCGCGCGGGGTGTAGATCGAGTTGTTGGTCAGCACAAGGAAGTCGGTGTCCGACTTCTTTAGCTCCTCGATGAAGTCGGCCGCCCCCGGCAGCGCGTCGTCCTCGTGGACCAACACCCCGTCCATGTCGGTCAGCCAACTTGTGACGGGAGGATATTCGCTCATGGGAGCATCTTGCCGTGTTCCGGGCGGATCGGCACGGTTTGCTACGATTGCTACAGGAGGTGGACCGTGGAAAAGATTGCCCATCGAGAATTACGAAATAACAGCAGTTCAATTCTGGCCCGAGTGGGGGCGGGAGAGTCTTTTGAGATCACCAACAACGGAGTCGTGAAGGCGGTGATCTCACCCGCAAAGTCGACGTCCCTGGAGCGACTGCTTGAGGGCGGTGCTGTGAGAGTGGCCCGGACGCCTATCAGTGAAATCCTCGATCTGCCGCGTGACCGGGGCCTCGACAGCCTTGACGTCCTCACAGATCTTCGGGGAGATCGGTGATCGGTTATCTCGACACCTCGGCAGCGCTGAAGCTGGTGATAGAGGAGCCTGAGTCATCGCCCTTGGCCGCACATCTCGCGCGTCGATACGGGTCGAGCGATCATCTGGTTTCTTCCATGCTGCTGCACACAGAGTTGCACTGCGCTTCGCAACGCAGGGGAATCAGTAGCCACCTCGTCGTAGCAGTGTTGAACGCGGTCACGATCGTCGACCTGGACAGGTCGGACCTGCTGCGAGCCGCGTCCTTCGCCTCAGGATTACGAAGCGCGGATGCCATCCATCTCGCTGTGGCCCTTCGCCTGGAAGCCGACGACTTCATCACCTACGACCGCGAACTCATAACCGCAGCCGACCGAACTGGGATGCTGCCGCAACACCCGGGCACCTCGTGAGCTGATCGCCGATCAGGGTCTGGCGTGCAGGCGCACATTCGGGAGTTTCGGTGCGGGCAGCGGGGCATCCGAATCGGCGGGGAAGGGTCCGAACGGGCCGAAGACGCCCGAAGTCGGATCTGGGTCGGAATTGATGTCGGCTTGCCAGACCCCGCGGGCGTCGACGATGTCTTGGTGGCTGCGCCCGACGAAGTTCCACCACATGACGATCTGCTCACCAAAGGGCGGGCCGCCTAGCAATAACAACCGGGCACTTTCGTCGCCAGCCACGAGGTGGAGCGTCGTGACACCAGGCGGGCAGTACGCCAGTTCCTGATGGTCGACCTGCTGACTGTTCAGTGAGACCGTGCCCCGATCGACCAGCACTCCGTGCTCGGCTAGCGCTGAAACAGCCAGTCTGGTGGATCCGCCCGGAGGCAGGACGATCTCAGCGCCCAAGCCTTCGGCATACATCTGCACCGGCGACGAGGTGCCCGCCATCTGGCCGAGGAAGACCCGAACCTTGGCGTCGTCGATGACTATCGGATCAGGCGTGAACGCCTCGAAGCTGGGTTCTCGGAAGCGCTGATGATCCGGCAGGGTGAACCACAACTGGGCTCCGTGCAGCACGGTGGTCTCTGAGGTCGAGAACTCCGAGTGCGATATCCCGCGGCCCGCGACCATGAGATTGACCGTCCTCGGGCGCACGATTGCGCTGTGGCCTGCTGAGTCCCGATGCTCGACTTCGCCGGTGAACAGCCAGCTGACCGTAGCCAGACCTGTGTGCGGATGGCGCGGCACGGCCATACCACCCGATTCGGCAACCGGGTCGGGGCCGTAATGGTCCGCGAAGCACCACGGTCCGATCAGGGACCGCGCCCGCATGGGGAGAGTGCGTCTCACCGTCATGGCTCTGGGTCCGCCCAGGGGCACGTCTCGGGGGGAGATGATCTGGAGTGATTCCCCGGCGGCACCGTCGCAGAGCACCTCGTTCGGTCGCTGCTCGAGGTTGCTCACGACGCGCCTACTCGACGACTCGTTTGAGGTTTTCCACCTCGCTCGAAGTCCCTGCCGAGCATCTCGTCCATCGACTTGACCCTGTCCACGGCCTGCATCAGCAGGTTCTGGCGGCCGCGCATGATCCACTGCACCTTCGTTGCTCCGCCCGCTGGGGTCAGCACAATGTCCACCGTGTTGGTCGCTTTGAAGGGCTTGAGGACCGACAGGGTCAGCGCCACCCGCTCATCTGGCTCGGCGTCCGTGATCGTCATCGAGCCCTGGCCGACCTTCCGGTTGCCAGTCCAGGCCATGCTCTGCCCGACACCGGAGTCCGGGGCGGTGTAGGTGTGCCGCATGTTTGGATCCATCGCCTCCCACGGCGACCATGAGGTCCACTTCCGTAGGTCGACCACGTGCGGATAGACCTGTTCCGCAGGGGCATCGATGGTGACGGATCGTTCGACGGTGAATGCGCGTGCCATCCAGTGATTGTCCCACCACTCTGCGCGGCAGTTGTCTCGAGCGGCGCACTAATGTGAGCGTATGGCAACCTCTCGGCGATCCGCGGCGACCGATGCTGAGGCGGAAATCACTGGGAAGGTCGTGGGTGTTCACCTCAGTCCCGAACACAGCTTCAGCAAGGACGCCGTGGAGGTGATCGACCTGGTCGCAGGACACGGTGTTGCGGGCGATGCGCACGCGGGCTCGACCGTGCAACATCTCTCGCGGGTGGCGCGCGATCCGGAGCAGCCGAATCTTCGGCAGGTGCACCTGATCCATGCCGAACTGTTCGAGGAGCTCGCCGCTGAGGGGTTCGACATCCGTCCCGGTGATTTGGGTGAGAACATCACGACGAGTGGCCTTGACCTGCTGCCTCTGCCGGTCGGCACCCACCTGCATATCGGCGAAGTAGTCCTCACCATGACGGGTTTGCGCAACCCATGTTCTCAGATCGACGCGCTGGCACCGGGCTTGATGAAGCGGCTCGTTCAGCGTCAGCAGGGCCGAGTTCAGTTCTTGGCTGGAGTCATGGCCATCGTCACCGTGGGTGGACGGATCGCTGGTGGTAGCCACATCGATGTGGAACTGCCACGTGGTCCGCATCGCCGATTGCAGCGCGTTTGAACTCCTGGCCAACGCGTTGAGCGACGATGGCCGCGAGGGGACAGTGGCGCGCGCCGCACTTGCCGAAGCTGGAGACTCCACTGCTCCGGACCTCGTCGACGTCGAAACCGTCTCAGCCGTTCATCAGCGATGGTTGGCTTCGCGCATGACGACCGATCGCTTCGAGATCGCCGTCAGGGATGTGAGCTGGCTTGATTTCGTCGCTGCCTGAAAGGGTTACCCCGAAGTCAGGGGGTAAGGGTCTGGACTTTGGTGGTGAATCTCGCCAGCATCGCGCTGTCGACCTCCACGCCGAAGCCTGGCCCCGTCGGTATGTCGACCACCCCGTCGTGCATCACGATTGGCTCGGTCACGATGTCTTGGGCGTAGAACCGATCCGAACCGGAGATGTCGCCCGGCAGCGTGAATCCTGGGAGTCCAGCCAAGGCAGCATTGGCTGAGCGCCCGATCCCAGTCTCCAACATCCCGCCGCACCAGACCGCGATGCCGTGCGCGCGGCATACATCATGGATGGCCTTGGCCTGCAGGTATCCCCCGACCCGGCCCGGTTTGACGTTGATCACGGCTGCCGCGCCGAGGCTGATCGCGTCCGCCGCAGCCTCGGGGGAGGTGATCGACTCGTCCAGGCACATCGGGGTGCGCATCTGCTTGGCCAACTCGGCGTGCTGGCGGATGTCGTCCTCGCCCAAAGGCTGCTCGATCAGCAACAGCCCGTAGTCGTCCAGATGTCGAAGGTGCGCCGCATCAACCAGGGTGTATGCGGCGTTGGCGTCCACCTGGAGCAGCATGTCGTCGCCGAACTCCGCACGCACCGCCGCAACCGGCTCTAGGTCCGCGCCCGGCTTGATCTTGAGTTTGATGCGGGCATAGCCAGCCTCGACATAGGCTCGGACTGCCTCGATCATCTCGGGCACCGAGTCTTGGATGCCAACAGAAACACCCGAGGGCACTGTTTTGGTCGTCACCCCGAGGTAGGCCGCGAACGACAGGTCGGCCGCGCGCAACTGGGCATCCAGGACGGCCATCTCCACCGCCGCCTTGGCCATCGGGTGGCCGACGAGGTGCTCCAGATGGGTCGCGATGCTCTCCGCACGCAGGTCCTGGACCGCGAACAATGCGGGGCCGATCCACCGCTGCGTGACCTCGGCCGCGCCGGTCAAGAACTCGGACGAATATAGCGGCGCGGTCATGGCGACGCATTCACCCCAGCCCGTGGTGAAGCCGGCGGAGGTCTCTGCAACAGCCTCGACGACATACGTCCGCTTGGTCGTCTCGCTGCCGAACGAGGTGGTGAACGGCGACGCCAGCGGCATCTCGATGTGGTGCAATCGCAACTCGCGCAGTCTCATCCGTGCTCCTTGGTGAGGATGTAGCGGGCAGGTCGTTCGATTCCGGTGACGCGCCAACCATCGCCCATCAGAGCAGTGAACGCTGCTCGGGTGGAGGCGCGCCACTCGATGGCCGCCTCGGGATCGGCACGGCGGAGCGCCTCGATGTCCAGGGGGATGTCGACGTGACGAACGTTCTGATCCGTATGCCGTCCGCTGGCGGCGGGTTGCGTGCCCACCCGCGTCGGAAGATCCGCGGTCAGATCCCAGCGCATCAGCATGCGATCCGAGCCTTGGCCGGCGTTGAGCCCGTCGATCATCGGCCCGTAGTGATCCGGGAAGTAGACCGCGGCCTGGGCACCGATCGTCGCGATGTTGAAGAAGGCGTTGCGAGCGACGAGCGGATCGAAAGTCCAGGTGATCTCCGTGACTCCCCGCTCGATCGCCCAAGCGCGTTGATGCAGTTTCATCGCGCGACCGATGCCGCGACCGACGGCCGACCCAGCGACACCGGTGATGTGCGAATGCAGCGGCTGACCGGGCGGACCGAAGAAGCCAACGCTGGCCGCGATCACCTCACGATCCCGCGCTTGCGATCGCGCGACGGCCACATAGTTGCCGGTGTGCGCCAACGCGACCAAGGTGCTGAGCTCCATGACATCGGTGCCGGGCGGCATCTGCCACACCCGATTGAGCAGGTCGGAGGCGGCTTGGGCCTCGCTGACCCGCTCGACAAGGTCGACGTCGATGCCCGCTCGGCTGATGGCTTGTGCGGCGTCGGTGCGTGCGCTGTCGAGCAGTCGGTCCTCGTTCATGCAGGGGTTTGAGTCAACAGTCGTCTGACCAATGCGGCCAGCACCGCGGTCCGCGCCGGGATCTCGTCGATGATCGCGTGCTCGTGGTCGGCGTGCGCGCCAGCACCCACTGCTCCCAAACCATCCAGTGTCGGTGCGCCCTCGCCCGCCGTAATGTTGCCGTCAGAGGCGCCCCCGACGTCGACCCCCTCCGGTGTCGTGACCCCTAGTTTCTGGCAGACCTCGCCGAGCACGGCATACAACTGCTCGGATGATGTGCGCTGGAGCGGCGGTCGGTCGATGCCGCCGCTGACCTCGATGCGTGCGCCATCCAGATGTGGCGTGAGTGCGTGCAGCGCGGCCTCCACCCGATGCTGCTCGGCCTCGGTGTGGGCTCGGGAGTCGACATCGACGTATGCCGACGCGGGCACGGTGTTGCTACTGCTGCCGCCGCCCATCGTGGTCGGGATAACGCTGGTGCCGAGGGCGTCGTCCCCCAACCCGGCAATGATCCGGACCTGGTGGGCCAGCTCGACGGTGGCGTTGATGCCGACCTCAGGCTCCAGGCCGGCGTGTGAAGCCTTGCCGTGCACCGTGACTCGGAAAATCGAGGCCCCTTTGCGGCCGATCTTGACCGTGCCGCCATCGGCACTGGCTTCGAGGACCAAGACCGCAGGCTTGTCGGTGACCTCGTCGGTGATGAGGCCGCGTGAGGTTTGCGACCCCACTTCTTCGTCGCCCGTGATGAGCAAACTGAGCCCGTCCAGTGGGTCGCCGTGCTCCTGCAACATGGCCACGGCGTGGATGGCCATGACCAGGCCGGTCAGCATGTCGAAGGAGCCAGGCCCGCGCAGGATGCCGTTCTGAGTCGAGAAGGGCAGGCGCTCCAGCGTGCCGTGGGGCCACACCGTGTCTTGATGGGCCAGGAGCAGCACGCGGACAGGCTGGTCAGCGTCTCGGCCGAAGCGCAGCCGGAGATGGGTGACGCCCTGGCGCGTGAGGACTTCGCACTGTCTCCCGAGGCGTTCGTGAAGGAGGACAGCGATGTCTGCCGCGCCACGGGCCACTGCATCGTGGTCACTGGAAGGTGTCTCCAACGTGATCAACCGCTCGAGATCCGTCAGCATGTCGGGCAGCCGGTGCTCTGCCGCTGCGACCAGTCCCTCGCTCATGCTTGCCTTCCCACGCCTCGTGATGACTCGTGTTGATCCGCTCGCGAAGAGCCTATCGGGCAGGTCGATTCGACGTTCGCCGGTTGCGTGTGTCCACACTTGGTCATGGATTCTGCGCCGTCCCGCGACTCTGGCCCGTGGATCATCGGCGGCGTGGTCGTGGCGCTCTTCGTGATTGCAGCGGGGGTCATCGCCCTGGTCTTGGATCAAGGTGAAGATCCACCACCGTTCGGCACGCTTACCGCTGAACAGCAGGTGTATGACGACACCGGCACGTCTATCTCAATCGAAGCCGAAGTGCAGATTGATGACCGCATCAACGAGATCGAACAGGGCAACGACGTCGAGATCGTGGCCTACGTCCGGGCCCTCGACGCTTCTGCGGACGATACTTTGGACCAGGTCGCGGTCCTGCAGGAGCAGTGGTCCGCAGCCGCAAGCACGGACCAGCAGCGCACCGTCGCCATCCTGATCAACCGTCATCCTGAGGATCCCGAGGACGCTCGGGCGGGAATCTACGCCGGCGAGGATCTTGTCGATGGCGCGTTGCCAGAAGACGACCAAGCCGACATCGTGGAGCAGTCGCTGATCCCATCGCTCGCCGAAGGCGAGGTCGCCGGATCCTTGGTCACCGGCCTGGACCAGATCGACATCACGCTCCAACAGGACACCACCCCCAACGCCTTCGAGCACTGGTCAACTGCGGCCGGTCGCACCTGGGCCCCGTGGGTGACCCTGGCGTTGACGCTGGTCGGGTTCCTCGTCTCCCTGCGCATCTTCAGTCGGCGGGTGAAGGTAGTGGTGCCACAGCAGCGGCCCACCAGCGCTCGTCCTGATGACCTGGCTGCGGCGGTGGGTGGGGCCTTGGCCCTTGGCGGCCCGTCGGCCTCGGCCTTGCCGGCCACGATCGTCGACCTGGCCGGACGTGGGGTGTTGAGCATTGAGCCAGAGGCCGCCGAGAGCGATGCGGACCTGATCCTGATGGGCGAGGAGAGCGAGCCGAAGATCGAGGCGGTCCAGATCCGACTGATCGACCCGGGCGCCGTCCGCGGCCCTGTGGAGAAGGTCGTCTGGAGGGAGTTGGAGAGTCGCGCCGACGACGGCGTTTTGCGCGGCAAGGCGCTGAGCGAGGCTTCACAGCAGACCAGCCCGGTGCAGGACGCAGTGCGCCAGCAGTTGACCGAGCGCGGATGGCTCAACCCGGCAGCGTCGAGAGCCCGGAACGCGCTGGGGTGGGTGATGATCCTGGCAACGCTGCTGGCCACCGCAGCTTTCGTGCTCCTGGCGGTGGGCGAGGAACTGCTGATGTTGGTCGGCGTCATCCCTGCGGTGCTCTTGGCCATTACGGCAACGGTGATGATCTTCTCCTTCTCAAAACTCTCGTCGGCTGGGCAGCATGCTGCCGCGTCTTGGCAGGCCTATCGCGAGGGTCTTGCGGCGGCAGCGAACGATCCCCATGCCACGCTTGATCTGGACGTTGCGGTGCCAGATCTGATCGCGACCGGCCAGGCCGATGAGGTCGAGCAGTTGCTGGAGCGAGCTGGTGAGCGAGGACAGGCCCTGGCAGCGTTCGCTGGTCTGGGCCAGGGGCAGGAAGCCCTCATGGTTCCCTTCTGGGCCATCTACGCGGGTGCCTTTATGGCGACCAGCGCCGGGACAGGGTCAACGGTCACCGGGACCGTCGGTGGTGGAGGAGGCGGCGCGGCCGGGTCGACGTGAGGTCGACAGACGTCAATCTCCGGTTCGGTGGGGGCTACTGCTGTAGATAGCCGACGAGTTGATCGCGCTCGCCCTGCAACTCATCCATCCGACTCTTCACGATGTCACCGATACTCACGATGCCGCGCAGGTGGCCATCAACCACGACGGGAAGATGACGAATTCGCTGGTCGGTCATGGTGTGCGCCACCGTCTCGAGGTCATCCTCGGGCGAGCAGGTGTGCACGTCGGCGGTCATGATAGAACTGATCGGTTGGTCTAGGAGCCCTGGGCCAAACTCCCGCAGCCCGCGGACGACATCACGCTCGCTGACGATGCCTTCGACGTCGTCCCCCGCTGTGCTGACCACCACCGAGCCGATCCCCTTCTCGGCCAACAACTCGATCAGGTCGGTCACGGTCGCCTGCGGCTGCACGGTCGAGACCGTTGAGCCTTTCCGGCGAATTACGTCGTTGATGCGCATATCTGACCTTATCTCTGCAGGGCCTGCGCGAACAGGGCTAAAAGCTCCTCGTTGAACAGAGTGAAGCGCACTAACTCCACGTCAGTGGTGGTGGTGGCTTCAAACTCGCGCATGGTTCGCACGGCGATGTCGGCGACGCGTGCACCGTCCCACCCGTAGACCCCTGCGCTGATCGCTGGAAAGGCTATCGAGCGTGCCCCGATCTGCGCGGCGACGTCGAGGCTGCGTCGAAAGCACGACGCCAGCAGGTCGGGGTCGGTTTGCCCGCGGTGAGCGTTGGGCCCCACGGTGTGGATGACCCATCGAGCGGGTAGGTCTCCCGCGCCGGTGGCCACCGCT